>NZ_JBMKIC010000003.1:0-269763 GCF_049238665.1 Enterobacter cloacae complex sp. IR5450
GCCAATCTCGTGCTGAGCCATCCTCTGCAATTGGACGCAGACGCACCTGAACTCGCTCACCAGTTTTGAGCCCGGAAATAAGGCATACGGTAGCTGGCCAGAAGATGCGTTCTTTCATAAGTCGGCCATCTTCATGAAGGCATTGCAGTTCTAGCACCGAGCAGCCACCCGGCCATTTCCATTTGACGTCCACACCAAAAGGTTTGGGAGTGGTTTTTACGTAAGGGACGATTGAAGGTTCTGACATTTTAATTTTCCTTTTAGGCGTGAGCCTGTCGCACGGCAAAGCCGCCGAAAGTTAACGGTTTGCCCAGGCTCACAGCTGAAAGACTTTCTTTGATGTGCGCGTGCGATGCGCATAAAAAGCCGCACGATGGCGGCTACTGTCTGTATATCAGGATGTTGCTTTGTATTAGCCCTGGTTAAGGTAAACATTCAGCCCGTCAGTGGTGGGACACTGATTCACGCAAAGAGGAGGAATGGCTGAATAACTCTTCGAAGGAAAAAGGATGATCACCAAAGTAAAAATCAAGTTTATTTCCCATATTGATGGATCGGTATCAGATACCCCCACGGAGCATGCAATTCCCGTAGTTCCATTGACAGTATGGCCAAGTAGCTCAAAAGATATAAACGTTTATAAACCAAATGGATTGAAGGCTGGTGCCTACGCACTTATAGATACCGGAGCAGATCTTTGCTATGTGGATTCAGACTTTGCTGACGATTTAAAACTCCCAATCGCGGAAAAAACAACTGTGAGCGGAGCCACCTCAACAATAGAAACTACAGTTCGGCATGCGGTAATATCGTTCACTGAGGACGAAAGAGTTTTTTCAACAGAATTGACTTCAGTGCCATTGGTAAGTAACGGGAGAAAATTCCAGGTCGTTTTCGGAATGCAACTAATTAAAATGGGCGCCCTTACGATGGATTTTTCCAATCAAGTATTTGAGTTAACATTTTTTAACTAACCCCCCAGGGATACCTCCCTCTTTTGCAAGACTGGATAAGGGCATTGCTTTTGCTGTTTTCCTAGAATCGGTACCAGAATTGAGTTGCGATTTAATATCTTTTAATTCGCTCTCAATTCTCTTTACACGTTCAGCTAAAGTCATGATTGCCTCTTAATAATCGCTTAACATCTACAAAGCCTGCCCGAAGACAATACTTACCATTATCAAGCCCACCCGCAGATGAGCTTTGTAATGGTTACTGCGCTGGTTGAATATCGATGAAGTACTCTTTGCCCTGCTCAAACTGTTCGAATGCAGCCGGGTTCCAGACAACCAGCTGCAATTGGCCGCCAGGCGTGTACTTTGACCATGACTTGTTTTCTTCTGTGTCAGCGGTCACGGGGCTCATGTGAATTGTACGGTGTGAATCGCCATCTGCTTTCTGAATAAAGTGGCAGCGGAATTTAGCGCGAACGGTCATGGGGTTTCCTCGGATAGTAAAAAGCCCCGCTATTGCGAGGCGCTGGTTTGTTTCTGGCAGTTAGCCTGCCACGCTTTGTTATGCGCCAGGATGTCTTTCTTGGTCTGGCGATCCAGCACATCCCAGTCGTGCGCTGTGCCGTAGATGGGTTTAACCCAGTCGCAAGCCGTGTCCACTACCTCAACCCTTACGGGTCCAGTTGTCCCGCAGCTCGCGATCAACATCGTCGCCAGGCATATGGTTAACAGTCTGCTGTACATTGCTGGCCTCTTTCGTTGCATCTATCCGGCGTTCAGCTGCTGCGACCGTTGCAGCTGCGTTATCTTCGGAGCGTTGCTGGTCGGCTTTCGCTTCCGCTTTGCTGGTGCCGCGAATATGACCCAGACCAAAAGCGCCGGCAATGGCGGAAATGACCAGTGCGGCCAGCCCTATTATCGTTTCGATACCCACATTCACCTCACACCAGAACGGATTTCGCCAGGTTGAACAGCGCGCGGCGTTTATCCAACCCGTTTCTGCCGCCATTTATAAGGAGTGTCACGCGCTCCACGTCACCGGAATGAAGCAGGCAACCGCGAGAGACATAGAACCATGCGGCTGAGCGCGCGGCGTATTCATCCTGTTCAAGCAATTCAGGCTGGGTTACAAGGTCCAGCTTCAGCGCGTGGCCACAGTTGCGATAATTGCTGAGCCCGGTGATTTGCTTCAGGCCGCGACCGCGATATTTCCATCCATCACCGGCAACCTGATTGCCCAGGTGTTCTTTTCCCCACTCACCACCGTATACCAGATTGGCGATCGCTCTCTGATTAGCCGGGTGCTCTGCCGTTCTGCCAAGTGCGGCGGCCTGCTGTGGAGTGATGCGGTGGCTGCCGAACGTCGGTACCAGGTTTTCAGCAGCGTAATTCAGGTTTTCCACCAGCCGGGTGAATCTGGTGCTTTCATGCCCCATCTGGGCAATAAACATCGCCTGATCAAGCGGTGTGGTTATGCCGTATTCCTTCATAGCGGCGTCGATATGCGGAAACCAGCGCGCAGGTAACCCGGCGCTGATACCAGCCGCCCTCTGAAATTGTGATTGGTTCATTAGTGCCTCAGTGCATCAACCAGACGTGCTACGTTTCCCCGAGCCCAGAGAACGGCAGCACAAATCAGGACGTTCACCAACACCACAAACCAGTGGGATTCATGGTACAGGCCGAACAAATAACGGAAAGGGACACTGGCGTATACCAGCACCGTGAAATAAGCCATCAGCGATATCAGAGGGCGATGTCTCGCCCCGCCACGCTGGTAGAACATCAGTGCAATAACGATAACAGCAGAGATAATTGCGTTTGCCATTGCACTCGGATCACTTGTTACCATTGCTGGCCCCTCCACCACGTAAACGCGAGAGAATTCCAAACAGGCTACCCAAATCCTGACTGTTGACGAACGTCAGCAGCTTAATAGCAATAGCGGCTACGATGACCGCGCCCAGCGCATCAAGTGGCCTGTCGCTATACCCCGTCCATTTGGAGAAGTAAGATCCAAGCAGTGGAGCTCCGATAACGCCGAAGATGAAGGAAGTGATGAAGTAGCCCACCAGCTTAAGGCGGCTGATATTAACCGCCGTAGCGACATAGAACACCGCACCAGCGAATGCGCCAAACACCACACCGTAATCTATGCCTGTTGCCAGGCCGAACATGCTGGCCCCCATCAGACCACCAGCCGCTACCGTAGTACCAGAAACAGGATCGGACATTTAGCCCCCTCTTATTGCCGTGAGTCCTCTCAAAATGAGGGGATAAAAAAAGCCACAAAACGTGGCTTATGTGTTAATCGAGTGAATGGTCAGTCATTAAGATATTTATTAGCATCAGATATAAAATGAGAGTATTTATCAACCCAGTCGCTTGAGTCATTTATACTTGCATATTTCTTTATTATTATTCCTGACAAATAACCTTGGATGTCATTTATTGATTTCTTAAAGGACAATCCTTTTTCATCTTCAAGTATTGATATCAGCAAACTTACTTTATATTTCTCAAGTTCTAGTAAAGCAACCGACATATTTTTTTCAATTTCAGAGCGTTTATAGCTAACACCTTTAATCCCTTCATTCACCCATTCAGAATGTAGCTCTTTTACTTTCGTGAGATGATATGCATATTCACTGACGTTAAGCCTAACATGAGCTGCATAGTTCCTTTTGTCTTCACGGCTTTGTTGATATCTAACCGATTCATTATTTTGCCGGATAACATATAAAGAAATCATTGCCGGAACCAAGCCGCTAATAAAGGCGGCAATTATGGTTTCCCATGAGAATGAAGAATCTACTGAAACTGTAGCAATTTTATCAATACTAATTGTATCTGCTAAACGCTCTTGAACGTACAGGAATGGTATGCCTAACCACATGATGAGACCTTAATGGATTAAAAAGGTCATGATAACAAAAAACCCGCATTGCTTGCGGGTTTTAAGCTTGCTGCTCAGTTCGCTTTAACGTCCCGAGCCTACCACAATTTAAGCACTTTCTTGCTCACTCTGCAACTTAAATCTGTCGCTATTTGTGCCGAACGCGTCACAAAGTGGTGCGTAAAGGATCGATTCTGCAAGACTGACCCATGTATCAATGCGACGACGGCAAGTGATGAGGGTCCAGTCAGGGTGTTTTGAATTAAGCTCTTTAGCCATCTGGAGTTTGCTTTTACGCAGACGATGACGATCAACAATCACACTATACAGCCCACGGTATTCTTCGTTCATCAGCACTGCCGCAATAACGCCGTCAATCTTAAGCCCCTCTTCGTCCGAGCAGAACGCCAGGCCAGTTTTGTTTTTACTGTCGAGAATTTCTTGCAGGTACGCTTCCAGCTCGGGTTTGGTGATGCCGGATTTCTTCATGCGGCGCAGCGCATCGTTGATGGCGGATTTGGTTATTTTCCCGGATGCCAGCAGCTGGTTGAACATGTTTCCGCCCGAGCCACCACTGATATAAGACCAGCGGCCCCACATGCGGAGCTTTCCCTGTACCCAGATACTTTCGAGAGTGCGAAGGCGAACCAACTCGCCGTATTTGCCTACTTCTGAAGGATTGATCATTTGCGTCTCCACTTACGCCAGTACGCCGATTGCCAGCGCACGATCTAAAAACCGAAACAGCAGCGTTAACTGGTCGCCGTATTTCGCTTCAAATGCCACAGGATCAGCGTGTAACTCGTCGTGATGTGCTCTGCACAGCGGTATCACAAACAGGTCATGCGCTTTGGTACCCATTCCACCCTGCCCGTGGCCTATCAGGTGGTGTGGGTCGTCTGCCGGGTTATTGCAGCAACTGCACTGCTGCGACTTCACCCAGCGGGTGTATTTCTCGTTTTCCCAGCGTCGTCGCTTTGGCCTCAGCATGAAAGATTCCGGCGTTTCAGGATCGACCCTCACAGCCACTATCTTTTTTGCCTTCTCCTGAAAGATTTGCGTAGCCGGTAATGATGGGACAATGTCGCTTTCCCTCATCACTGAACTGTGCTGTTCTGGCTTGATTCTGAGTGCTTTACTCGCCACCGATTCAGGAACAAGGTCAGCCAGATCATTACGTACCATCCACCAGCAGAACTCAGGAAGTGAAAGAGTGTGGTCAGGGCTGAAACCTAAATCAATATTTACCCTTTCCAGCAGCCATTTTACCAGGTTCTGCATGGCAATTCCTGCCAGTCTTTCAGTGGTTTGCTCACGTAAATGGTTATCACATGACCAGCAAACACGAATGCTCCCCGGAGCGTGGCGCATAACCGTAAAATCACTGGCATGCCAGTCAGTATGAGGCCACTGACATTCAAATTTTCTCTCCAGCCAGGCATCAAGGCTACTCAATCCACCGGCTCGCTGAATGACCCTCTCGTTAACGAAAATAGCCTGCATGTTGGCATCGTCAGTCAGGGGCTGGTGGGCTTCAGGGATTAATCCAGATGGCAGATGCTGGATGGCTTCGGATGGTGACTCAATAACTACCCTTCCCTGACGGAATAGCCAGAGCAGTTCGTTACCAGGGCGGAACAGAACCACCCCGGACATCGGCGCAATTTCAGGCGTTAGTATGGCTCTCACGCAATTTGCCCCTTAGCGACATACTCTGCCCAAAGTCCACCTATCCAGCGCACCCCTTTCGCCGTGAAACGAGACTGATTGAACGCATAGTTGGTCTGGTTGGTGGTCCCGGTCTTAACTTCAAATCGGCCTGCTTCGATGTGTTTACTCTTCGGAGTAAGCACGCGGTTCAGGCGGTACATGATGCCGTTCTCAATGAGGAACATCGCGAACTCGGGTTCTTTGGCGTTAAGGAGCTTGGCAACCTGCCGGAATGTCATTGACCCGGTGGCTTTGACGTAGCGATCAACAAATTCAGCCTTTGGTGCGGCAATTGCCAGCTCTTCACTCAGACGTTGCTTCTGTTCAGCAAGATCAGCGGCGAGCCGGAGTGCTTCAGGGAGTGTTTGGGGAACAATCATCCCGGCCCCGCTCTCCAGTTCCTGCCAGCGATCAACCAGACGGGCGGTAAACTCCGGGCACAGCTGCGCGACGATCACATAGCTATCTCTCTTGTTAACTTCGTAGTAGTGGTAAACCTGCTGGTTCTGAGGATGGGTGTACTGCATTGCAGCATACCCCCCAATCACGCCGGATTTCATCAGTCGCTCGATGGTTACGCAGACATTGCTGTGACGGGAATCGACCAGCTTCGCAATTTCACGACTGGACATCGTTATCTGCTGACCTATCGCGGCGGCATGGTGCGTAGGACACGTTACGGTGATGTTCATCTGATTCATGCTCTTCTCCACTTATCAGGCGGCTGCACCCGCCAGAGGTTCATGTTTCTTGATCGATATTTCTACACGTCCACCCGGTACCTTCGGCCCCCACTCCACCAGCATTCTCTGCACCTGGCTGTCATCCTCCCAAATGCCAGCATGCGTAAGCGCATCAAACAGAGCCTTGTTGTAGTTGTCGATGTCGCGGCGGCGTTCGTCTGGTGGGTACAATATAATTTCGACGGCTGCCGGGGCTGTTGATGGCTTTGGAAGGAAGCGAAGCTGCTCGACAATGGCGACACAGGCCGCGCTTTGATATGCCCTGCCTTTGGCGCTGATCAAATGGCGACCCTTTAATGGCCCCTTATTCGGGGCTCGCCAGTATGTGTTTACGCTCGGTGGGAACGGGAGCACCAGTTTCATAACGTCACTCCCTGTTTTTTCAGCCATTCAACAGCGTTATCTCTGGCCTTATCTCCACCGGATAGCAGGTCTTTGATGATCGTCACTGGATCTGCATCCCATTCCGTTTTGACGACGGTAATGCCCCTGGCTGCGCCAGGAGCAACAGTGATGTAACCCTTTTTCTTAAGTGACTTCACGTGCGCTACAGCAGCGTTCGGTGATGCGCAGCCAATTAATCCGGCAAGCTCCAGCATCGTAGGTGGGAAGCCAGCCTTTTCGATATGAACCTTGATAGCTTCGAACACTTCATTCTGACGCGGCGTTAATTCGATCATGACTCGACTCCATAACGCCCGTTCAGGCGTCCGATTACGCTGTTGAACATCACCAGGCTTACACCCATCGGTTTAACCTTCTCGTGGTACTCCTTCAGGATCGGAGGCACTACGACATTCCAGCTTGGCTTTGGCTTCTGCTTTAGGGCTTTTTTGATGGCATCGTTGCATTGACGGGCTACATCACGCACAGCGTTCTCATGCTCGGTAGATAGCTTTTTCATGCGGCGCGCTCCTGTAGTTTTTTCATGGGAACGGCAACTGCCGGTATAAGCTCAACAGCTGGTGATTCAGATTGATTTCCCCAGTGGTCCCAGCCAGGCGCACCGCAACGGCTGAATAGTTCGATGCGTGGAACATCACCGTAAAGCATCTCCAGACGGAAACGCGCCTCTGCTGGCTTCTGGCTGTGCTCACCGAGTGGGCTGTAAATAACCTGCTTGATGCTGGCGCATTTGCGTTCAAGTCCTTTTCCCCTGGTGGCGATCAAGAGGTCTTCGGTATTGGCTCGGGTGTAGTTCCCGCCGTTCATGCGTGTCTGTGCGTTCAGCAGGTCGAGGAAGTCATAAAAATCCTCTACACGGCCTGCCTGAAGTGCTTTGTTGATATGCTTCTCTGCCAGTGGGTTGAACTTTACCCAGGTTAAGCCCTTCATCGTGCGGACCTTAAAGCCCCACGCTTCAGCCAGCTCGATAGCCTCTCGGGTGTGCGTACCGGTGAACCACATAGCCAGAACTGCATCATCGGCAGCCAGGTCCCAAACCGGCAAGCGCTTCATGTCGATCAGTTTCATCGTGTCGTAGTGATCTTCTGCTGCACCGTTACTGGCTTTGTTGTCATAAGCCAGGCTGGGTCAGCGTAAATCAGTGAGTATTTCATCAGACATTCCTCGCTCGGCCAGCCAGACACCATGCATCAGAGGGTGCTTTCACTTTCGGCGCCATGCTCAGGCAACGCTGACGCTCAATCAGTATCTTCATCCGCTGCTCTTCGTTCTTAGAGCGATTGAAGGCATCCATCAGTACTGTGGCCGCACGCTGGTAGAGCCCTTTTTCAAACAGGCCTTGAGCCTTATCCATCATTGTGGTCACAGCCGGATTCAGACCTTCTTCCTGTTCTGGTACAGCTGGTTTATCAGCCCGGTTGATTTTCAGTGCAGAACGCCCCTCGCCAATCTCCCCACCCGGTGCTTTGGCAAAATACTGGTAGCACTTACCGTTATGCTGGCGGGTTGCGCGATTCAGTTTGACCAGATGGCATACACCGCGCTGAACAGCATGAAGGCGGTATTGAGGCATTGATGCCGCAATCTCTTTGTTCGTTAAGCCAGGATTAGCGGCGATGAAAATTTGAATATCTTTCAGAAGACTCATGAGTTCGCTCCTCTGAAGCCCGCCGGGACTTTGCTGTAGTCGGTGTTCTTGAAGCTGGATTTGAAGATTCCATCCTCACGCTCCCACTTCCCGTTAACACGCGCTGGCCTTCCGGCATTCGCCCAGCTGTTCGCTGATTTTAGGTAGCCTGGAAACTTGGTTGGCTGGAAAAGCGTTTGTGGGCGCAGGTAGGCCGCCATTGTTAAATCGTCGCTCCACTTGGCGTTGCAGTAGTCCACCACCAGCGACAGCTCTTCAACGGTGAAGCCCTCCCCGATGCGGGCGCGAATGTTTTGCAGCGAGGTTGTTGAAACCTGATAACGCGAACTGGTCACCTGGTTCAGATGGGTTAAAACCTGTTTAGCCTGATCGGTGATCAACACATCACGGTCTGGTTGCGGCGCAACCGGACAAATAGGTTTATTAGTCTGCTTGTTTAACTCTGTATTAAAGTCTGTATAGAGATAGGATTCCGTACTTTCGCGGCTCCCAAGATTGCTGTTATTCGCGGATTGAGAAACGCAGCTTCGCGGTTTGGATTCCGCATCTTCACGTTTTCCATTACGTACTTTTGCGGAATCGTTATTTTCTGGAAAGATTAATGAGATTAGAGCATCGCCGTCGATGCGATAATGCTTGGTTGGCGTGCCATTGACCTTTCGAGAACAGGTCTCGATCACGCCAGGCAGATACTTGTTTACCAGCTTTTTAACCAGCCGCTCTGTCTGGTCTTCAGTTAATTCGCCCGCCTCAGCTCCAAGCTCCTTGTGAGTTTTATAGAACCAGCCGTCTTCTCCCCCAAAAGCTGACCAGAAAACGAGATTGTTAAGAACTGCCGCCAGCGCATGAGCCTGCTGGTCTTCTTTAAAGAACAGCAGGTACGGCCTGGGAAGAACAATGACGTTCTTCTGGCCTGACATTGACTGGACGATGTCAAAGATTCTGCTCATGGTCGTCCTTTAACTCTGTAAATTTACGCTGGAATTGCTCAAGAGGGCTGAAGCACTCATGATCGTACCCTTCGCGAAGGTATATAACGCGTCGAGTCTCGGGCTCCCACCTGATGACGCGCACCGGGACGCCATAGTGATCTCTGAAACGCCGGTTAAGTTCTCGCACAGCGCTCTCCCCTTCCGACGCCAGACACCCACAATCGCCATAGCCCTGCTGTGGTTACATGGAACCCAGCGGCCTGATACCATGCGCTCATACCGAAACGACGAGGTTCCAACAACGGGAATACCACGGAGTTGTGGGAGACGGTTGTTTACCGTTAAACTGTTCATGCGTTAGTTTCTCCACTGATACGACACGCCAAGGGGCCCGGAGCTGCACACTCGCGGGCCTCACCCATTTCTGGAAGGCAATAAACACGGGAAATAAGGTTCAGGAACGTCATGAGAGTGACCCTGAACTGATATGCGATATCGTTAAGACTTTTCCACTCGCTCCGGTCAACTACGCCATCTTCAATGTAATGACGGTAAGCATTGACCAGCTCACCTAGCCTCCCCACCAGCTCGGCCAGTTTCAGGCCAATCTCTTCGTTTTCATCATCAGGCACGGCGCCGGGAACGTGAATTCCGTTATCAGTTTCACGAGAGAACGCGTCAGCGATGTAACTTACTCCAGCAGCGCTTTGCAGCACCATTGCCCAGCCCATTGGGAAGATCTGGTCACCACCAGCACGAAGGCGGTTAAAGAGTGAGTTCTGGGTTTCGTCCAGAATCTCCGCCGCTTCAGCGTACCCGCCTGGTAACGCGGCAATCGTCTTCCTGATTGCGGCCACCAGCCAGGCGGGCTGCTTTTCAACTTTCCATTCAGGTTCTTTACCCACGGCCATATCCTCTTTTCTGTGGTTACTGCTTGCGTTGAGAATTGTTAAATTTGCTGTAGAGAGAGGCGTCGTATTTCAACTTACCTTTTGTAATTCTTTCGATGTAAAGAGCCTGTTTTTCTGGGATTACCTCTCCCCATTGACAAACGGCACTGTGAGTTACCCCTAGGGCAACTGCGGTTTTAGAAATGCCGCCGTAGTAATCGACGACTGTCCCTTTATGCATGGTTTGAATCCTCAATAGTTAGCATTCTTACATCGTATATGGACAGCATACTTACGTCAATAAAATGTAAGATTGCTAACGTGCATTCCGAGGAGATTTTATGGATACCGTTGGCAGCAGGCTGAGATTCAGAAGAAAGCAGAAAAAACTTACCCAGCGCGATGTCGCTGAGTGGGCTGGAGTAAGCGCGTCTGCTGTGACCCAATGGGAAAGTGATTTAACTAAACTTTCTGGTGAGAACTTGATACTGGTGTGTAAGTGCCTTCAGTGTTCGCCGGAGTGGTTGGTTTTTGGTTCAGGCGATATCGAAAATGGCATTAACATCAACTTAATGTCTGCCAGAGAGGTACCACTGATATCATGGGTGCAAGCTGGGAATTGGACTGAAGTAATTGGCAACCCAAGCAATGAGCAAGTAAAAACTACTCGCAAGCTTTCTGATTCAGCCTTTGCATTGAGGGTTAAGGGGGATTCAATGACTTCCAGTAGGGAGTTGAGCATTCCTGAAGGTTCTATTGTCATTGTTGAGCCCGAGTTCGGCTTCGTGGATGAAGCAAACGGTAAAATTGTCGTGGCTCAAACGGTATCTGGCGGTGAGGCGACCTTAAAAAAACTAGCGATAGATCCCCCTTTTTCTTACCTGATTCCACTAAATCCGGCATTCAAGCCCATTGAGGTGAATCAGGAAACCAAGCTTATTGGGATAGTTAAGCAAATAATTATTGACCTTTAGACCAAGCCCGATTCCTACAAGCCCGCCGCTCGTGCGGGCTTTTTCATTCTCAAAAAACAATAGTAAGCAAACTTACAAAATTGACTTGACTGCAAATGTAAGATGTCTAATATTACATCCATCAGCAGCGAACATTGTGGCGGTGAAAATAAATGAGCGTTAACAGTATCTACAAGTGCTCTTTCTGCGGAGTTACAGAACAGCAGGCAAAACGGATTATTGCTAAAGGTGGAAAAGACGAGGCGGCCATTTGCTCTGACTGCGTTGTTCAGTGCGTTACGGTGTTTGCAAATTTGGCTTCTATTTCGGCACTTGAAGAGCGCTCGATGATTGAAGCCGCCCACATCCAGGGCGGCGAGATAACAAAAATCAGCCTTTAATGGTGGGGTTAAAGCCCTCGATTCGCTCAACAAGCGAACGACTTGTAGAAACAATGTAAGAATCTTTGCCCTCATAAGACTGAGCGTGCCGATTAAGGTTCTCTATTACATCTGATTTAACTGATGGTAATGCTGTTGAAATTGAGTGAAGAGTAACAGTAAATGCGTTCTCAAGCGCCTCAATCCTTCGGGCGAGAGTTACCATATCAATTGGAGTTTGACTCATTTTAATTTCCTTCTTGGTTGTGTGAGAACTCCAAGAATACCACTGAGCCTGATGTGGTGAAAAGACAGGCAAAGTTTTGATTGCTGTGTGTAGTCTTGGCGGTCGGCAGTTTTGAATGTCCTTAATGTCGACCGCCCCTTTTACACAACTGAAAGCACGTTCAGCGTTCAACTTGAGAGGCCGTAGTCGTTAAATCAACTCAGGAGAACGCGCTCTCAATTGTGGAGAAGCTAACTGGCGGTGGCAGCCGCCCGTTTCACTAAGCGCCCTGGTTGGGTGCTTATTAAAACGAACCCCCTTTATTTTTTGTCGCCTGTCGGCGAGGGATTCGTGCAACCAAAATTCAGCGCTGTGCAGAGCGCGTATAACACGGAGAAACTATCCATGGCGAACACACAGAACGTCACCGAGTTACAACCACGCATGACCCGGGAGCAGCTGATCGACGCTGCGCGTAAGGCCGCCCCTCTCCTTCCGCCAGCTTATCGCGGCATTATGAAAGAACTGGCTAACCGCCTGGACTATACCAGCGTCGCGCTTTGTGAAGCGATGGCGCAGCGTAAGGAACTGGCTGCTCGGAACGCTACTCTGCGTGAAGATGTCGCAAGCTGGGCCAAAGAGTGTGACCGCATTGTTGAACGCCACACAAAGACCAGAACCAATATGCATTTACTGGAAGCCCAGCGAGAACTACGTGAGTTGCCTACCGTCGTCATTTCCCTAAATAACGAGGTGGCTCTCTGATGGCTAACTCATTCAAGCAAATGACCCGTGACGGGACCATCAAGCGCACCGATACCGGGATGTTCATCAGCCTCGACCAAATCCATGTGCGGGAAGGTTTCAACAAACGCGAAGATGATGAACGTACCCGCCAGGCAGATGATGACCTCTTCAACTATCTGATGAACGGTGGTTCTGTTCCTCCACTGGAAGTTATCGCCCGCGATGAAGGTGGAGTGTGGGTTGTTGAAGGCCACCGTCGGCGTCGCTGCTATGCGCGCTGTGCAGAAGCAGGTAAGCCAGTAGACCGTATCCACATCATGCCGTTCAACGGTAACGATGTTCAGCGCCTGGCGCGCATCATGACCAGTAACAACCAGCTCCCGCTATCCGATATGGAACAGGCAGCTGTTATTCAGGAGCTACATAACGCCTTTAACCAGACCACCAGCGAGATAGCAAAGCTGGTGAATAAGTCTGTGGCCACCGTCGAGAAGCTGCTGCTCCTCAGTACGGCGAACCATGACGTTCAGCAGGAGGTTAAATCCGGTGCTGTGTCAGTCGATGTCGCGGTTGATCGTGTTATGGAGTATGGCGAACAGGCCGGGAAAGTACTCCAACATGATAAAGCTGTAGCGGCTGCCCAGGGTAAATCGAAAGTAACCCGTAGCTCTATCGCGCCGGAACTGAGTGTAAAGAACGCACGCCGTTTCGTTGAGCTGATGGCTCAGGCCACCATCAGTGATGAAGGTGTCTTCACTCTTGAAGGGACTGCACTGGCCGAGGCGCTGTCGATTATGGACGAACATAAAGCCATTGCTGAAGCACGTGAACTCTATCGCTTGTCACAACCAGTACCGACAACAGAAATTCGCGGACGATCTCTGTATGTGATGCTCGATGGTAAGGAAATTGGTCGGGCCTCACTGTATCGCGGTAAAACCGTTTGGCTGGACATAGATGACAAAACCATTGTCGCCAGCCAGTCAAAGGCTGTGGCCCACTTCGTCAAGCAACACAAATTGCAGCAGGAGCAAAATCATGACAGCCAATAAACCAATGACCGGCGAACAGCTGGATGAACTGATGACTATTGCTGTCAACATGCAACGAGATAGTGAAAAAGTGAGTGACCGCCCTGCTGCTATGTTCGCTTATGCAGTGCAGGTAGCTGTTCTGGAACTGCGTAAGGTTCGTAATGAAGCTGCGGCGCTAGCTGCGGAGAATGCGGGGATTAAAGCTGCGATTGACGCAACTATCAGATGGCAGCAATCAACCGATCCGGAGAATGTCGAAAGTGTCCGAATGCTGGTCGACGTTAAAACCCCAGCGACCGACGCTTTCCTGGCTGAAATGCGGGCGCAAGCCCACAAGGAAGGCGCTCACTTTGTTGCCAACCGAATGTTGGCTGCATGGGAGGCTGGGTTTATTGATGACACGGCGAAGAACGCAGCTGACATTGCGAGGATGATCCTTACCTCCACAGAGTTTATGGCTGATGCTCCCGAAGGCGATTTCGATCGCTCGTTCGCTGATGGCGTACTCGAAGACATCGCCGCACAGCTTCGCAAAGGAGTGCAGTCATGATTACAGGAACCTCTCATTACGACGAAGTCCAGGTGGTGCCATGCACAATCTGCGGCGGTTACTACAAGGCTGATGAGCCAGAAATACACGTCTGCGAGGAGGCCGCCCAATGAGCAACATCGACAAACGCGCATTACGAGAAGCTGCGGAAAAGGCCAGCACAGATAACCATACCCAGGATGAATGGTTCCACTATCTGCGCTGCTCAACTCCAGAAACCGTGCTGGCGCTGCTGGATGAGCTGGAGAAGATGCAGGCGCAATCGTCCAAATGGTGCGAAGCCTTCCATAAAGCAGTTTCCGTTGGCGCTCGGTATGAGGAGCGGATTGCTGAGCTGGAAAGCGACAATGCTTACATCAAAAACCGCCACAAAGAACTGGACCTGTTAATTGGCAAAAACATTCTGGTAATGCAGGCCGCAATCGTCGAATGGCAGGGAACTGGCGACGCCAGAAAAGGACTGGCATGGATTTATAACACGCTGTTTGGTCCCGGCGAACTGCCGGACGAGGCGGAGAAAGATGCCCAGGCATACTTCGACCGCAAATATGGCCCGCTTGACGAAGAACTCATGACTCTTCATCGGTGGTTCTGGGAACAAAGCGAAGCTGAACGCGCTGCCGCAGCCGGTAAAGGAGAGTGAGCATGAAATACGAAATCCCAGAATCAGAAGATATTGAATGGCAGCAGGATATGCTCCGTGAAATAGACTGCGCCCTTGACGTATTGCGTGATGAGCATGAGCACGAAATTGCGGTGGAAGAAATCATCAATGATATCACCGCGAGAATAGCATCACTCCGCGCGTACTCTGGATACTGAGGACTAACCCATGAGCACTATTACCAAAGAACGCGTTGCAAACCTCCTTCAGTTCAATTCTGAAGGTAGTGATTGCCATGCCAATGCAGAGCAGTGGGAAGTTCACGAGCTGGCGCGTATCGCGCTGGCATCGCTCGAAGCGGAGGCTGTGTGCGTCATCGACCAGTCCAATCTTGATTATCTCAAATCGGGATCTGATGCAGACGTATGGCCAGCATCGAGAACAGAGATGGGTGATGTGCTTCTGTATCGCTCTGCCCCTCCAGCGCCGGTATCTGTGCCTGATTTGCTCGAGCAGTTTGCTGAATTTATGGCGGCAGAATCTATTAAGTCTGGTGATTATCCAGATGGGTGGCAGAGTAAGGCTTCAAACGCTGCTCATGAATACGCGCAAAACATCCGCGCCGCCATGCTTCAGGGTTCCGAACCTGTAACGACGACTAACAAGTTGCCAGAAGAAACCGGTTCATCTTTGCAATTGCGTAATCTCATCCGTCAGCGCCATGCTGAGTGGTCACAGGCCACGTTCGGTGATGTTGGTCCTGTCGGCCCGCTCAAGCATCTGTCGAAAGAGGCACTCGAAGCAGCAGAGGAACCTGATGATCTCAGTGAGTGGGCCGACATGCAGTTCTTATTATGGGATGCACAGCGCCGCGCCGGTATCAGCGATGGTGAAATTACAGCAGCGATGGAAGAAAAGCTGAAGGTGAATATTGCGCGCCAGTGGCCAGAGCCGAAAGACGGCGAGCCGCGACTGCATATCAAAGCAGCACCGCAGCAGGAGGTGAAGTGATGCCTAACCCATTCGATTTTGTGATGTTCGTGCTGCTGGCAATCGGCGCACTTCAGCAAATGGGGTGGCTGCCATGGTGGGCAAACTCAAACAGCGGCGCCTGCGCCGTCTTAAAGCCGACGTGGCATGGTGGAAAGGTGAAGCCTCGGACCTGTACGCCAGAGTCATGGAGCAGGCCGACGAAATAGCCGAACTCCGCAGGCTGGTCATCCGCGTGCCGATGCCAGTAATTATTTCAAAGGAGATGGCCAACCAGCTTTATAACAACGAAACGAAAAGATGTCGTACCTGCAATGATGGCCTCCGTGGTGGGTGCTCATCATGCATTTTCTATAAAAGATAGCCGGGTGCAGCCGGTAAAGTGGAGAGAAACGCATGGGGCAGTTAGTAACACTTCATGAGTGGGCATCTGGTCCTAATGGATTCAAATATCCATTAAGCAACTCAGCATTAAACAAAATAGCAAAGACCAAACAGACTTATCCGCCAGCCTTAAAGCAAGGTCGACGCTGGGTTATAGATGAAGATGCTCGTTTTGTTGGCATGGTTGGCAGTGTTGATATTTCGTCATCATTATCAGACAAGGCCCGCCAGTTAGTGGAGAAAGCAATAAATGGCAGCTCGCCCCAGAAAACATAACGTCAAAATACCCAACCTTTACTGTAAGTTAGATAAGCGTACTTCAAAAATTTATTGGCAATATCGCCACCCTGTAACAGGTTCATTTATTGGATTCGGAACAGATGATGAAGCGGCAAAAGCTGCTGCAATCGAGATGAACCGTATAACCGCAGAACAAGAAACTCAGCAATCTTATGCTCTGATTGATATGGCAATGAAGAGCTCAGGGAAAAAGGATCAAGGTATACGTGTTTCTGAGTGGATTAAAAAATACATCGAAATTCAGATGGAAAGGTTGCGTGACGGTGAGATAAAAAACCCTACTGTAAAATCCAGACGATTGTGTTCTCAGATTCTCGCAGATAGAGTGCCAAACCTTCGCCTGAAGGATGTTGATACAAGACTCATTGCAAAAATTATTGATGAATATAAGGCAGAGGGAAAGCACAGAATGGGCCAACTGATAAGAAGCGTACTAAACGACGTGTTCAAAGAGGCGCAGCATGCTGGCGAGGTTGATCCTGGCTACAACCCAGCCTTAGCTGTAAAAAATCCAATAGCCAAAGTGAAACGAAGCAGACTTAGCATTGAACAATGGAAATTGATTTTTGAAAGCGCAGGCTCTTTGCCGCCTTGCGCTCAAAATTCTATGCTTTTGGCTTTAGTAACCGGGCAAAGGATAGGTGACATAGTCGAGATGAAGTTTAGTGACATTTGGGATAATCACCTTCATGTTACCCAAAATAAAACCGGAATGAAGTTAGCTATCCCTTTAAATTTAAGGTGCGATGCAATCGGGTTGACTCTGGCTGATGTTATAAGTAAGTGTCGCGATAGAGTAGTGAGTCCTTATCTGATCCATCATGTTAAGCATCACGCCTACGGTAAAGCGGGATCTCACGTTCCCGAAAAAACAATATCAAGATATTTTAAGGAGGCAAGAGATAAAGCAAATATTACCTGGCCTAAGGATTGCACTGCCCTCCCGCCGTTTCATGAACAACGCTCGCTTTCATCAAGAACATACAAAGCTCAGGGTATAGATGTCAAAACTCTTTTAGGGCATAAAACCGAAGCAATGAGCGTAATGTATGGAGATGACCGTGGTCTAGAATGGAAAAAAGTTGTGATTTAGACGGGGAGTTTTGGGGAATTATTTTGGGGATGTTTTGGGGAAGGATTTTTATTATTTAAATTCAGGCACCTATATTTTAGCGAATTGCTCCAGAAACAGTCATCCACCAGCAACGCATGACCCAACAGCCAGCGCTCCCGCTGGCTGTTTTCTTTCAGCCCTCTCCGTCCCGTGCTAATGTAGCAAGCTACGTATTGGCAAATCACAGGTGAAATCGTTATGTCTGATGACGTGATCGGGACGACGACCCATCAGCGCCTAATCAGCTTATTAACCGAGCAGGAGGCGCGCTTTCGCGTGGTGGCGCATGAGGCCGTTGGGAAATGCGAAGCGGTCAGTGAAATTCGCGGGACCGATCTCCGGCAGGGTGCAAAAGCACTGGTCTGCAAGGTAAAAGGCAACGGCGTTAAGAAACATATTCTGGCAATCCTTGCCGCCGATCGGCAGGCCGATCTGAGCCTGCTGGCCAGCCATTTCGGTGGGCTAAAGGCCTCTCTCGCCAGTCCGGCAGAAGTGGATGCGCTTACCGGCTGCGTTTTCGGCGCCATTCCCCCCTTCAGCTTTCATCCAGATCTGACGCTGGTCGCCGATCCGCTGCTGTTTGAGCGCTTCGATGAGATCGCCTTTAACGCCGGCCTGCTGGAAAAGTCGGTGATTATGGATACCCAGGACTATCTGCGTATCGCCCGTCCTGAACTGGTGACGTTCCGTAAACAATAAATACAGCGGCTGGCTAACGGTCAGCCGTTTTCCAGCAGCAGCACGGAAGCAATCAAAATAATCGCGATGATAAAAAATGATGAGGAAATAATTAGCGTTTCGACAAACATAGGATCGTTCATGATGCCCTCTGCTTTGCCCATTTACCTCTTTTTTACTCCCCCACAATGACAGCTAAATGACAATGACGCGTCCGCGAAAAGACGATTTTTTTCGCTGAAACGATTCGTTGTTAACTATCCTCCTCCATATAAAGTCACTGTTTAAATACTTTATTTGTTACCGGTATCACGAAAAGAAATTTACGTAACCCCGATGCCAGATCTCGCAATTGTTAACCTTTTCATCCTGGTTAACCCTGTTTACGGAGCACCTCAAAAATAAACCTTACACTGGCAAGGTGAATACAATGACCGAGATAATTACCCGTAAAGAAAAGATCAGTTATGGGTTAGGCGATATGGCGAGCCATATTGGGCTGGATAACGTCATTATTTTTCTGACGTTTTACTATACGGACGTGGTGGGGCTACCTGCCGCATTCGTGGGCACCATGTTTCTTCTGGCGAGAACCGCCGATGCCATAATAGACCCGGCGATGGGCTATATCGCTGACAGGACGCGCACGCGCTGGGGCAAATTCCGTCCCTGGATGCTGTGGCTGGCGCTGCCCTTTGGCGCAAGTTGTCTGCTGACCTACGCCGTGCCGGCGTCCCTCGATCTGCACGGTAAAATGATTTTCGCTACCGTCAGTTATACCCTGATGATGCTGATGTATACCGCAATCAATATTCCCTATTGCTCCATGGGCGCGGTGATTACGCCCGACAACGATGCGCGAATTTCCCTCCAGTCTTATCGCTTTTTCCTTGCCACTTTGGGTGGCGCGCTGTCGACATTCTTTATGATGCCGCTGGCAGAGTTTTTAGGTGGCGACGATAAATTACTGGGCTACCGCTGGGCAATGGCCATTATGGCGACCGTCGCGGTCGTCATGTTCTGGATCTGCTTCGCCAATACGCGTGAACGTATTAAGGCTCCCGCTACCCACAATAATTATCTTGCGGAACTGCGGGATTTATTACGAAACGACCAATGGCGGATTGTCGCCGTCCTGGTATTAACCAACATTGGTTTTGGCGTTATTCGCCTTGGCGCAATGATGTATTTCGTCACTTATTATCTCGGTAGCGCAAGCTATTTTATGTGGATGCTCGGGGCGCATATTCTCGGGAAAGCCGCAGGCAGCGCGCTGGCCAAACGTCTGACGCAGAACGTCAGCAAAGTGCAGATGTTTGGATACTGTTCCGTACTAGCGGGGGTACTCAGCATCGCTCTGTTCTTTGCGCCTAAGTCGGTGCTTATTCTGGTGCCCATGACGTTTATCGTCTCCACCCTTTACCAGGCCACCACCACGCTGATGTGGGTAATGATGGCGGACGTCGCCGATTACGGCGAATGGAAACAGGGCAAACGCATGGACGGCGTGATCTTCTCCACTTTCCTCGCCGTACTCAAGTTGGGGATGGCGATCAGCGGCGCGATTGTTGGCTGGACGCTGGGCTTAAGCGGTTATGTTGCCAATGCCCCGGAGCAGACCAACACGGCCATGTACTGCATCATCGCCCTCTTCACCGTCGTGCCTGGCGTCTTGTCACTCTGCGCGTTTGCCACGCTGCGCTGGTATAAGCTCGACGACAGCACAATGCAATCCATCCATCTCGCCAAAAACCCTGTTTAGAAGGACGCGTTATCCATGAGTGAGCTGATTCAACATTCCAACAGCATCGAATGGCGTTTTGAACGCCAGATCCTGCGTATTGAACCGTGGGGAGAAAACAGCCTGCGCGTCAGGGCCACCTGCTCCCCGGCTTTTGAGGACGCCTTACAGGCACTGTTGCCCGCCGCCCCTTGCCAGGCTGAGATTATCGCCGAAGCGGAAAGCCTGACGCTGCGCAACGGCAATATTACCGCGACGCTGAACCTTAAAGGTCAGCTGGCCTTCTACAATCAGCGCGGCGAACTGCTGCTGGAAGAGATGTGGCGCCAGCGTTCAACGGTGGGTATCGGTGCCAGCGAGAAGAGTCAGGATAAATATGTCAGCGCCCTGAAGCTGGATGGCCGTGAATTTAAGCCGCTAATGGGGGGAAAATATCAGCTCACCGTCCGGTTTGAATCGCGTCCGGATGAACGCATCTATGGCATGGGTCAGTATCAACAGCCGTGGCTGGATCTGAAAGGCTGTACGCTGGAACTGGCGCAGCGCAACTCCCAGGCCAGCGTGCCCTTTATGCAGTCCAGCCTTGGCTATGGCCTGCTGTGGAACAATCCGGCGATTGGTGAAGCCAGCTTTGCAAAAAATCAGACGGAATGGCGCGCCCGCGTGACGGGAGAAATGGACTACTGGATCACCGCCGCTGACACGGTGGCGGATATCACCCGCCAGTATGTAAAAGCCACCGGAACTCCGCCCGCCGCCCCGGCGTTTATCAGCGGGCTGTGGCAGTGCAAATTACGCTACCGCACCCAGCAGGAGGTGCTGGAGGTTGCGCGGGAGTATCGCCGCCGTAATCTGCCGCTGTCGGTGATGGTCATCGACTTTTTCCACTGGCCGAATCAGGGCACCTGGTGCTTCGACCCCGTAGACTGGCCCGACCCTGAAGGGATGGTCGACGAGCTGCGCGAAATGGGTATTGCGCTGATGGTGTCGGTGTGGCCAACGGTAGAGGCGCGCAGCCCTCTCTATCCGCTGATGAAAGCCAAAGGCTGGCTGGTCAGCAGTGAACGTGGCGTGCAGGTCAACCTCGACTTTATGGGCAATACCACCTTCTTTGATGCGACCCATCCTGAGGCGCGGAAATTCGTCTGGGATACGGTGAAGAAAAATTACTACGACATGGGCATTAAGCTGTTCTGGCTGGACGAAGCGGAACCGGAATACCGCGCCTATGATTTTGACAACTATCGCTACCACGCCGGTCCGGTACTGGAAGTGGGCAATCGCTACCCGCGTGATTTTGCGCAGGGCTTTTACGATGGGCTCCAGGCAAACGGTGAAACCGACATTGTTAACCTTGTACGCTGCGCCTGGGCAGGCAGCCAGCGATTCGGCGTGCTGGCGTGGTCGGGTGATGTCCACTCCTCATTCCATGCTTTTCGCAATCAACTCGCCGCGGGACTGAATATGGGCCTGGCGGGGATCCCATGGTGGACGACCGATATCGGCGGCTTCCAGGGAGGGAACGTTAACGACCCGGCGTTCCACGAATTACTGATCCGTTGGTTCCAGTGGGCGGTGTTTACACCGGTTCTGCGCATGCACGGCTATCGCGAACCGCAGATCCAGCCTCCGGAGCGCTACCGTGACGGCATTCCTCAGTGTAACAGCGGTTCGCCTAATGAGCTGTGGAGTTACGGAGAAGAGAATTACGCCATCATGCAGCACTGGCTTACCGTGCGCGAAACCCTGCGCCCGTATATTGACGCGTTGTACCAGCAGGCTCATCTGCACGGAGACCCGCTCATGCGTCCGCTGTTCTGGCACTATCCGCAGGACAAGCAGAGCTGGGCGTGTGAAGATCAGTATCTGTTTGGCGAAGATCTTCTGGTGGCACCGGTTATGCAGGCCGGCCAGCGTGAGCGCGATGTCTGGTTGCCGACGGGCAATAGCTGGGTCGCTCTCAACGGTGAGCGCTACGCCGGTGGGGAGCATATCCGGGTGCCTGCGGCGCTGGAAACCATCCCGGTGTTTATCCGCGAAGGAAGTCCGCTTATCCAGCAGCTGGTGGACTGACGTCAGGCAAGTGCCCAAAAATAGACAATTTTTTCAGTAAAGCCTGCCTGCCGACGCGTTTGCGCGTAAAGTAAGCAGGCTTACTATTTTTGGCAAGGATCCCGTCATGTTCGACCCTACACTGCTCATACTTCTGGCCCTGGCTGCACTGGGTTTTGTCAGCCACAACACCACCGTCGCGATTTCCATTCTGGTCCTGATCATCGTTCGCGTCACACCGTTGAACACCTTCTTCCCGTGGATAGAAAAACAGGGGCTTACCATCGGGATCATTATTTTGACCATCGGCGTGATAGCCCCGATTGCCAGCGGAACGCTACCGGCCTCAACGCTGCTGCACTCCTTTGTAAACTGGAAATCGCTGGTGGCGATTGCGGTGGGCGTTTTTGTCTCGTGGCTTGGCGGTCGCGGCGTGACGCTGATGAGCAGCCAGCCTTCGCTGGTGGCCGGGCTGCTGGTGGGCACCGTGTTAGGCGTGGCGCTGTTTCGTGGCGTGCCGGTTGGCCCGCTGATTGCTGCCGGTCTGGTTTCGCTGTTTATCGGGAAGTCGTAGTCAGGCTGGCGATATAGCGGGCGGGCGTCTGTCCCAGTCCTTTCTTAAACATGGTGATGAAGGCGGTGGTGGAGTCATACCCCAGCGCCTGCGCCGCCTGCTGAACCGACTTTCCGCCGATCAAAAACTGCAATGCGACAATCAGCTGGAGCTGGTGCCGCCAGCGGCGAAAGCTTAAGCCGGTCTCTTTCACCACCAGCCGCGCCAGATTGCGTTCGCTCATGGCAAAGTGGCTGGCCCACTGCGCCAGCGTCTGCCAGGCGGCAGGTTCGTTTGCCATGGTCTCACTCATCAGGCGAATTTTTGGATGCGGAGATACCGGCAGCTGTAGATGCTACTGCGGTTGCAGGGGCAGTTCATCAAACAGGACGTCTACCAGCCTTCTCGTAGCGGGAAGAGGCAACTCTTCCCGTGACCTGTCCGCAAGCGCCAGCACCAGCTCCCGCACCAGGGGCGATATTTTCAGCGTACAGGTACGCGTCGGCAATTCGAGCGCACCGGGTTCAATAAACAGCAGGCAAAGCTGCGCGCCGGGCGTCGCCTTGTTGCTGTGCGGCGTTTGTCCTGGGATCCACACCGCATACTGGGGCGGCACCATCAACATCGCGCTCTCCACTTCACAGGTGATCGCTCCACCCAGCGCCATAATCAGCTGCCCTTTGCGGTGCTGATGCAGCGGAATAAATTGTTCCTGTGCCACCACCCGGATGCGAAAGGCCACCGCCGCGTCGTGCTGGCTATCGGGATCGTAGCCGTCGAGCCCCAGTCCGTACATAAAGTTGTCCGATATTAGCGATAAACTGTCATTTTAGCCTGATTTCAACCACGACTTAAATCGGTATGGTATGCGCTCGCCTGAACGTAAGAGACAATAATGACTACTGCTATTCAACCTTCCGGGAAACAGGGTGCGCTGCTGGTTGCAGGCATCCTGATGATCGCCACGACGCTGCGCGTCACCTTTACCGGTGTCGCCCCCCTGCTCGACACCATCCGACAGGACTATGGCTTAAGCACGGCGCAAACCGGCCTGCTCACAACGCTGCCCCTGCTTGCCTTCGCCTTTATCTCTCCCCTTGCCGCAGGCGTCGCCCGGCGCCTGGGCATGGAGCGCAGCCTTTTTATCGCTCTGCTGCTGATTTGCATCGGGATTGGCGTACGTTCGCTGCCGTCGGCCGCGCTGCTGTTTATCGGTACGGCGATCGTGGGCTGTGGGATTGCGCTGGGCAATGTCCTGTTACCTGGCTTAATCAAACGTGATTTTCCGGGCCAGGTCGCAAAACTCACGGGGGCGTATTCGCTGACGATGGGGGCCGCCGCTGCCGCAGGGTCGGCGCTGATCGTCCCGCTGTCGCTGGGGAGTGGTGGCTGGCACGGAGCGCTGTTGATGCTGATGTTCTTCCCGCTGGTGGCGCTGCTGCTGTGGTTACCGCAATGGCGCCAGAGGCCGGCCGCCACCCTGACCGGCGCGGGCGCGTTGCACAACCGGGCTATCTGGCGCTCGGCACTCGCCTGGCAGGTGACGCTTTTTATGGGCATTAACTAGCTGATTTACTATGTCATTATCGGCTGGTTACCCGCGATTTTGCTTAGCCACGGCTACAGCGAAACGCAGGCTGGCTCCATGCACGGGCTTCTCCAGCTGGCAACCGCTGTTCCCGGTCTCGCCATTCCGCTGATCCTACACCGTCTTAACGATCAGCGTGGCATAGCCGGGCTTGTCGCTCTGATGTGCGCTGTCAGTGCGGCCGGGTTCTGGTTCGCGCCGGGGCTGGCCGTCGTCTGGACGCTGGTGTTTGGCTTTGGATCCGGCGCCACCATGATCCTCGGCCTGACGTTTATCGGACTGCGGGCCAGCTCGGCACATCAGGCCGCCGCGCTCTCCGGCATGGCACAGTCGATTGGCTATCTTATGGCGGCCTGTGGCCCACCGCTGATGGGGAAAATTCACGATACCGCCGGAGACTGGCGCATTCCGCTGCTGGCCTGTGCGCTGGCTGCGGTAGTGATGGCCCTGTGCGGCATGCTGGCCGGGCGTGACCGGGAGATCACACCCCGCTGACATTCAAGGCAGACCTGACGGTCTGCTTTTTTTATCCCTGCGCCGCCCGCAGCATGGCCTGTACCAGCACGACAGGTCGCCCTTGAAGCGCAGCCCGCTCATGCTGGAACAGGGTGATGACAAAGAAAGGATGGGTTATCAGCTCTGCCGCGCGGATCTCGCCCTGCTCGTCCCAGCCCGTTACGCGCATGTCGCCCCGCTCAAGCTGGCTGGCAAACTCAGACGAGACACCGTAATTGCAGTGATACCCCTCCTGAATTTCCGGCTTGCCATACGCTTTGGCAATCAGCGTGTTATTCCGCAGCTCTATCGCGTCGGTTTTTTCTACCAGCGAGCAGGCCAGCGGCGCAATCACCATCCTTCCCTCGGTATCGGTTTCGGCATGGCCTGCATCGTGCCAGCCCAGTACATTACGCGCATACTCAATCAGCGCATGCTGGAACCCGCCGCAGGTGCCGAGAAAGGGGATGCTATTCTCACGCGCGTAACGCGCCGCAATAAACGCCGCCTCGGTGTTTTTATACGGGCTTGCCGGTACCAGCCAGATGGCATCATACCCGACGAGGTCTTCGGGGCTGGTCAGCTCAGGCGTGGCGAGCCAGTCATAATCAGCGGTGAGATCCAGAACCGCAGCGGCGTCGTCAATCGCCAGCGGGATCGCCTGGTGCGCAATAACATCGGGATTGAAATCACCAACCAGCGCAATGCGCAGCGTCGTTTTAACCGGGGAGAGTTCCATCAGAGATTCCTTATGCCGGAGGATTTTCAGATAACATAAGGAACCTCAGACTACCGATCTTTTGCAATTATCACAATACCTTAAATTGGGTGGATAAAAGCCGGGTGCTATAGTGTTCTTGCCGAACGTCGCACGGCAGGAGGAAAACGGATGATTCAATGTAAGCGCGTATATGAACAGGCAACGTCAGACGATGGTTACCGGGTGCTGGTAGACAGACTCTGGCCGCGAGGAATAAAAAAGACCGACCTCGCCTGTGATGAGTGGTGTAAATCGCTAACGCCGTCCAGCGAACTGCGAAAAGCTTTTCACAGTGAAACGATAGATTTCACTGCGTTCAGTGAAGCCTATCGTAAAGAGCTGGCGCAGCATCAGGATGAAGGCAAACGCCTGGCGGCCCTCGCCCGACAGCAGACCGTGACGCTACTCTACGGGGCGAAAAACAGGGAGCAGAATCACGCGCGGGTACTGGCGGACTGGCTACGTAAACTGTGATTAACCGATCGCCAGCTCATCCACGTTGTGTGGCATCTCGTCGGGAGTAAGCGGCATCAAATGTTCCGGGCGAACAAACGCAAAACCGTGCTGGTTATCAAAGGCGTAAACATCACCGGTGACCAGCCACAGCGCACGTGCTGATGTATCAGGTAATTGCGTCATGACGCCGTTAACCGGGTTTACAAAACGCTGGCCCGGCTGACAAAGGCCAAACAGCTCCACGGATTTACCGATATTTCGACGGCCTGCCGCCGTACGCGCACCCACGATCATCGCCATGCTGCCCGGTTTTAACTGAAACATACTTCTTCTCGCAAACGTACTGCCAGAAACTGGCTAAGAATAATCCTAAAGAGAAGTGTATCGCAGTTTTATTGCCCTTGTCATCTGGTTGGTTGCGGGTGATCGCGGCGGTAGAGATCCCATTCATCGATCACTTCCCCGCCTGGTAATTTACACTCGGTACGTACACCCTGCGGGCTTTGAACAGGGATTTGCTCTCCCCCTTTCTCCAGACAGTACACTGACGCCGGGTTTGCCATACCAATAGCGTGCGGCGGTTGAGGCGCATCAGGAGGGGTGGTCTTTGTTGAGCAGGCGGCCAGCGGTACAACAAGCGCCAGGAGAAGATATTTCATTATCATGATCCTTCAGGGTGTAAAAACGTCAGAGTAACGGGTCATCGCCATTTTCTCCATGATTTCTCCATTAAACCTGCACGATTCCCCCTTATAGTGATACCTGTTCTCACACTGACCAGAGAACATCATTCCGTAATCAAGATGTTTTGCCCCGATCTCAATATCGGGGCTTTTTTTTAGCATCTCCCTCATCCGCTTTCAGAAGAATCTATAAAATTAATCCTGTTCATGTTTTACTATGACCGGAGTCTAAATTTTCAGCATAACATGCAGATACAGAGGTCTTCTGCATGGGAGTCAACCTGCCTCATGTCAGATATCATTCTTGCCCGTGTTTCAGAAACCCTCTCCACTGAACAATCTCTCGACAGTCTGGTGCGTCAGCTACTGGAAATGCTGGAAATTGTGACGGATATGGAATCAACCTACCTGACCAAAATCGATATTAACGCGCGTTTGCAGCACATTTTATATGCCCGTAACAGCAAGCAAATGCAAATCCCGGAAGGGTTCAGCGTGCCCTGGGACGAAACGCTCTGTAAGCGCGCCATGGATAGCGACACTTTGTTCAGTAACGAGGTGCCCGACCGCTGGCCGGAGTGTGAAGCGGCAAAAGCACTGGGTATTACAACCTATATGAGCGTGCCGGTTCACCTGGCTGACGGTTCTCTGTACGGCACGCTTTGCGCTGCCAGCACCGCACAGAAACAGTTCAGCGAGCGTGGCGAGCAGGTGATCAGGCTCTTTGCCGGGTTAATTGGTCAGTACATTCAGAAAGAGTCGCTTGTGCTTCAGCTTCGCGAAGCAAATGCGGCGCTCATTGCCCACTCTTACACCGACGCCCTTACCGGCCTGCCGAATCGTCGCGCCATTTTTGAAAACCTTACCACCCTGTTCTCACTGGCGCGCCATCTTAGCCGCAACGTCATGATTGCCTTTATTGACCTCGATGATTTCAAGCGAATCAATGACCAGTACGGGCATGAGGCGGGCGATCGCTTCCTCGTACAGGTCGGCAAGCGACTGACTCACGAGCAAACGCAGGATGAGATTATTGGCCGGCTCGGCGGCGATGAATTTCTGGTTGCCAGCCTGAGTCACAGCGATGATGGCGACGCCAGTACAGAGATCAACGCAATCAAAACCCGCCTCAATGGTCTTATTGCGGGCGAATACGGGTTAGGCAATGCCACCATTCTTTATCCCGGTGCAAGCCTTGGCGTCGTTATTGTTGATCCTCACAGCACGGATGAAGATAGCGCCCTGCGCACCGCGGACCTCGCGATGTATCAGGATAAAAAAGGAAAAAGCAAAACAGGCTTTGTCGCGTTAGATTAAAACCGTACACTCTACGGCCTTATACAAACTCAAACAGGTGATGGCATGATAATAGGGATCCTCTTTCCGGTGGTTATTTTTATCACAGCGGTGGTGTTTTTAGGCTGGTTTTTCCTTGGCGGTTACGCCGCGCCGGGGGCATAAATGAGAAAAACGACCATCATCATGCTGATTGTCGCCATCGTGGCCGTCGCCGGTACGCAGTTAGGCTGGTGGTAACGCCCAAGGTAAAAAGGCCGCCGTCAGGCAGCCTTTTTTAACACAGGTCAGATTTAGCTTTTGATTTTTCTGTAGATAAACAGAACAACCAGCGCGCCAATCACCGCGACGACAAAGCTGCCGAAGTTGAAGCCATCAACTCTGCCAAAGCCGAACAGGGTACTGATCCAGCCGCCGACGACTGCACCCACAATCCCCAGAATGATCGTGACGATGAAACCGCCGCCATCTTTGCCCGGCATAATCCACTTCGCCAGGATCCCCGCAATCAGCCCAAAGATAATCCAGGATAAAATTCCCATAGCTTTCCTCTCTGTATGGTTTTTGTCATTAAATCAACGACACAGAAAAGGATAGCACAGGATCTGAGAAAGGAAATTTGTGATAAGAATCACACGGCTCGTTTGAGTAAAATATGAGCAGTAAAAAATGTCGATCCACACTCATCCTGGGGTTGCATCTTCTACTGAGAAAGATTATCTTTCTCATTACTGAATAGTTGAGCAAATAACTCAGGTATTCAGTACGACATTGCTCACATTGCTTCCAGTATTTTTTGCCCACTTTTTAGTGGGCTTTTTTTTTGCCTCAACCCACCAAAATCTGGCGTTTTTTCTGTGGAGGTGAAACGCTATTCTCTGTGGCTTCTGAATAACCAAAAAGCGTTGATAACATGAACGTATCGAGCAAGTTCGTCATCTGCCTTAATCTTGTTTCTGCCAGTACGCTACTGTTACTGCTCTCAACACGGTTTGAGTGGTTCTGAGTTGAAAGGAGCCTAGCAAGGTGGATTTCCTTCCGATTCCGTGCCGGCTCAACTCTCATACTTGTAGCTTTTATGACCTGTGATAAGATCCCTGCACCTCAGGACGTGGCGGGACAGCAGGAAAATGAAGAAGGCCATTGCCGTTGCTATCATCTCAACCCTAATGGTCGTCCTGTCGCTGTATGCGGTTAACGCCATTATCGTTGAGCAGCAAAAGAACCGGCAGAGGGAGATCTCCCACACGCTCTTAAGCTATTCCGAAGAGTTAACACAAAATATCGCCAGTACGCTTAAAAATACCACCGTGCAGGGATGCGATAGCGCCAGTCTGAACGTCTACCGAAAATTAAAGATGCGTAGTCTCTATTTCGCCGATGTGGGGTTTATTGAAAAGGGGAAAATCACCTGCACCGCGTTTTGGGGCAAGCTGGCAAATCCCATCGCCCTTCCCCCTGAGCTGCATAAAACCCAGAACGGATTCAGTCTGGCGCAGTTTTCGCAGAAAGATTTCTTTATCGGTAATGCGACAATTTATAACCACCTTATTATTTTCACCTCCCGTTCAGCCTACGATAAATTTGCCCCCGTTACCGCCAACTATTCGCTTCGTTCTTCCACTAAAGATTTCGGCCGCACCTTTTTCACCGTTACGCCGCCATCAGAAAACCTTAGCCGCTTACAGTCTCTGTTATTTACGCTGGCTGTGACAGAGTGCAGTACACGCTGGGATTTGTGTGTCACCGTCACACACCACGATGCCGGACTGGCTTCGCTCTCCCACGTAGTGATGGTGCTTCTGTGCCTGTTTTTATACTTTATCTGGGTATCCCTGACGCTGTTTTCTCTTCGACTGTATGAAGACCGACGTTCTCTGGAACGAACGCTGGTCAAAGCGGTAAAAGCGAATACCATCAGCGTTCATTTTCAGCCTGTTATTCGGGTTGCTGATAAGAAAATCGTTGGGGTTGAAGTGTTATCAAGATGGCAGGATAACAATCACAAAGAGGTTTCTCCTGAGCTGTTTATCCCGTTAATCAAAAAAATTGGCCTGTATAACGTTTATTATCAGAACATGATAAAGAAATCCCTGGCGGAAATTGCCGCGCTGGCCGCTGAACATCAGTTAATGATTTCACTGAACGTTGGCCGGACGGAAATTGAAGACGGCAAATTCCTGTCGGTATTACGTCATGCATGCTCAGAGAACGCGATTCCTTTATCGTTAATCAAAGTTGAGTTATCCGAGAATGGCGTTTCCACCTCGGCCATCCTTGAAGAGTTTTGTGAGGAGCTTAAATCGGCAGGCGTCAAAATTTCAATAGACGATTTTGGCGTGCAAAACTCTAATCTTGCCAGGCTCACTAATCTCAAATATGACGAAATCAAGGTAGATAAGTCGTTAGTGGACGGCATCAGCGAGCACTATAAACAGGATATCCTGGTGATCTTCAGCGACGCGCTCGCTAAACTGAACAAAACCCTGGTTTTTGAAGGGGTTGAAAGCGAAACACAATTTCAGTTCATCGCGCAGAGATACCCCGATGCCCTCGTACAAGGCTGGTACTTTTCAAAGTCGCTAATCCGGCACGACCTTGCCAGGCTGCTGGCAGACTCAGCGCGATGACGCGTTATTCATTGCCCCACTGATTCAGGAAGTTCGCAATATCGTCAATGCGCGCTTCGTCTATCTCCGCCTGGACAGCCATCTCCCGCTGCGCCTCTTCACTGATTTCCTCATTGTTGTATAAGCGAGTGAGCAGCAGCTGGAAATAGTGTGCCAGCGGCGTACGCTCTGCCTCTTCTACCGGTTTCGCCGTTTCAGCCGCATACTCGTCGACGATGTCATAATACTTGAGCGGGATATCATGGGTCATAGCGTTGTTTCCGTCTTGTGTGCATAAAAAACGGGAACCCTCAGGCTCCCGTTGTCATTTAACCCAGCGAGTGGATTACATGTTCGCGATAATCGCGTCGCCAAACTCTGAGCATTTCAGCAGTTTAGCGCCTTCCATCAGACGTTCAAAGTCATAGGTGACGGTTTTCGCGTTAATCGCGCCTTCCATACCCTTAACGATCAGGTCTGCGGCTTCGAACCATTCCATATGACGCAGCATCATCTCTGCGGACAGAATGATAGAGCCTGGGTTGACTTTGTCCTGGCCTGCGTATTTCGGTGCAGTACCGTGAGTGGCTTCGAACAGGGCGCACTCGTCACCGATGTTCGCGCCCGGGGCGATACCGATACCACCCACCTGTGCTGCCAGCGCATCGGAGATGTAGTCACCATTCAGGTTCATACAGGCGATCACGTCATACTCAGCAGGACGCAGCAGGATCTGTTGCAGGAACGCATCGGCAATCACATCTTTAATGATGATCTCTTTACCGGTGTTCGGGTTCTTAATTTTCTGCCATGGGCCGCCGTCGATCAGTTCACCGCCGAACTCTTCGGTCGCCAGCTGGTAGCCCCAGTCTTTGAACGCGCCTTCGGTGAACTTCATGATATTGCCTTTGTGCACAAGGGTCACAGAGTCACGATCGTTGGTGATAGCGTATTCGATGGCGGCACGCACCAGACGCTTGGTCCCTTCTTCGGAGCACGGCTTGATGCCGATGCCGCAATGCTCAGGGAAGCGAATTTTCTTCACGCCCATCTCTTCGCGCAGGAATTTAATCACTTTTTCTGCATCAGCAGAGTCCGCTTTCCATTCGATACCCGCGTAGATGTCTTCAGAGTTTTCACGGAAGATAACCATGTCGGTCAGTTCCGGGTGCTTAACCGGGCTTGGAGTGCCCTGGTAGTAACGCACCGGACGCAGACACACATACAGATCCAGTTCCTGACGCAGCGCCACGTTCAGGGAGCGAATACCGCCGCCAACTGGCGTGGTCAGAGGGCCTTTGATAGCAACGCGATAGTCGCGGATCAGGTCCAGCGTTTCGGCTGGCAGCCAGACGTCCTGGCCATAAACTTGAGTGGATTTTTCACCGGTGTAAATTTCCATCCAGGAAATTTTACGCTCGCCTTTGTAGGCTTTCTCAACAGCGGCATCAACCACTTTCAGCATCGCCGGGGTAACGTCTACACCGATACCGTCGCCTTCAATGAACGGGATAATCGGGTTGTGAGGAACGTTAATCTTGCCGTTTTGCAGGGTGATCTTTTTACCTTCCGCCGGAACAACTACTTTGCTTTCCATTAACCTCTCCTTCGAGCGCTTCTGGTTGTTACTGATCTTATGTTAATAAATTGTAATGAGCCTTCCGATAGTACCTGATTGTCCGACGCCATGAAAGGTCTTCGTTATTAGGCTATAATGCGGCAATTGATAACGCCTGAAAATACCATGACGAAAACTTCTTTTAGAAAACACCGGGTTGAGCGATTCAGCTCACGACAAGCCACCAGAAGAACGCCAGAACCCCAGCCAACGCGGGTCATACTGTTCAATAAACCCTACGATGTATTGCCGCAGTTTACCGACGAGGCCGGGCGCAGCACGCTGAAGGACTTTATCCCCGTACAGGGAGTCTACGCAGCGGGACGCCTGGATCGCGACAGCGAGGGGCTGCTGGTCCTTACCAATGACGGCGTGCTCCAGGCCAGGCTTACTCAGCCGGGCAAACGTACCGGAAAAATTTACTATGTGCAGGTTGAAGGCGAGCCGGACGACGCGTCGCTGGCAAAGCTGCGCAACGGCGTAACGCTGAACGACGGTCCCACCCTGCCGGCTGGTATTGAACGTGTGAATGAACCCGAGTGGCTGTGGCCGCGCAACCCGCCGATTCGTGAGCGTAAATCCATTCCTACCAGCTGGCTTAAAATCACCCTTTATGAAGGCCGCAACCGACAGGTCAGGCGCATGACTGCGCATGTGGGCTTCCCTACCCTGCGACTCATTCGCTACGCCATGGGCAGCTATACGCTGGACTCGCTGGCAAACGGGGAATGGCGGGATGTTACCCCTAAGGAGAACTGATGTTTAAACCTCATGTTACGGTCGCCTGCGTGGTCCACTCGCAGGGGAAATTCCTGGTGGTGGAAGAGACCATTAACGGCAAAGCGCTGTGGAACCAGCCAGCCGGGCATCTTGAAGCCAATGAAACCTTATTGCAGGCAGCGAAACGCGAGCTCTGGGAAGAGACGGGTATCCGCGCCGAACCGCAGCACTTTATCCGTATGCATCAGTGGCTAGCGCCTGACCAGACGCCTTTCCTGCGCTTCTTATTCGCCGTTGAGCTTAACGAAACGTGCGCCACTGAACCGCACGACGACGATATCGATCGCTGCCTGTGGGTGACCGCAGAGGAGATCCTGAACGCGCCAAACCTGCGCTCGCCACTGGTTGCGGAAAGCATCCGCTGCTGGCAGTCTACGGCGCGCCTGCCGCTGGATGTCATTGCAGAATTTAACTGGCCGTTTACAGAGGGTGTCAATGGTGGGGGGGCGTGATAGAATACGCCGCCTTGAAGTTCAATGTCGTGAGTATTCCATGTCAGATAACAGCCAGAAAAAAGTAATCGTCGGCATGTCCGGCGGTGTCGATTCCTCCGTTTCCGCCTACCTGTTGCAGCAACAGGGCTATAAGGTGGAGGGCCTGTTCATGAAGAACTGGGAGGAAGACGATGGCGAGGAATACTGCACTGCCGCTGCGGATCTCGCCGATGCGCAGGCCGTGTGCGATAAGCTCGGCATCGAACTGCACACCGTTAACTTTGCCGCAGAATACTGGGACAATGTTTTTGAACTCTTCCTCGAAGAGTACAAAGCGGGCCGTACGCCGAACCCGGATATCCTGTGCAACAAAGAGATCAAATTCAAAGCCTTCCTGGAATTCGCTGCGGAAGACCTGGGCGCAGACTACATTGCGACCGGCCACTACGTGCGTCGCGCGGATGTGAATGGCAAAAGCCAGCTGCTGCGTGGTCTGGACGGCAACAAAGATCAGAGCTACTTCCTCTATACGCTGAGCCACGAACAGATTGCCCAAAGTCTGTTCCCGGTCGGCGAGCTGGAAAAGCCGGAAGTGCGTAAGATTGCTGAAGATCTGGATCTGATCACCGCGAAGAAAAAAGACTCCACCGGTATTTGTTTTATCGGCGAGCGTAAATTCCGCGAGTTCCTGGGGCGCTACCTGCCTGCACAGCCGGGCAAAATCGTCACCGTTGACGGTGATGAGATTGGTCAGCACCAGGGACTGATGTACCACACTCTCGGCCAGCGTAAAGGTCTGGGTATCGGCGGCACCAAAGAGGGCAGCGAAGATCCGTGGTACGTGGTCGACAAAGACGTCGAAAACAATATTCTGGTTGTGGCTCAGGGTCACGACCACCCGCGCCTGATGTCCGTTGGACTGATCGCGCAACAGCTGCACTGGGTCGATCGCGAGCCGCTGAAAGACACGCTGCGCTGCACAGTGAAAACGCGCTACCGCCAGACGGACATCCCTTGCACCGTAACCGCACTGGATGACGATCGCATTGACGTGCGTTTCGACGAGCCGGTTTCCGCCGTTACCCCTGGCCAGTCTGCTGTTTTCTACAGCGGCGAAATTTGCCTCGGCGGTGGGATCATTGAACAGCGCCTGCCGCTGCCTGCTGTTTAAACCGTTTGCACACATAAAGGAGACCGTGTGGCGAAGAACTATTACGACATCACCCTGGCGCTGGCGGGAATTTGCCAGTCAGCCCGTCTGGTGCAACAGCTGGCGCATCAGGGTCATTGCGACGCTGACGCCCTGCACGTTTCACTTAACAGCGTTATCGACCTCAACCCAGGCTCCACGCTGGGCGTCTTTGGCGGCAGTGAAACCAATCTTCGTCTCGGTCTTGAAACTCTGCTCGGCGTGCTCAACGCCAGTAACCGTCAGGGGTTGAATGCGGAACTGACCCGCTACACCTTAAGCCTGATGGTGCTGGAACGTAAGCTGAACGCGGCAAAAGGCGCAATGAATACCCTGGGCGATCGCATCGCCGGGCTACAGCGCCAGCTCGACCACTTTGACCTCCAGTCTGAGACCCTGCTGAGCGCGATGGCCGGTATCTACGTTGACGTGATTAGCCCGCTCGGCCCGCGTATTCAGGTCACCGGTTCGCCTGCCGTATTGCAAAGCCCACAGGTACAGGCGAAGGTACGCGCTTCGCTGCTGGCAGGCATCCGTGCCGCCGTGCTGTGGCAACAGGTCGGCGGTGGCCGCCTACAGTTAATGTTTTCTCGTCATCGCCTGACGACTCAGGCAAAACAAATTCTTGCTCATTGTTAACCTCCCGGAGTTGCGAATTATGGAATTATCCTCACTGACCGCCGTATCCCCTGTCGATGGACGCTACGGCGATAAAGTCAGCGCGCTGCGCGGGATCTTCAGCGAATATGGCCTGCTGAAGTTCCGTGTTCAGGTCGAAGTACGCTGGCTGCAAAAGCTGGCCGCCCAGACAGCAATCAAGGAAGTTCCTGCTTTTGACGCAAAGGCAAACGATTACCTTGATAAAATCGTTGCTGAGTTCAGCGAAGAAGATGCCGCGCGCATTAAAACCATCGAACGCACCACCAACCACGACGTGAAAGCAGTTGAATACTTCCTGAAAGAGAAAGTGGCATGCGTCCCTGCCCTGCACGCGGTATCTGAATTTATTCACTTCGCCTGTACGTCTGAGGATATTAACAACCTGTCTCACGCGCTGATGCTCTCTACCGCGCGAAAAGAGGTGGTACTCCCTTACTGGCGTAAAATCATTGATGCGGTGAAAGCGCTGTCCGTGGAATACCGCGACATTCCGCTGCTGTCCCGTACTCACGGCCAGCCAGCAACCCCATCCACCATGGGTAAAGAGATGGCGAACGTGGCGTACCGCATGGAACGCCAGTATCGTCAGCTGGAGCAGGTTGAGATCCTCGGCAAAATCAACGGCGCGGTGGGTAACTACAACGCCCACATCGCCGCGTACCCGGAAGTGGACTGGCACCAGTTCAGCGAAGATTTTGTGACCTCTCTGGGGATCCAGTGGAACCCGTACACCACCCAGATTGAGCCGCACGACTACATCGCCGAGCTGTTTGACTGCATTGCGCGCTTCAATACCATCCTGATCGACTTCGATCGTGACGTATGGGGTTACATCGCCCTGAACCACTTCAAGCAGAAAACCATCGCCGGGGAAATCGGTTCGTCCACCATGCCGCACAAAGTGAACCCAATCGACTTCGAAAACTCCGAAGGTAACCTGGGTCTGGCGAATGCCGTGTTGCAGCATATGGCGAGCAAGCTGCCGGTATCCCGCTGGCAGCGCGACCTGACTGACTCCACGGTGCTGCGTAACCTGGGCGTAGGTATTGGCTACGCGCTGATCGCCTACCAGTCCACCCTGAAAGGTGTGAGCAAACTGGAAGTTAACCGCGACCGTCTGCTGGACGAGCTGGATCACAACTGGGAAGTGCTGGCGGAGCCGATTCAGACCGTGATGCGTCGTTACGGCATCGAAAAACCGTACGAGAAACTCAAAGAGCTGACCCGCGGTAAACGCGTTGATGCTGAAGGTATGAAACAGTTTATCGACGGTCTGGCGCTGCCAGAAGAAGAAAAAGCGCGCCTGAAAGAGATGACCCCGGCAAACTATATTGGCCGTGCCATCACTATGGTTGACGAGCTGAAGTAATCGCCTTCCCCCTTTCCACCCGGAAAGGGGGCTGTTTTTCATCATCGAGTTGATGTTTTCACGTCACATTACCTGTTTTGCCGGGATTAAAGCCTGCCGTCAGGATGGTTGTTAATTTTCGTCGTGGAATAACTTTCCGGAATATATCGTTTTAAGCCGAACGGGCACAGTTTGAACTGGCACGGGGTTTCAGCCGTGCACGGACGATCCATCTCTTGCCGGTTGCCTGGACACGCGTTTTTCTGTTTGAACCCCATCCAGCCTATGGATGTAAAGGGCATTGCCTGCGCTATCCATACTCTACGGCGTCGATCGTTAATCAGGATCCCCTGGTTTGAGGTGGTGATGATTTCACCTGTACGAACGTAATAATCTCCCTTTAACCACAGGATATAATTCAGGCCATACTGTGTTTCAACTTTGCAAAAGATAGTTCCGCTTTCCGGGCTCGCAATAGTCTCAACAACCTTCCATTCCATAAAACCCTCTTTACTCGCTATATTGCTGTTTTGTCGTGTAAAAATGCTGCTTTTCTGGCACATCTTATGCAAATCTAATTTCGCACCATAAAATAAGCGTAGACAAAGGCAGACATAGTGAGAACATCCTTACAAAAAAAAGGGCAATCTTTACAAAACTGGCGTGACCCTTCTGTCAAAAAAGCGACTCGCCTTCAACATTTCATAAACGGATGGCTGTTTTATCCGGATTGCAGAAGCTTGCGAAAACAAGTCCGTTTATATTACCCGCGCCTGGCGTCATGCCCCCTGTGTTCTGGAGCATGCAAAAAAATCATTTAATTTCATCGCGCTGGTGTCAACCTGAATAATCAGCGTTAAACTATTCATACCATTTATAAAGGGAGAAATGATGATGCGCGTACTGGTTGTTGAGGATAACGCATTGCTACGTCATCACCTGAAAGTTCAACTTCAGGAGATGGGTCATCAGGTGGACGATGCTGAAGACGCAAAAGAGGCCGATTATTATCTCAATGAACACCTGCCGGACATCGCCATTGTCGATTTAGGGCTACCGGATGAAGACGGATTGTCCCTTATCCGCCGCTGGCGTAGCCATGACGTTTCCCTGCCGGTGCTGGTGCTAACTGCCCGTGAAGGCTGGCAGGACAAGGTTGAAGTCCTGAGCGCTGGCGCGGATGACTACGTGACTAAACCCTTCCATATTGAAGAAGTCGCCGCGCGTATGCAGGCGCTTCTGCGCCGCAACAGCGGGCTGGCGTCGCAGGTGATCTCTCTGCCGCCATTCCAGGTGGATCTCTCCCGCCGCGAATTTTCTATTAATGATGAAGTGATCAAGCTGACCGCATTCGAATACACCATCATGGAAACGCTGATCCGTAACAACGGTAAAGTGGTGAGCAAAGATTCTCTGATGCTTCAGCTCTATCCGGATGCCGAACTGCGCGAAAGCCACACCATTGACGTGCTGATGGGCCGCCTGCGTAAAAAAATTCAGGCGCAGTACCCGCATGACGTGATCACCACCGTGCGTGGTCAGGGTTACCTGTTTGAATTACGCTAAATGAAAGGGATTTTGCGTCACATTTTACCCCTTTCGCTGCGGGTTCGCTTTTTGCTGGCAACCGCCGCCGTCGTGCTGGTGCTGTCGCTCTCTTACGGGATGGTGGCGCTGGTCGGGTATAGCGTGAGCTTCGATAAAACCACCTTCCGCCTGCTTCGCGGCGAAAGTAACCTGTTTTATACCCTGGCGAAGTGGGAGAACAACCGAATCACCGTCGAGATGCCGGAAAACCTGAATCAGCAGAGCCCGACGCTGGCGCTGATCTACGATGAAAAAGGGAAATTGCTGTGGGCCCAGCGCGATGTCCCGTGGCTGAAAAAGCGCATCCGTCCGGAATGGCTGAAAACCAACGGTTTTCATGAAATAGAAGCCGATCTCAACTCCACCAGCAGCCTGCTGCGTGACGATCGCGCCTTACAGATCAAGCTTAATGAGATCCGTGCCGAAGATGACGACACGGAGATGACCCACTCTGTGGCCATCAACCTTTATCCCGCCACCCTGAACATGCCGCAGTTAACCATTGTGGTGATCGATACCATCCCGGTTGAGCTGAAACGCTCATATATGGTCTGGAACTGGTTTGTGTATGTTCTGGCTGCCAACCTGCTGCTGGTGATCCCTCTCCTGTGGGTTGCTGCATGGTGGAGCCTCCGCCCGATTGAATCCCTTGCCAAAGAGGTGCGCGAGCTGGAAGAACATCACCGCGAGAAGCTGAACCCGGAAACTACGCGCGAACTGACCAGCCTGGTGCGCAACCTCAACCGCCTGCTGAAAAGCGAACGTGAACGCTACGACAAGTATCGCACGACGCTCACCGACCTTACGCACAGCCTGAAAACCCCGCTGGCGGTGATGCAGAGTACCCTGCGTTCCATGCGCAGTTCGAAAATGAGCGTGGATGATGCAGAGCCGGTGATGCTGGAACAAATCAGCCGTATTTCACAGCAGATCGGCTATTACCTGCACCGCGCGAGCATGCGCTCCGGAAGCGCTCTGTTGAGCCGTGAACTGCACCCGGTAGCCCCGCTGCTGGATAACCTCACCTCGGCGCTGAACAAGGTGTACCAGCGTAAAGGGGTCAACATCAGTCTGGATATCTCACCGGAAATTAGCTTTGTTGGCGAGAAGAATGACTTTATGGAAGTGATGGGAAACCTGCTCGATAACGCCTGCAAATATTGTCTGGAGTTTGTCGAGGTTTCCGCGCGGGTAACGGATAACGAACTGCATATTATCGTTGAGGATGATGGTCCTGGCATTCCCCGTAATAAACGCGAAGTGGTGTTCGATCGCGGCCAGCGCGCCGATACGCTGCGGCCAGGCCAGGGCGTCGGATTATCCGTCGCCAGGGAAATTGTCGATCAGTACGAGGGCAAGATTGAAACCGGTGAAAGTTTGCTGGGCGGAGCCCGGATGGAAGTCATTTTTGGCCGCCAGCATCCCGTATCGAACGATAGTTGACCCGGAATGTGAAAAATACGCGGATCTCGCAGCCAGGGAGCGGGGCTTCCGTTATAATCCGACTCAGTAAGAGCCTGCGGAATACATAAATATGGATTATCAATTAACGCTTAACTGGCCCGACTTTATTGAACGTTACTGGCAAAAACGCCCGGTCGTTCTTAAACGCGGGATCAGCAATTTTATCGACCCTATTTCTCCTGACGAACTCGCTGGTCTGGCGATGGAAAACGAGGTAGACAGCCGTCTGGTAAGCCACCAGGACGGGAAATGGCAGGTCAGCCACGGTCCCTTTGAAAGCTACGATCACCTGGGCGAAAACAACTGGTCTTTACTGGTGCAGGCGGTCAACAACTGGCACGAACCTACCGCAGCCTTAATGCGTCCCTTCCGCGCCCTGCCAGACTGGCGAATGGACGATCTGATGATCTCCTTCTCCGTTCCCGGTGGCGGCGTGGGTCCGCATCTGGATCAGTACGACGTGTTTATCATTCAGGGTACCGGTCGCCGTCGCTGGCGCGTGGGCGAAAAAGTGCCAATGAAACAGCACTGCCCGCACCCGGATCTGCTCCAGGTTGATCCGTTTGAAGGGATCATTGATGAAGAGCTGGAGCCAGGTGACATTCTTTATATCCCACCGGGCTTCCCGCATGAAGGTTATTCCCTGGAAAACTCGCTGAACTATTCGGTTGGTTTCCGCGCGCCAAGCGGGCGCGAGATGATCAGCGGATTTGCTGACTATGTTTTACAGCGTGAGCTGGGCAGTTACCGTTACAGCGATCCGGACGTTCCGGCGCGTGAGCATCCGGCGGATATTCTGCCAGAGGAGCTGGATAAGCTGCGCGGGATGATGCTGGATCTGATCAACGAACCGGAGCACTTCAGACAGTGGTTTGGCGAGTTTATCAGCCAGTCGCGTCACGAACTGGACGTCGCACCGCCAGAGCCGCCTTATCAGGCAGATGAAATTTATGATGCGCTCCAGCAGGGCGATAAGCTGGTTCGTCTGGGCGGATTACGTGTACTGCGCATTGGCGAAGAGGTATTCGTCAACGGCGAGCGCCTGGACTCTCCGCATCGCCCGGCGCTGGAAGCAATTGCCAGCCATATGGTGCTGACTGCGGATACCTTTGGCGACGCGCTGGACGATCCCTCCTTCCTCGCCATGCTGGCCGCGCTGGTTAACAGCGGGTACTGGTTTTTTGAGGACTGAACCATGATGTTTGCCGGGTGGCAGCTACGCCTTACCCGGCCTACAAAAGCCGTTCCTGTAGGCCCGGTAAGCGAAGCGCCACCGGGCTTTTTTTACCGCTTCGCGGTTAACTCCGCTATCCGCACAATCACCTGCACCGCTTTCTCCATCCCTTCCAGCGTCACGAACTCATGCTTGCCGTGGTAGTTATATCCACCGGTAAACAGGTTCGGGCACGGCAGGCCCATAAACGACAGCTGTGAACCATCGGTTCCACCACGGATCGGTTTCATCACCGGCTCGATGTCACAATCGCGCATCGCCTGCTGGGCGATATCAAGAATGTGCGGATGTTCCATCACCTTCTCGCGCATATTGTAATAGCTGTCTTCGATGATGAGCTCAATATAGCAATCCGGATGTAGCCCCTTGCCGACTTTTTTCGCGATCTCCATCATCTTACGCTTGCGCGCTTCAAAGGCTTTGCGGTCGAAATCGCGGACAATATAGTGCATCTGCGCGCTGTCCACGGTCCCCTTGATGCTGGTCAGATGATAAAAACCCTCATACCCTTCCGTCATCTCCGGGCTTTCTTCGGCGGGCACTTCCGCATGAATACGCGCAGCCAGCGACAGTGCATTCACCATCACTCCTTTCGCAGAGCCCGGGTGCACGTTATTCCCGACGATTTTGATCGTTACCGATGCCGCGTTGAAGTTTTCATACTCAAGTTCACCCACGCCGCCACCGTCAACGGTGTAGGCCCATTGCGCGTTAAACGCCTCAACGTCAAAGTGTTTCGCGCCTTTTCCAACCTCTTCATCCGGCGTGAAGGCCACGCGGATATCGCCATGCGGGATATTTTTGCCCTTCAGCACCGCCAGCGCCGTCATGATCTCGGCGATGCCCGCTTTGTCATCGGCCCCCAGCAAGGTTTTGCCGTCGGTGGTGATTAACGTCTGCCCCAGCAGCTGATGCAGTACCGGGAACATCACTGGCGACAGCACTTCGTCGCCAATGCCCAGTGCTATATCACCGCCGCGGTAGTTTTCAACAATCTGCGGATTAACGTGTTTACCGCTAAAATCAGGTGAGGTATCGACATGAGAAATAAAGCCAATTGCCGGGATATTGCCGTCAATATTCGCCGGCAGCGTTCCCATCACGGTCCCTTTTTCGCTGAGCGTGACGTCAACCAACCCCATAGCCTCCAGCTGCTCTTTCAGCAGATTTAGCAGCTTCCACTGGCCTTCGGTGCTTGGCACCTGTCGGACCCCCGGCTTAGATTGGGTATCCAGCGAAACGTAATGTAAGAAACGCTCAAGTAGTTTATCCATGCAGTCACCCTCACTTTTTGTGACAACATTATCATTAAGCAGCAAAACGCAAATATTGCGTCAGGTCACTTTTATCCCGCAAACGAGAACTTTTTACGTTTATATCGTTCTGCGTTAATAAATGTAGCTTATGAATAAGTGAGAAGGATTGGCGATTCAATGGGTTTGCCGTAGAATGTCCGCCCTCATTACGAGTCACCAAGGTGGTTACACACAAACCCCGCTTCAGTCTGCTGCCTGAGGCGTCTATATGGGACAGCGCGAAAATTGAATACACAACCCCGTTCCCTTTCACCGCTGGTGCAACTGGAACGAATTCGTAAAAGTTTCGATGGCAAAGATGTCATTTCCGACCTTAATCTGACCATCAATGACGGTGAGTTTCTCACGCTGCTCGGCCCCTCCGGCTGCGGCAAAACCACCGTCCTGCGCCTTATCGCCGGGCTGGAAAGCGTCGATAACGGCCATATCCATCTTGAGAACCAGGACATTACCCAGGTTCCTGCCGAAGATCGCCACGTCAATACCGTCTTCCAGAGCTATGCCCTGTTCCCGCACATGACCGTGTTTGAGAACGTGGCGTTTGGCCTGCGGATGCAAAAAACACCGGCCAGCGAGATCCCGCCTCGGGTTACCGAAGCCCTGCGCATGGTGCAGCTGGAGGCATTCGCCCAGCGCAAGCCTCATCAACTTTCCGGTGGTCAGCAGCAGCGTGTGGCCATTGCCCGCGCCGTGGTCAACAAACCTCGCCTGCTCCTGCTGGATGAATCCCTCTCCGCGCTGGACTACAAGCTGCGCAAGCAGATGCAGAACGAGCTGAAAGCACTTCAGCGTAAGCTCGGCATTACGTTCGTGTTTGTCACGCACGATCAGGAAGAAGCCCTGACCATGTCAGACCGTATCGTGGTGATGCGCGACGGCAAGATTGAGCAGGATGGCACCCCGCGTGAAATTTACGAAGAGCCGAAAAACCTGTTCGTCGCCAGCTTCATTGGTGAAATCAATATTTTCAACGCCACGGTGATTGAGCGTCTGGACGAGCAGCGCGTGCGCGCGAACGTGGAAGGCCGCGAATGCAACATCACGGTGAACTTTGCCGTGGAAAAGGGGCAAAGGCTCAACGTCCTGCTGCGCCCGGAAGATCTCCGCGTTGATGAGATCCACGACACGGCTGACGTCGAAGGTCTGATCGGTTACGTTCGCGAACGTAACTACAAAGGGATGACCCTCGAATCCGTGGTCGAACTGGAAAACGGCAAAATGGTGATGGTCAGCGAATTCTTTAACGAGGACGATCCGGACTTCGACCACTCGCTGGATCAGAAAATGGTCATCAACTGGGTAGAAAGCTGGGAGGTTGTACTGGCTGATGAAGAACACAAGTAAGTTCCAGAATGTGGTGATTGCCACGATCGTCGGTTGGCTTGTGTTGTTTGTCTTTCTTCCCAACCTGATGATCATCGTGACCAGCTTCCTGACCCGCGACGACGCGAACTTCGTGGCGATGGTCTTTACGCTGGACAACTACGCGCGCCTGCTCGATCCGCTCTATTTTGACGTGCTGCTGCACTCGCTCAATATGGCGCTGATTGCCACCCTCGCCTGCCTGGTACTGGGGTATCCGTTCGCCTGGTTCCTGGCCCGCCTGCCGCAAAAAGTGCGGCCGCTGCTGCTGTTTTTACTGATTGTGCCGTTCTGGACCAACTCGTTAATCCGCATCTACGGGCTGAAAATCTTCCTCAGCACCAAAGGTTATCTGAACGAGTTTCTGCTGTGGCTGGGGGTGATCGAGACGCCGATCCGCATCATGTTCACCCCGGGCGCGGTGATTGTCGGCCTGGTCTATATCCTGCTGCCGTTTATGGTGATGCCGCTCTACTCCAGCATTGAAAAGCTCGATAAACCGCTGCTGGAAGCAGCTAAAGACCTGGGCGCCAGTAAGTTACAAACCTTTGTCCGCATCATTATTCCGCTGACCATGCCGGGTATTATCGCCGGCTGTCTGCTGGTCATGCTGCCTGCGATGGGGCTGTTCTACGTCTCGGACCTGATGGGCGGGGCGAAAAACCTGCTGATCGGTAACGTGATTAAGAGCCAGTTCCTTAACATTCGCGACTGGCCGTTCGGCTCGGCCACCAGCATAACGCTGACGGTGGTGATGGGGCTGATGCTGCTGGTTTACTGGCGTGCCTCACGCCTGCTGAATAAGAAGGTGGAGCTGGAATGATCGGTCGACTGCTTCGCGGTGGTTTTATGACCGCCATTTATGCGTATCTTTATATTCCGATAATCATTTTGATCGTGAACTCCTTTAACAGCTCGCGCTTCGGGATCAACTGGCAAGGGTTTACCACCAAATGGTATGGCCTGCTGATGAACAATGACAGCCTGCTACAGGCCGCTCAGCACTCGCTGACGATGGCGGTATTCTCTGCCACCTTCGCGACGCTGATTGGCTCGTTGACCGCCGTGGCGCTGTACCGCTACCGTTTTCGCGGTAAGCCGTTCGTCAGTGGCATGTTGTTTGTGGTGATGATGTCCCCGGATATCGTGATGGCCATTTCACTGCTGGTGCTGTTTATGCTGCTGGGCGTCCAGCTCGGTTTCTGGTCGCTGCTGTTCTCGCATATCACCTTCTGTCTGCCGTTTGTGGTGGTAACCGTCTACGCGCGTCTGAAAGGGTTCGACGTTCGCATGCTGGAAGCGGCGAAAGATCTGGGTGCCAGCGAGATGACCATTCTGCGCAAAATCATTCTGCCGCTGGCGATGCCCGCCGTGGCAGCAGGATGGCTGCTCAGCTTTACCCTGTCGATGGACGACGTGGTCGTGTCCTCCTTCGTCACCGGGCCGAGCTATGAAATTCTGCCGTTGAAGATCTACTCAATGGTTAAAGTCGGTGTTTCACCCGAAGTGAACGCGCTGGCGACTATTCTGTTGGTGTTATCGCTGGTTCTGGTGATTGCCAGCCAGGTTATTGCTCGTGATAAAACAAAATCTCAGGGGACACAGAAATGAAAAAAATGCTTGCCGCTGCGGCACTGGTGCTCGGAATGGGCGCTGCGCATGCTGATGACAGCAAAACGCTCTATTTCTACAACTGGACCGAGTATGTGCCGCCGGGCCTGCTGGAGCAGTTCACCAAAGAGACAGGCATCAAGGTGATCTATTCGACCTACGAGTCGAATGAAACCATGTACGCCAAGCTCAAAACCTATAAAGATGGCGCGTATGACCTGGTGGTGCCGTCGACCTATTTCGTCGACAAGATGCGCAAAGAAGGCATGATCCAGAAGATCGACAAAACGAAGCTAACCAATTTTTCTAACCTCGATCCTGAGATGCTAAACAAGCCGTTCGACCCGAACAACGACTACTCCATTCCGTACATCTGGGGCGCGACGGCAATTGGCATCAACAGCGATGCCATTGATCCCATAACGGTTTCATCCTGGGCTGACCTGTGGAAGCCGGAATACAAAAGCAGCCTGCTGTTAACCGACGATGCGCGCGAAGTGTTCCAGGTGGCGCTGCGTAAACTCGGCTATTCCGGCAACACCACCGATCCGAAAGAGATCGAAGCAGCGTATAACGAACTGAAAAAGCTGATGCCAAACGTGGCGGCGTTCAACTCGGATAACCCGGCTAACCCGTATATGGAAGGTGAAGTGAATCTGGGGATGGTCTGGAACGGCTCTGCGTTTGTGGCGCGTCAGGCCGGGACGCCGCTTGAGGTGGTCTGGCCGAAAGAGGGCGGCATCTTCTGGATGGACAGCCTCGCGATCCCGGCGAATGCGAAAAACGTCGAGGGTGCCCTGAAGCTGATCAACTTCCTGCTGCGCCCGGATGTGGCAAAAGAGGTGGCGGAAACTATCGGCTACCCGACGCCAAACCTGGCCGCGCGGAAGCTTTTAAGCCCTGAAGTGGCAAATGATAAATCGCTTTATCCGGACGCTGAAACCATCAGCAAAGGGGAATGGCAGAACGACGTCGGTGACGCGAGCCGCCTGTATGAAGAATATTATCAGAAGCTAAAAGCAGGCCGTTAATGCATAACGGGCGACGCAATGTCGCCCGTTACTCTTATAGCCCCTTCAGGAGTTTATCCACAAAGGCTGGCACCACCTCGCTCGCCAGACCGTAATGTTTCTCTTCAAACTCACTCCCGACCTGGCTTGGCTCCAGATTAAGCTCCACCGTATGGGCACCTTGAAGTCGCGCTTCGTGAACAAATCCCGCCGCCGGATAGACATGTCCCGAAGTACCAATGGCGATAAAGACGTCCGCCATGGCCAGGGCGCTGTAGATCTCATCCATTCCCAGCGGCATTTCGCCAAACCAGACCACATGCGGACGCAGACGCGAAGGGAACTGACAGCAGTGGCAGCGGTCTTCGTCCAGCACGTCTTCTTTCCACTCCAGCACCTGACCACTCCAGGCGCACCGCACCTTGAGCAGTTCGCCGTGCATGTGAATGATGTTGTGGTTTCCGGCCCTTTCGTGAAGATTGTCGATGTTCTGCGTGACCAGCAGAAAACGATCCCCCAGCGCTTCCTCCAGCTTTGCCAGCGCCAGGTGCGCCGCATTCGGCGCAATCTCCGGCTGCTGAAGCTGGCGACGGCGGGCGTTGTAGAACGCCTGCACCAGCGCCGGGTCGCGGGCGAAACCTTCCGGCGTCGCCACATCTTCAACTCGGTGTTCTTCCCACAGTCCATCCGCTGCGCGGAAAGTCTGAATACCGGATTCGGCGGAGATCCCCGCCCCGGTCAACACCACCACTCTGGGTTTATCCATCGCTTCTGGCATCATCCTGTCTCTGAAAAAGATCCGCTGACGCAGGCGTTCACGTAAGCGGCGTTTATTTTTGCGAAAACGGCTGAGTCGACCCTGGCGACGCGACAGCATAATAACCTCGTAAACTAATCGGTGAGATGAAGGAATGCGGCTCCGCGCATGCCTCCTGCGTCCCCGTGTCGCGCACGCTCAATGCGCGGCACGCGGGCGACCGGCAATAAATGTCGGGTCAGACGCCCGGACAACTGTTCCGTAATCGCAGTGAAATTTGACAGCCCTCCCCCGATCACCAGCAGATCCGGATCGACGATAGTCAGGATATTCCCCAGACACACCGCCAGCAGATCCAGATAGCGCTCGACGTGCTCACGCGCCTGCGCATCCCCCTGCTCCCACAGGGTAATGATATGAGGGGCCTCAAGTTTCTGATGATAGAAGTGTTCGTAAAGCCATGCAAACCCGCGGCCTGATAGGTAGTTCTCAATACAGCCGTGCTGCCCACAGCCGCAGCGGGTCAGCGGGAAATCACGTCCGACGACCTCCAGAGCATCCACCGGCAGGCGGATATGGCCAAATTCGCCGGTGATGTAGCTGCGCCCGGTAATGGGCTTACCGTTAATGACAATCCCGCCACCGACGCCCGTTCCGAGGATCAGCCCCATCACCAGCGGGAAGCGACGGAATTCATCATCCCAGGCTTCAGAGAGCGCGAAGCAGTTGGCATCGTTATCTAAGCGCACGTCGCGTTCAAGGAGCGCGGAGAGATCGGCCCGCAGCGGTTTGCCGCTGGCGGCAGGCACGTTGGCCGCGTACAGCGTGCCATCGTCGGTTTCGGGCATACCCGGAATACCAATGCCAACGCTGCCTTTGACGCCAAAGCGTTCATCCGCTTGCGCCACCAGCGCGGCAATGGCGGTTAAAAATTCATCGTAGCTTTCGCGCGGCGTGGGGACGCGGGTTTCCCATTGTAGCTTAAGATCTTTATCGAACACGCCGAGCGCAATCTTGGTGCCGCCAATATCAAATCCGTAATACATGATGCATTCCTCTGTTTGATTCAGCGGCCAAAAGACCGCTAAACCATGACGAAATTACTGGCCACTTAATACCCTCGCCGGATCAATTCGGCTAGCGCGACGCGCCGGATACCAGCTTGCCAGCAGACTCAGTAAAAGTGCTGTAACCAGCACATAAATAACGTCCAGCCAGTGCAGTTCAGACGGCAGGAAGTCAATAAAATAGATATCGCCTGACAGGAACTGATGGCCAATAAGCGCTTCAATCCCGTTGATAATCGGCGTCAGCTGAAGGGAAACCACCACGCCGATCGCCACGCCGCAGAGGCTGCCCAACAGCCCCGCCAGTAAACCGTACCAGACGAAGATGGCGCGAATAAGACCGTCTTTCGCCCCTAAGGTACGCAGCACGGCGATGTCGCCGCTCTTATCCTTAACGGCCATCACCAGCGTCGAGACGATATTAAAACACGCCACCCCAATCACCAGCACCATCGCCAGATACATAATCGCGCGGATCATCTGGATATCACGGTACATATACCCGTAAGTGCCGATCCAGCTTTTGATGTAGACATAGTTATTGGTCACGCTGCCAGCGTCACGCACCAGTTTATTGGCGTTGAAGACGTCGTTAACCTTAATGGCAATGCCCGTCACGCTGTCGCTCATATCCAGATACTGGCGTGCATCTTCCAGCGGCACCATCGCGAAGCTGTGATCGAGCTGGCCGCTCAGCTGCAAAATACCGGTGACGTGCAGACGTACGCGCTTAGGCTGCTGCAATTTGTGATCAGCGCTGGCGTTCGGGATCATGATCGAGACCCAGTCGCCCTGCTTCACCTTCAGCGCATCGGCAACGCCTTTGCCCATGATGATCTGCTGCTCGCCAGCCTTAAAGTTTGCCCATGCGCCATTTTGCACATAGCGCGGCAGCGCGCTCAGACGCTCTTCCTGACGAGGATTTACCCCTTTCACCTGAATGGCGCGCAGGTTTACCCCGCTCTCTACCAGCCCGGTAAAGTTGATGTAAGGTGCAGCCGCCGCAATGCCGGGCACCTTTTCCACTTTGTTAAGGGCATCACGCCAGCTGGACCACGGCTGGTTAACCGGCTCGATTTCACCGTGGGGGACAACGGCCAGAATGCGGTTATTCAGTTCACGCTCAAAGCCGTTCATGGCGCTTAAGCCCACAATCAGCACCGCCACGCCCAGGGCGATACCGATGGTGGAGATCACGGAGATAAGGGAAACCATCCCGCTCCGGCGACGACCGCGGCTAAAGCGTAACCCGATGAGTAACGATAACGGTGAAGCCATTACTCCGCTCCCATCAGCGTCAGTTCAGCATTCAGACGACCGTCGCGCATTTCCAGCTGACGCCCCATCCGCTTAGCCAGTTGTAAATCGTGGGTGACCACCAGAAACGCGGTTCCCTGCGCGGCGTTCAGTTCGCCGAGAAGCTGGAAAATGCTGTCTGCGTTACGCGCATCGAGGTTACCTGTCGGTTCATCCGCCAGCACCAGGCGCGGGTTGTTGACCAGCGCACGGGCGATGGCCACACGCTGACGCTCACCGCCGGAAAGCTCAGACGGACGGTGATTCCCGCGATGACCCAGCCCTACCGCTTTTAGCATGTCGCTGGCGCGGGCATAAATTTCCGCGGGTTTCTTTTTACCAATCAGCAGCGGCATTGCGACGTTTTCCAGCGCCGTAAAGTCCGGCAGCAGATGGTGGAACTGGTAGATAAAACCCAGCTCACGGTTACGCAGCTCGGCTTTCGCCGTAGACGACATTTTACTCAGCGGCTGCCCGGAGAAGATCACATCGCCTTCGGTTGGCGTGTCCAGCCCGCCAAGCAGGTGCAACAGCGTACTTTTACCGGAGCCGGAGCTGCCGACAATCGCCATCATCTCGCCTTCGCCCACGCTAAAACTCACATTGTGCAACACGTCGGTCTGCACAGTGCCTTCCTGATAGCGTTTGGACAGGTTGTCGCACTGCAACAGGATCTTATTCATAACGTAAAGCCTCAGCGGGTTGAGTGGCGGCAGCCCGCCAGGAAGGATAAAGCGTAGAAAGCAGCGCAATGGCCATCGCGGCCAGCGCAATACCGACCACCTGGAGCGGCTCGATAGCCACCGGCAGCGCCGCGCCATCAAGCAGCGCGCCGATAATCGGCATGAGATTGTTGAGCTGGCTGGCGAGCAGCGCCCCCAGCGCCGCGCCGAGCAGCGCGCCGATGATGCCGGCGCTGGCGCCCTGGACCATAAATACCGCCATGATCTGGCGCGGAGTCAGCCCCTGGGTTTGCAGAATGGCGACTTCGCCTTGCTTCTCCATCACCATCAGCCCGAGCGAGGTGATGATATTAAACGCGGCAACGGCCACGATCAGGCTCAGCAGCAGCCCCATCATGTTTTTCTCCATGCGCACGGCCTGGAACAGTTCGCCTTTCCGGTCGCGCCAGTCCTGCCATTTCGTCCCTTCCGGTAGCGTCTGCTGGCTAAGGGTATCCACCTTCAGCGGCGCATCAAGCCACAGACGCCAGCCGGTAATATTTCCCGCGGGGTAGCGCATCAGACGCGAGGCGTCCTGAATGTTCACCAGCATCTGGTAACCATCAACTTCGCTGTTCGCCGCAAACGTGCCAATCACGTTGAACAGGCGCTGGCTTGGCAGACGCCCCATCGGCGTAAACTGACTGGCTGACGGCACCATCACGCGCAGCTGATCGCCACGGTTGACCCCGAGCTGCCCGGCAAGCTGCTCGCCGAGGATGACGTTATATTTACCCGCTTCCAGGTCGGTTTGTTTCACATTGACCAGGAACGGCGTCAGCGGATCTTTTTGCGCGGGATCGATACCCAGCATCACCCCGACCGCCACGCTACGGGCGCTTTGCAGCACCACATCGCCCGTCGTGAGCGGCGCAACGCGCGTGACACCCTGTAACTTCACCGCGCTTTCCGGCAGCTGTTGCGGATTAACGGAACCCTGAGTGGAAGAGAGAACGGCCTGCGGCATGAGCCCCAGGATATTGTTTTGCAGCTCGCGCTCGAAGCCGTTCATGACGGAAAGCACCGTCACCAGTGCCATCACGCCAAGCGTAATGCCAATAGTCGAAAGCCAGGAGACAAAGCGACCGAAGCGGTCCGCGGCGCGCCCACGCATGTAACGTAAGCCTATAAAGAGTGCGACAGGTTGATACATGAAATCCGTCTGTTTGCTGATAGCAGACCCACGAGTATATAAGCGAATCCGTTAAGCGTAAATGACTGAAACCGTAAGATTCGGTAATCATTTTTCCGAAAAATTCAGATAAATCATCATGCTACTGACTGAACTTCCGCCAGACAGCCTCCAACTTTTCCGAAAATCGTCCTGATACAGACTGTTACCCATTACATCAGGGCTTCATTTTACAACAATCGGCGTTTCGTTTATGGCAACAAGGTCGTCACGCACCATGAAACAAAAAGCATTATGGATTAACCAGATAAAAGGCCTGTGCATCTGCCTGGTGGTAATTTACCACTCGGTGATCACCTTTTATCCTCACCTTGACGGGCTACAGCATCCGTTATCGGGCCTGCTCGCCAAATGCTGGGTCTACTTTAATCTTTACCTTGCCCCGTTCCGTATGCCGGTGTTTTTCTTTATCTCCGGCTATTTGATCCGTCGTTATATTGACGAGGTGAACTGGCGCACCAGTCTCGACAAGCGGATCTGGAGCATCGTCTGGGTTTTGGCCCTGTGGGGCGTCCTGCAATGGCAGGCGCTGACCCATCTGAATGCCTGGCTCGCCCCCGAGCGAGAACTGGCGACAGCATCCAATGCGGCCTACGCCGATTCCGTTTCAGGGTTTGTACTGGGAATGCTCACGGCCAGCACCAGCCTGTGGTATTTGTACGCGTTAGTGGTCTACTTTACGCTCTGTAAGCTGCTGAGCCGCTGGAAACTGCCGATGCTGGGGATTCTGGCGCTGGCAAGCATCGCCATCAACTTCCTGCCGTTACCGTGGTGGGGAATGAACAGCGTGGTGCGCAACATGATCTACTACAGCCTCGGCGCATGGTACGGCGCGCAGTTGATGGCGTGGATGAAAGGGATGAATTTGCGCCGCAGCTGGCTGGTACTTATCGCCTCTGGCGCGGTGTCGGTAGTGCTGTGGTTCGCTAATGTTCCTCTGCCGCTCTCACTGCTGTCGATCGTAGTCATCATGAAGCTCTTTTACAGCTTCGAGCAGCGTTATGCCGTTCATCCCAATAATCTGCTGAACGTCATCGGTTCAAACACCATCGCGATTTATACCACCCACCGCATTTTAATTGAGGCGTTTAGCCTGCTCCTGATTCGCGAAATGAATGCGGCGTACTGGCCGATCTGGGCGGAGTTAACGCTGATTCTGGTCTATTCGTTTATCAGCCTGCTCGTCTGCACGCTGGTTGGGCTGGGGGCACGTAAGCTCTCAACCGCCCTCTTTGGCGACCTTTTCTTCTCCCCTCCCGCGCGGCTTTCTCCACAGACTGCTACCCGTTAATCTCCTCGGCCCCCATCCGGGGGCACTTTCCCTCTTGTGCGGTTACGATTTGCTTATGCATAACGATCGAGGATAATAAAGACATTGCGTATCAGTGATATGCCCCAATACTGTTGGTATATCCCCAAGAGACTCTGACATAGCCATGCCTGAACACTATCGTTTTTCCTTGCCTGTAAAAGCAGGTGACCAACGCCAGCTGGGCGAACTGACAGGCGCGGCCTGCGCCACGCTGGTGGCGGAAATTGCCGAGCGGCATCCAGGGCCGGTGGTGCTGGTTGCCCCGGACATGCAAAACGCCCTGCGCCTGCACGACGAAATTCGTCAGTTCACCGACAGTCTGGTATTCAGCCTGGCCGACTGGGAAACGCTTCCCTACGACAGTTTCTCTCCGCACCAGGAGATCATCTCCTCGCGCCTGTCGACGCTGTATCAGCTCCCCACCATGCAGCGCGGCGTGCTGATTGTGCCGGTGAATACCCTGATGCAGCGCGTCTGCCCGCACAGCTATTTGCACGGCCATGCGCTGGTGATGAAAAAAGGCCAGCGCCTGTCGCGCGATGCCCTGCGCGTGCAGCTGGATGGAGCCGGCTATCGACATGTCGATCAGGTGATGGAGCACGGCGAATACGCGACGCGCGGTGCGCTGCTTGATCTCTATCCGATGGGCAGCGACCAGCCGTACCGTCTGGATTTCTTCGATGATGAGATCGACAGCCTGCGCGTGTTCGACGCCGACACCCAGCGCACGCTGGAGGAAGTGGACTCTATTAATCTGCTGCCCGCCCATGAGTTCCCGACGGATAAAACCGCCATCGAACTGTTCCGCAGCCAGTGGCGCGACAGGTTCGACGTGAAGCGTGATGCCGAACATATCTACCAGCAGGTCAGCAAAGGCACCCTTCCGGCCGGGATCGAGTACTGGCAGCCCCTTTTCTTTAACGAACCGCTGCCGGCGCTGTTCAGCTACTTCCCGGCAAATACGCTGATTGTTAACACCGGGGATATCGACGCCAGCGCCAGCCGCTTTGAAAGCGAAACGCGTGCCCGCTTTGAAAACCGGGGCGTTGACCCGATGCGTCCGCTGCTGCCGCCGGAAATGCTGTGGCTGCGTACCGACGAGCTCAACGCCGAGCTGAAACGCTGGCTGCGTATGCAGCTCAAAACCGATTCGCTTGCCGATAAGGCCGCCAACACTAACCTCGCCTTCCGGATGCTGCCTGACCTGGCCGTTCAGGCGCAGCAGAAATCCCCGCTCGATAATCTGCGCAAGTTTCTTGAGTCCTTCACCGGGCCGGTGGTCTTCTCCGTTGAAAGTGAAGGTCGCCGTGAAGCGCTGGGCGAACTGCTGGGAAGGATCAAAGTCGCGCCAAAGCGTATTCTTCGCCTGAGCGAAGCGACCGGAAATGGCCGTTACCTGATGATCGGCGCCGCCGAGCACGGATTCATTGATACGCTCAATAACCTGGCGTTGATATGTGAAAGCGACCTGCTGGGCGAGCGCGTCGCGCGCCGTCGTCAGGACAGCCGTCGCACCATCAACCCGGACACCCTGATCCGCAACCTGGCCGAACTGCACCCCGGTCAGCCGATTGTTCACCTGGAACACGGTGTGGGTCGCTATCAGGGGATGACTACCCTCGAAGCAGGTGGCATCAAAGGTGAATACCTGATGCTGACCTACGCTAACGACGCCAAGCTGTATGTTCCGGTGTCGTCCCTGCATCTGATCAGCCGCTACGCCGGGGGTGCGGAAGAGAATGCGCCGCTGCACAAGCTGGGCGGCGATGCCTGGGCGCGTGCACGCCAGAAAGCGGCGGAAAAAGTGCGCGACGTGGCCGCCGAGCTGCTGGATATTTACGCTCAGCGTGCGGCCAAAGAGGGGTATGCGTTTAAGCATGATAAAGAGCAGTACCAGCTGTTCTGCGACAGCTTCCCGTTTGAAACTACGCCGGATCAGGCCCAGGCCATCAACGCCGTGCTGAGTGACATGTGCCAGCCGTTGGCGATGGATCGCTTAGTCTGCGGTGACGTGGGCTTCGGTAAAACCGAGGTGGCGATGCGCGCCGCTTTCCTGGCGGTTGAGAACAACAAGCAGGTGGCGGTACTGGTGCCGACCACCCTGCTTGCCCAGCAGCACTTCGACAACTTCCGCGACCGCTTCGCCAACTGGCCGGTACGTATCGAAATGTTGTCCCGCTTCCGCAGTGCCAAAGAGCAGACGCAGATCCTGGAGCAGGCAAGTGAAGGCAAAATTGATATTCTGATCGGCACTCACAAGCTGCTGCAAAGTGACGTGAAGTGGAAAGATCTGGGGCTGCTGATCGTCGACGAAGAGCACCGCTTCGGGGTGCGCCACAAAGAGCGCATCAAAGCCATGCGCGCCAACGTCGATATTCTGACCCTGACCGCAACGCCGATCCCGCGCACCCTGAACATGGCGATGAGCGGCATGCGCGATCTGTCGATAATCGCTACCCCACCGGCGCGCCGTCTGGCGGTGAAAACCTTTGTTCGCGAGTACGACAATCTGGTGGTGCGCGAGGCGATCCTGCGCGAAGTGCTGCGCGGTGGCCAGGTCTATTACCTGTACAACGACGTTGAAAATATTCAGAAAGCCGCCGACAGGCTGGCAGAGCTGGTGCCGGAAGCGCGCATCGCCATTGGTCACGGCCAGATGCGCGAGCGCGAGCTGGAGCGGGTGATGAACGATTTCCACCACCAGCGTTTCAACGTGCTGGTGTGTACCACCATCATTGAGACCGGAATCGACATTCCGACGGCGAACACCATCATCATCGAACGGGCGGATCACTTCGGCCTGGCTCAGCTGCACCAGCTGCGCGGGCGGGTCGGGCGTTCGCACCATCAGGCCTACGCCTGGCTGCTGACGCCGCATCCGAAGGCAATGACCACCGACGCGCAAAAGCGTCTGGAAGCGATCGCCTCGCTGGAAGATCTGGGCGCTGGCTTTGCGCTGGCGACCCACGACCTGGAGATCCGCGGCGCCGGTGAGCTGCTGGGTGAAGACCAGAGCGGCTCCATGGAAACCATCGGTTTCTCGCTGTATATGGAGCTGCTGGAAAATGCCGTCGACGCGCTTAAAGCCGGACGTGAACCGTCTCTGGAAGATCTCACCAGCCAGCAGACCGAAGTGGAACTGCGCATGCCTTCCCTGCTGCCGGATGATTTTATTCCTGACGTGAATACCCGTCTGTCGTTCTACAAACGCATTGCCAGCGCGAAAAGCGAAGGCGAGCTGGAAGAGATCAAAGTCGAACTGATTGACCGTTTTGGGATATTGCCCGATGCGGCGCGCAACCTGCTGGATATTGCCCGCCTGCGTCAGCAGGCGCAGAAGCTGGGCATTCGCAAACTTGAAGGCAATGAGAAAGGCGGCGTAATTGAGTTTGCCGAAAAGAACCACGTCGATCCGATGTGGCTGATTGGCCTCCTGCAAAAACAGCCGCAGCATTTCCGTCTTGATGGCCCTACGCGTCTGAAATTTACTCAGGATCTGACGGAACGTAAAACCCGCATGGACTGGGTGCGTAACTTTATGCGTCAGTTGGAAGAGAACGCCATCGCATAACGGTTTCCCCCGCCAGCGCCCGGCTGGCGGGGGGACAATTTACAAACTCTTTGCACTTCGCCCGATCTTCCCGACTATACATTCGCCATAATTATCATTAACGCCTTATAAAACAATAACCTTATCATTTGTATGGATTATCATAATGATGATTTCTTCGCGTTTTACCCGCTGGTTAACTCTGGTTGCGCTGGCCGCGACGGTTGCCGTCGCGCTCCCTGCTCGCGCCAATACCTGGCCTCTTCCGCCCGCCGGCAGCAACGTCGTAGGTGAAAACCGCTTTCACGTGGTTGAAAACGATGGCGGCTCGCTGGAAGCGATTGCCAAAAAATATAACGTCGGGTTCCTGGCGCTGTTGCAGGCCAACCCGGGCGTAGATCCGTACGTGCCCCGGGCGGGCAGCGTACTGACGATTCCGCTGCAAACCATCCTGCCGGACGCGCCGCGTCAGGGCATTGTGATTAACCTCGCCGAGCTACGTCTGTATTACTACCCGCCCGGCAAGAACGAAGTGACCGTCTACCCTATCGGTATTGGTCAACTGGGGGGCGATACGCTCACACCTACCATGGTCACCACCGTCTCTGATAAGCGCGCTAATCCTACCTGGACCCCGACGGCAAACATTCGCGCCCGTTATAAAGCTCAAGGTATCGACCTGCCCGCCGTGGTACCTGCTGGCCCGGATAATCCGATGGGACATCATGCAATTCGCCTGGCGGCATATGGTGGGGTTTATCTTCTGCACGGAACGAATGCGGATTTCGGGATCGGGATGCGCGTCAGCTCCGGCTGCATTCGCCTGCGCGATGACGATATCAAAACGCTCTACCGCGTGATCGCCCCTGGCACGAAAGTGAATATCATTAATACGCCGATTAAAGTGTCTGAAGAGCCAGGTGGCGTCCGTCTGGTTGAGATCCACCAGCCGCTATCGAAAAACATCAATGACGATCCGCAGACGCTGCCGATTAATCTGAATGCATCGATGGTGAGCTTTAAAACGAATGCCAACACCGATGGCGCAGTGATGGAGCGGGCGATGGAAGCACGTTCGGGGATGCCAACCGATGTTACGCGGCATCATGAGGTTGCTCAGCAGTCAATGTAAAGCAGCAATAACGACAAACGCCCTGCATCAGCAGGGCGTTTTTTATTGCAGTGGCATAACGGAGGGTTGCGTTACGCTTATTTGTAGATAACTGCGGTACCGTGCAGGGTGTTAGGACCGGTCACAGAGGTGATGCGGAATGATTTCGCACCCATTTCGTCAGCTTTTTGCGCCAGCTGATCTTCCAGAGAGCCCAGGTTAGTCCCGGCAGTGGCAGAGATGGTACCGACTTTCTGCTGGTCTGCTGGAGTGGATTGCACTTCAACAGCAGCGAAGCTTGCGAAAGAGAGTGAACTCAGAACGGCGGCAGCGATGAGGGTTTTAACGTTTTTCATGATTTTATACCTTTAGGCAGATGATGTAGTGGTCGTTAGTTATTTAGTTAACGATCGATAGGTAAATGATAGATGTGATCCAGGTCACACGTCAACTCATTTTTATAATGGTCGTTAAATTAATTTCATTTGTCTTATATTTCAAAAAGATAAAATTATATTATTTTTCAGAAATCACCGCTGGTCGTTGCAGACGTTTATTTTTATAATGACTATTCAATAAAACAACAGAGGACCAACGGCACATGACAACCGATGTCACGCGTTGCGCAAAGAAAAGCCGTGGCCGACCAAAAGTGTTCGACAGGGATGCGGCGCTCGATAAGGCCATGACGCTCTTCTGGCAGCATGGGTATGAAGCCACGTCGCTTTCCGATCTCGTGGAAGCTACGGGTGCTAAAGCCCCTACCCTGTACGCAGAGTTCACCAACAAAGAAGGCTTATTCCGGGCCGTTCTGGACAGATACATCTCGCGCTTCGCGGCAAAACATGAAGCCCAGCTATTCTGTGAAGAAAAAACGGTTGAGCAGGCATTACAGGATTATTTCACGGCAATCGCGACCTGCTATACCAGCAAGGACACGCCTGCGGGGTGTTTTATGATCAACACCTCCGCGACCCTCGCGGCATCGTCTAAAGAGATTGCCAACACGGTCAAATCGCGACATGCGATGCAGGAGGAGACGCTCAGCACGTTTCTGGCTCAGCGTCAGCTGCGCGGCGAAATCCCGGCGCATTGCCGTCCGCAGGAGCTGGCCCAGTATCTGAGCTGTATTTTACAGGGGATGTCCATCAGCGCCCGTGAAGGCGCGACGCTGGAAAAATTGCAGGGGATTACGCACACAACGCTGCGCCTGTGGCCTGAACTTCTTAAACTCTGACGCAAAAAAAAGCTCCTCAGCCTGAGCGCATGAGGAGCTAAGTTCAGAGAACATCTTTTTTACACTTTGTTATTCAGTATCAGCTGACCATTGCTGTCGAGAGGGATCTGCGTACCAGGATCTTTATCCATGCGGATTTTGCCCTGCTGATCGCCAATTTTGTAGGTTACGTCGTAGCCCAACATTTTTTCAGACTTGTCATACACGGTTTTACAGCGCTGCTGCGTTGTGGTGTAGGTATCATTTTCCTGCATCGCGCCCTGCACCTGGTTACCGGCATAACCGCCACCCAGCGCACCAACCACCGTCGCGACATCCTTACCACGGCCGCCACCAAACTGATGACCAATCACCCCACCAGCAACCGCGCCCAGCACGGAGCCAGCGATACGGTTTTCATCCTGAACCGGACGACGATGGGTGACAGAAACATTACGGCACTCCTGACGAGGCGTCTTGACCGTCTCTTTGATCGGTGTAGCGGAAACCACCTGCGCATACTGCGGGCCACGATCAAGTACGTTCAGACTGGCAACGGCAGCCACACCTAACGCAGCTGCGACGCCAATCCCTATACCCGCCAACATTGATTTATTCACGGGACTTCCTCCTTTGTTGCAATTGGTAGCAATTTTGCAGCGCAATAAACGCTTCGCCAATAAGATAAAGGATCAAAATCAGGGTTGTTGGCCGGGACAACGTGGGTTTAAGAGAACTCTTAAGCGTCAGGAGGGAAATGCACAGCATGATGTGCTAAGAATTCCCTCCGGAGGGTCCGGAGGGAGAGAGAAATTAGTGCAGCTTCAGGCGTGGACGGATCACGCGGTTGATGCGGCCAACCAGCATCATCAGGCCGGTTTTGAAGTAGCCGTGCAGCGCAATCTGGTGCATACGGTACAGAGAAATGTACACGAAGCGGGCGATGCGCCCTTCCACCATCATGGAGCCGCGCATCAGGTTACCCATCAGGCTGCCCACGGTGGAGAAGTTTGAGAGCGACACCAGAGAGCCGTGGTCTTTGTAGACATAGGCTTTCATCGGTTTGCCTTTTATCTGCGCCAGGATGTTATGCAGCACGAGGCTTGCCATCTGGTGCGCAGCCTGAGCGCGAGGCGGGACAAATCCGCCTTCCGGACGTGCGCAGGAGGCACAGTCGCCGATGGCGAAGATGTCCGGATCGCGCGTGGTTTGCAGCGTCGGCTCTGTCACCAGCTGGTTAATGCGGTTTGTCTCCAGCCCACCGATATCTTTCATGAAATCAGGCGCTTTGATCCCCGCAGCCCAGACCATCAGGTCGGCCTGGATGTACTCGCCGTCTTTGGTATGCAGGCCGCCCTCATCCGCGCTGGTCACCATGGTCTGGGTCAGCACGCGCACGCCCAGTTTAGTCAGCTCGTTGTGCGCCGCGCCGGAAATACGCGGCGGAAGCGCAGGCAGAATGCGTTCACCTGCTTCCACCAGCGTCACATTCAGCGCTTCGTTAGTCAGCCCTTTGTAGCCGTAGCTGTGCAGCTGCTTGACCGCATTGTGCAACTCCGCCGATAATTCAACGCCCGTTGCGCCGCCGCCCACGATAGCAATGTTGACCTTGCCGTTAGCAGCCATGTTGTTGGTGTACTTCAGGAACAGGTTAAGCATCTCCTGATGGAAACGACGCGCCTGATGCGGGTTATCCAGGAAGATGCAGTGCTCTTTTACGCCTGGGGTGTTGAAATCATTGGAGGTACTGCCCAGGGCCATCACCAGCGTGTCATAGGCCAGCTTGCGCTCAGGAACCAGCAACTCGCCTTTATCATCACGCAGCTCAGCCAGCGTGATGGTTTTGTTTTCACGATTGATATCCACCACCGAACCCAGCTGGAACTGGAAGTGGTGGTTACGCGCATGCGCCAGATAGCTGAGCGCATCCACGCCCTCATCCAGCGACCCGGTCGCCACTTCGTGCAGTAACGGCTTCCACAGATGGCTGTGGTTACGATCCACCAGCGTGATTTTGGCTTTCTTACCGCGACCCAGTTTCTTACCCAGCTGCGTCGCCAGCTCCAGTCCGCCAGCACCACCGCCGACAATCACTATCTTTTTCAATGGCGTAGTCAACGTGACCCCCTCAAATTATTAACCAATTGTTAATTAAAAGTTATATAAATAACCCTTAATTAACAACAGGTTACTGCGCTGAAACCATTCAGATTCATTGAGAATAGCACGTCAGGCGCATTGGTCATACCAAAATTGATATGTATCAAGTTTTGATGGTTCAAAAGTAGACAACTCTGACAAAAAAGAGGCCCGGTACGCTTTCACGTACCGAGCCTTTATCAGGTTCAGGGAGATCAGCCCAGCGTTTTAAAGGCTTTAATACGCTGCAAGTGCGGGGAAATGTTTTTGAACTTGTGGGTCTGCTCTTCGTCCCAGACAATTTCGTAGTAATGGTGCAGAAGCTCGGCGGCGCGGGAGCTGTTCAGCGCTTCATCGTTGCGGGAGAGGATCACCAGACACCGATCGCGGTTCTTTTCACGGAAATTGCTCACGCATTTGGTGGCGATGTCGGCGTACTCCTCCGGGCGATCGATTTTGCCTTCCATGTTTTCGTTCGGAAACAGGTTAGGATTAAAAATGACCTGACGGATATCGCACAAAAAACCGATGCGCTCTGCCCAGTATCCTCCTAACCCCACGCCGCAGATCAGCGGGCGATCGTCGATATTGAGCTGCAACATTTTATCCACTTCTTTAAGCAGATGCTGCATGTCATGCTTCGGATGACGTGTGCTGTAACTGATCAGCCGGACATCCGGATCGATAAACTGCAATTGCAGCACTTTCTCATGATTACCAGGACTGTTTGAGTCAAAACCGTGTAAATAGATGATCATCGTCTCACCACGCTACGCCTTCCGGGATGAATTAAAGGGCTGCTTTATGTGCCTGCCAGCGCTCGTTCAGGGCTTCAAGCCGGGCGTTTACCGTTTTCCAGCGCGCCGAGTCCATCAGCTCCTGACGACTAAATGAACCTTTATGATACAATTGTGTAACACGTTCAGCATTGATCGGCGACAGGTTATCCAGCACGCTCACCGCCCCTTTACGATTATTGCAGACGAGGATCATATCGCAACCCGCATCCAGCGAAGCCTGCCCACGTTCGGCATAGCTACCCATAATCGCCGCCCCTTCCATGGATAAATCGTCAGAGAAAATTACGCCATTGAAGCCTAACTCCTGACGCAGCACGGTTTTCAGCCAGTGTGGAGAGCCGCTGGCTGGACGCGGATCGACCTCACTGTATATGACGTGCGCAGGCATGATGGCATCCAGCTTGTTATCAGCGATCAACGAGCGGAAAACCGACATATCTTTAGCGCGAATGTCTGCTTCCGGGCGCGGATCGCGCGGGGTTTCTTTATGGGAATCTGCCGTCACCGCCCCGTGGCCCGGAAAATGTTTGCCGGTGGTTTTCATGCCCGCAGCATGCATACCGTCAATAAAGCGCGTCGCCATTGCCAGCGCAATACGCGGATCGTCATGATACGAACGCTCACCAATTGCCGCGCTAATGTGTCCTACGTCCAGCACCGGGGCGAAGCTGATGTCGATATCCATGGCGATCATCTCGCTGGCCATCAGCCAGCCGGCATCCTGCGCCAGTTGACCGCCCTCTTCGATCCCCAGCAGCGCAGCAAAAGATTGCGCGGCGGGTAAACGGGTAAACCCTTCGCGGAAACGCTGCACACGCCCACCTTCCTGGTCTACGGCCACCACCAGGTGATTGCGCGACGCCGCACGGATCTGGCGAACCAGCTCACGCAACTGCTCCGGATCATGATAATTGCGGGTGAAAAGAATCAGCCCCCCTACCAGCGGATGTGCCAGAATTTCGCGCTCTTCCGCATCCAGCTCAAACCCTTCAACATCCAACATTACTGGACCCACACCAACCTCTCTTATCCTTTCGTTTGTAACTGACGCCAGGCATCATTTGCCAGCGCAATAAATTGTTTGTCACCTGTCTGCTGAAGGCGCATTTCAAACCATCCCGCCATCAGCATCAACACCCACGGACGCCAGCGCGCGACCTGCCGCGCAAGGGTGAGCGCATTGATGTTGGCGTTTCGGGCATAGGCGGTTATCAGCTGCTCGCGCGACGCCTCATCAGGCATCCAGACCGCAGCAAGTTCGAGCGCCACGTCACCGTCTCCGGCATATTCCCAGTCGATAAGTTTCTCGCCTGCCGTGGTATGAACGATATTCCCCGCGTGGACATCCATATGCAGCGGCGCCAGACGTAACGCCTGCGGCTCTCCCGCTTTACGCAACCGCTTAAGCTGCGCCAGCCAGTAGGGCGTGCGTCGTCCAGGCGCAGCCTGCTGCCAGTAGTGATCCAGCAAAGGAAGTAACGTTACCCGCCAGCCCAGACGCGGCTGGCGATGCAGATGATACAGCATGGCTGTCAGCGCAGGCGTATCGGGAAGCTCGCTTTTGATCTCACCCGCAATAAACGCCACCGCCATCCAGTCTCTGATAAAGAGATGAGGTTGTGGCGCAAGGTCGGCGGGCAGGCGCTTCAGGGCGCGGAACTGGCGACGAAAATGGGAGGCAGGCGCGGCGGCATCGTGATGCTGACGTAAAACCAGCCGATGGTCACCACGCTCAATAATGCAACTCGCGCCGCCAAGCCCGGCGGGGGCTTGCGGCGCGATAACATGGTATTGAGGGAAATAACGCGTCAGGACATCATGACGCGTGCGCTTATTGTTGCGTAACGGCACCTTTACCTGACCAGATAATTTCGCCGGTCTGAACCAGCATTAACTGCATCTGCAACGACGGCGTGTTCACGTTGCCTGTCGCGTTAGAATAAAGGACATACTGCGCGCCAACGTTGCGGGCAATACCAATCGCTTTACTGCGCGAACCCAGGCTGTCCTGAGGCGACAGACCAAGCTGCTGCTTGGCGACCGCGAGCTGCTGAGCAGAGACCAGCGTAAATTTACCGTTGTTTGCCAGCGCGTTGCGCAGGGTTTCCGTCGCTTCTCCCGCATTCAGGGAACCGTTTGTACGATTGTTCACGCTGTCCACCAGCAGCACGCTGCCGGGCGTAACACCCTGTGCCTGCAACATTTTGCCCACCATCGGCTGCATTGCGCCATTCCAGTCATAGTGGCGTACTCGCGGCGCAGGCTGTGCGGTGTCGTCCGGATGTTCGATCGGGCCAGGCTGCGCCGGAATGGTCGGTACAGACGGCACGGTTGGAACAGGCTGCGCTGGCGTTGTTGGCTGTTCCGTTCCCGGCTTCGCCTGATCCACCGGTGCAGGTTCTTCCGTTCGCGTCACACAACCCGCCAGAAAGAGTGCAATGGCACTCAGGAGCGCATAACGGCTCATTGTTTTAATCAAGGTTCACTCCTTACAAATAAAGATAAAGTCTCACCTTATGTGCACCCAGATAGCTGGCGCTACCGTAGAGCGTGACCGACGATCTTGCCGGGATGGTCACGCTGCGCGGCGCCTCAAGCGGGTGCATCTCAAGACCTCTCACGTCATACCAGTAGAAGCGATAATGCACCGTCACTGGCTCTTGCCTTTCGTTATAGAGCGTAGAAGAGGCTGAAGACTGGATTTCGCTTATGGTCAGCGAAGGCTTCTCCGCCGTGATGCCCGCAGCAAGCACTGAGGACTCCATCACCAGCGTCTGTTCTTCACTGACCGGGATGGCGGGACGCGCGCTGCACCCAACCATTACCAGCGTCACGATCAGCGCTGCAATACGCCCAGTTAACATATTAAAGACCTTTATGTGCCAGCATCGGTCCCAGTGGACGTCCACCCAGCAGATGCATATGAATATGATAGACTTCCTGGCCGCCATGGCGATTACAGTTCATGATCAAACGGTATCCGTCTTCAGCAATCCCTTCCTGCTCAGCGATTTTCGCGGCCACCGTCAGCATACGGCCCAGCGCCACTTCATGCTCGGTTTTAACGTCATTAACGGTCGGGATCAGAATATTGGGAATAATAAGGATGTGCGTCGGCGCCTGGGGAGAAATGTCGCGGAAAGCCGTGACCAGTTCATCCTGATAGACAATATCCGACGGAATTTCGCGGCGGATAATTTTACTGAAAATCGTTTCTTCAGCCATGACCTTTTCCTTTTAAGTTTAATCTGGCGTCGTGCGTCCGTTGTTAACACACATTGTCTGATTTACTGCGTGACACAAGACAAGAGTATGAGCGAGTTTCTCCTGTCCTTTCAACCTTCTCCCGTGATTTCTTTCCTGATTGTCCCCCATCTGGCTGAAGAGGCATCGCTTTAGGACTTTTCTTTTCTGAAACCTTATTTCAGTTCATCCCGAAACATCTGTTTACAGCGTTAATCACAATGCGTATATTTCGCATTTGCATTTTCATGCGCATTTTTAACATAGAAAACGACGTCAGCCCGTGCTAGCGGGACTGTCGCGAAATACCTTCACCATTCACTAAGGGTTTGATGATGTCTTTCATTAATCACACCAGGGATGGGCAACGTCAGCCTGCCGCAACACCTTCGTTGCTGGCCGCCTGCATTGCTATGGCATTGACGCCAACCGCCGCTTTCGCTGCTTCAACCACCGAAGATACCGTTGTCGTTGACGGGGGTTTTGACAACACACAGGATCTTTCTGCCAGCCAGGATCAGGATTACAGCGTAAAAACCACCACCACCGGCACCAAACTGTTGTTGGTTCCCCGCGACATCCCACAGTCCGTCAGCGTTATCAGCCAGCAACGTATGGCTGACCAGAATCTGCAATCCATCGGACAGGTGCTGACGAACACCACGGGCATTACGGCCCAGGTGCAGGACAGCGACCGTACCGTGTTTTACTCACGCGGCTTTTTCGTCAGCAACTACGCCTATGACGACCTGCCAACCTCCATCAGTGAAGTGTGGAACTTTGGTGATACCGCCGCCGATACCGCGATTTATGACCGCATTGAAGTGGTTCGCGGCGCCACCGGCCTGATGTCCGGCACGGGGAACCCGGCGGCGTACGTTAATATGGTGCGTAAGCACGCGGACAGCCCGGAATTTAAAGGTAACGTCTCCGCCAGCTACGGCAGCTGGGACAAGCAGCGCTACGTGCTGGATCTCCAGGCGCCGCTGGTAGAGTCAGGTAAGGTACGGGGTCGTCTGATCACCGGTTATCAGGACAACGACAGCTTCGTGGATAACTACCACTACCGGAAGAAATTCCTCTACGGCGTGATGGACGCGGATGTCACCGACAGCACGACTCTCTCGGTAGGGTATGAGTATCAGGAAAGCCATACCGCCGACCCAACCTGGGGCGGACTGCCGACCTGGTACAGCGACGGAAGTAAGACTAACTACAATCGCAGCCAGACCGTCGCGCCTGACTGGGCCTATTCGGATAAAGACAGCACCCGCATCTTCGCTAACCTGACCCAGCGTTTCGATAATGGCTGGGAAGCGCACATCAACGGCATGCATGCTGAAACCAACTTTGACTCTAAGCTGATGTATATGTCCGGCTATCCGGATAAAGAGACCGGCGCGGGCCTGGTGGGTTACGGCGGCTGGAACCGCGGGGAACGTAAACAGGATGCGGTCGACGCCTTCCTGCGCGGCGGCTTCGATCTCTTTGGTCGTCAACATGAAATGATGTTCGGCGGCAGCTTCAGCCGTCAGCGTAACCATTACGACAACTCCATGCCGGATGCGGTATACGGCATGGTGGATGTCGGCAACTTTAAGAACTGGAACGGGAACATCGCCGATCCGCAGTGGACGCCGTGGAAACTCTACAGCAAGGATGATATTCGCCAGTCTTCAGCCTATTCTTCGGCTCGTTTCTCGCTGGCCGATCCGCTGCACCTGATCCTGGGCGCGCGCTACACCCAATACAATATTCGTTATAACCCGGCAGGATCGCCGAATACCCGTCTGGAAAGCACCAAAGATGATGTCACGCCGTACGCTGGCCTGGTGTATGACATCAATGAGGACTGGTCGACCTACGTCAGCTATACCTCTATCTTCCAGCCGCAGGATAAGCGCGATGCCAACGGACGTTATCTCGACCCTACCACGGGCAAAAGCTACGAAGCCGGGGTGAAGGCAGACTGGTTTAATACCCGCCTCACCACCTCACTGGCGATTTTCCGCATTGAGCAGGATAACGTCGCCAGCAATACCTACACCTACATGCCGAGCGGTGAGTCGATCTATGAATCGCTGGACGGGGTGGTCAGCAAAGGGGTCGAGTTCGAGCTCAACGGTGCCCTGACCGATAACTGGCAGCTGACCTTCGGCGCGACGCGTTACATCGTAGAAGATAAGAATGGCAACGCCGTCAGCTCCGATCAGCCGCGCACAACCATGAAGCTCTTCACCCGCTATCAGTTGCCAATGCTGCCGGAACTGACCGTGGGCGGTGGCGTAAACTGGCAGAACAAAGTGTGGACGGACGTGGAAGGCGGCCCGGCAGGACGTTCCCGCGCGGAGCAAGGCAGCTATGGTCTGGTGAACCTGTTCAGCCGTTATCAGGTCACCAAAGATTTTGCGGTACAGGCTAACGTCAACAACCTGTTCGACAAAGAGCATTACGACTACGTCGGATCGTATGCGGTGTATGGCGCGCCGCTGAACGTCTCGGTGAGCGCGAGCTACGATTTCTGAGTGACAGAAGCCCGGTGGCGCTGCGCTTACCGGGCCTACCCATCACGTAGGCCAGGTAAGGCGCAGCCGCCACCCGGCACCACAAGCCGCAATAATAAAAAAGGCAGCCATTCGGCTGCCTTAGTCTCCCCAGGTCACAGCTTAGTTGTTGCGGATGTACTCATCCATTTCAGTTTTCAGGTTATCGGATTTAGTACCGAAGATTGCCTGAACACCAGAACCTGCAACAACGACGCCCGCTGCGCCCAGTTTTTTCAGACCCGGCTGGTCTACTTTCGCCACGTCGGCAACGCTCACACGCAGACGAGTGATACACGCGTCCAGGTTAGTGATGTTCTCTTTACCACCGAAAGCAGCTACCAGAGCAGGCGCCATTTCGCTGGTCGCACCGGCTTTGCTGTCTTCCGTTGCATCTTCACGACCCGGCGTTTTCAGGTCCAGTGCTTTGATCAGCACGCGGAAGACGGTGTAGTACACCACTGCGTAGCCTGCACCCACGATTGGGAACAGCCACAGCTTGCTGCTGTTACCGGACAGAACGATGAAGTCGATCAGACCGTGAGAGAAGGACGTACCGTCACGCATACCCAGCAGGATACAGATTGGGAATGCCAGACCTGCCAGTACAGCGTGGATGATGTACAGGATCGGCGCAACGAACATGAAGGAGAACTCGATCGGCTCGGTGATACCGGTCAGGAACGAGGTCAGCGCTGCGGAGATCATGATACCGCCCACTTTTGCACGGTTCTCTGGTTTAGCAGAGTGCCAAATCGCAATTGCGGCAGCTGGCAGACCGTACATTTTGAACAGGAAGCCACCAGACAGTTTACCTGCCGTTGGGTCACCCGCCATGTAGCGTGGGATGTCGCCGTGGAACACCTGGCCTGCTGCGTTGGTGTATTCACCAATCTGCATCTGGAATGGAACGTTCCAGATGTGATGCAGACCAAATGGTACCAGGCAGCGCTCAATGAAGCCGTAGATACCGAACGCCACAACCGGGTTCTGGTAAGCCGCCCACTGAGAGAAGGTCTGGATTGCCGTACCGATTGGTGGCCAGATGAAGGACAGGACCACACCGGTGAAAATCGCGGCCAATCCAGAAATGATCGGCACAAAACGTTTACCCGCGAAGAAGCCCAGATACTCAGGCAGCTTGATGCGATAGAAGCGGTTAAACATATACGCTGCAATCGCACCGGAGATGATACCACCGAGAACACCGGTGTCCGCCAGATGCTTAGCGGCAATCTCTTCAGCAGGTAAATGCAGTACCAGCGGCGCAACCACAGCCATGGTTTTCACCATGATGCCGTAAGCAACAACGGACGCCAGAGCAGATACACCGTCGTTATTGGTGAAGCCCAGAGCAACACCGATAGCGAAGATCAGCGGCATGTTAGCAAAAACAGAACCGCCTGCTTCGGCCATCACGTGGGAAACTACGGCTGGCAGCCAGCTGAAGTTTGCAGAACCGACACCCAGCAGGATACCTGCGATAGGCAGTACGGATACTGGCAGCATCAGCGATTTACCGACCTTTTGCAGGTTAGCAAATGCATTCTTAAACATAATTGAGAGTGCTCCTGAGTATTTGTGCTTTTTTTACGTTTTCACGCATTGGCCCGGGGGGAGTACCGCGCCGTGGACAGGACATCTAAGCGCCCTTTATTTATTACACAGAGTAAAATAATTCCCTCTGAGTTTGTTTGACGGCTATCACGTTTCAGTTCAAGACGGCCAAAAAACTTGCAGATATTTACATAAAGCATGTCTGGATGTGTCTAAAAACGCCATCACCGCCCCAAATGAGGCGGTGAACTTTACTCGTTTTACTTATTAATTACGAGCCAAAAAATAACAGGTGTATCAGACAGATTGCAGGCGGGCGGGGTCGATATGGAACAGGCTGGCGAAGTTTTCCGTTGTCACGCGAGCCAGTTCTTCGATACTGACACCTTTCAGAACGGCCATATACTCAGCGACATCCCGGGTCATCGCTGGCTGATTCTCTTTGCCGCGATGAGGCACCGGCGCCAGGTACGGGGAATCGGTTTCCACCAGAATACGATCCAGCGGAACATAGCGCGCCGCATCACGCAGTTGCTCAGCATTGCGGAACGTGACAATCCCCGAGAATGAAATATAAAAGCCTAAATCAAGCAGCTTACCCGCCGTTTCTCTGTCTTCTGTGAAACAGTGTAGTACGCCACCGCAATCCGTCACCTTTTCTTCCCGCAGGATCGCCAGCGTGTCGGCGCGCGCATCGCGGGTATGAACGATAACCGGCTTATTCAGCTCACGGCCAATACGGATGTGGTTGCGGAAGGATTCCTGCTGGCGAGGTTTTGTTTCGAGGGTGTAGAAATAGTCCAGACCGGTCTCGCCCATCGCCACTACGCCCTCTTCTGCGGCAAGACGGCGTAAATCCTCAACGTCGTAAGCTTCATCCTGATTCAGCGGATGCACACCGCAGGAGAAGACGACATTATCGCGCTCGCCTACCAGTTCACGCATGGAGCGGTAACCCGGCAACGTGGTCGCCACGGCCAGGCAAAATTTCACATCGCGCGCGGCGGCTTTCGCCAGCACGTCGTCCACATTTTTATGCAGGGATTGATAATCCAGGCCATCGAGATGGCAGTGTGAGTCGACTAAAAACATAATGTCTCTCTCAGAGGTGGGAAACCGGCGGTATGACACCCGGTTGCAGGTAGTGTTCGATACGCAGTAACTGGTCGGTCAGTAAAAGCTCGCGATTGAGACCGGTTACCGTCAAAAGTTGTTCACGACTCTGGCAGATATCATGAAGGATAGCGTGCAGCGACTGCCCTGACAGGCGATTCGCAAGTGTGGTGACCAACGCCCACACGTCAGGGTTAGTCAGAAGCGTAGCCCCCTGCTGGATTTTGAGCGCATCCAGCAGCAGTGCGGCCAGCCAGTGCAGCCGTTCCGGAGCCTGATCGCTGTTCAGCGCTGGCAGCATGCTCAGCCAGTCATGGCTGTCGAGGGCTGATTCAACCGCACGACACAGCGTTTCACGCTGGGACCACACCTCCGGCTGCAATAAGGCCAGCGCAGCCGCAGGCGCACCGCTGCACAGGCGCAACGCCGAGCGCGCCGCGTCTTGTGACACCGTCACTTCTCGCTCAAGCCAGGCGAGCGACCAGGATTCCTGAGGGACAGCGAGGTGGTGAAGACGGCAGCGACTGCGCAGCGTCGCCAGCAAGCGTTCCGGCTCGCGGCAGGAGAGGAAAAACCAGGTGTTCTCTGGCGGCTCTTCCAGGGTTTTTAACAGGGCGTTGGCTGCGGCTTCCGTGAGCAGCGCGGCGTCTTTCAGCCACACCACTTTCGCCCCGCCCAGACGCGCATATTCGTACAGTTTCTCACTGACCTCACGCACCGCGTCGATACCGAGCGTATTTTTGCCTTTCTCGGGTTCGAGGGGGTAATAGTCAGGATGCGTGCCCGCCTGCATGAGCTGGCAACCCCGGCACTTACCGCAGCTTTTATGTCCTTCCGGCTGTTGGCACATCAGAAAGCGGGTGATGGCGTAAATCAACGCATCATCACCCATTCCCGGAAGCGCCTGGATCAGTAACGCATGATGCCCCCGACCAACCTGATAGCTGCCGATCAGCTGTTCAAAGTGTGGGCGCAACCATGGATACCATTTCATGCCTGCTGCTCCTGTAGCCACTGCGTAACTGTCTGCTGAATATCACGCGTAACGTCTTCAAGGGATTGCGTCGCATCGATGGTACGAATGGTCTTGTCCTGCCCGGCCAGCTCCAGATAACGCGCACGGGTGCGGTTAAAGAAATCAAAAGATTCCTGTTCAATGCGGTCCAGTTCGCCGCGGGCACGGGCGCGCTTCAGGCCCACCTCAGGGGTCACGTCCAGATACAGCGTCAGGTCAGGACGGAAATCGCCCAGAACCGCGTCGCGAAGCGTAGCCAGCATGGTCTGGTCGATACCCCGGCCACCGCCCTGATATGCCTGGGTTGAGAGATCGTGGCGATCGCCAATCACCCATTTCCCTTCTGCCAGAGCGGGTTTGATCACCGTCTCCACCAGCTGAACGCGCGCCGCATAGAACATCAGCACTTCCGCTTTGTCGGTAATAACTTCATCGCCAACGGATTTGATATCCAGAACCAGGCTGCGCAGTTTTTCCGCCAGCTGCGTACCGCCCGGCTCGCGGGTGAAGACCATGTCGGCAACGCCAAGCGACGTAAGCGTATCCACCACCACGTTACGGGCAGTTGTTTTGCCCGCCCCTTCGAGTCCCTCAATGACAATGTATTTACTGCGCATTTTTTTCCTTAAGTGCCTTCAGATAGTCCTGAACGGAGCGATTGTGGCTGGCCAGGTTGGTATTGAACGTGTGCCCCCCTTTTCCGTCAGCCACAAAATAGAGATACGGCGTTTTGGCCGGGTGCGCGGCGGCCTTCAACGATGCTTCACTCGGCGTCGCAATCGGTCCAGGCGGCAGGCCGCTAATCACGTAAGTATTATACGCCGTTGGCGTCTCCAGATCTTTTCTGGAAATCCTGCCGTTGTAGTTTTCGCCCATGCCGTAGATGACGGTAGGATCGGTTTGCAAACGCATGCCGATGCGCAGACGGTTAATAAACACCGAGGCAACCTGGTCACGTTCGGCAGCAACGGCCGTCTCTTTCTCGATGATCGAGGCCATCGTCATGAACTGGTTTTGATCTTTATAAGGCAGGCCTTCTGCTCGCCCTTCCCAGGCAGCGTCTACCGCCGCGACCATTTTGTTGTGCGCGCGCTTCAGAATGGCCACATCCGTCGTGCCTGCCGTATACATCCACGTATCGGGCCAGAACCAGCCTTCCACCCACTCGGGATGTTCGAATTTTAAGGCGTCTGCCACGGTCTGGTAGCGGTCATCTTTCAGCGTATGCTTGATGTACGGCGCGTCACGCAGCTGCCTGAGGTAATCGCTCAGACGCATACCTTCCACGAAACGCAGCGGGAATTGGGCTTCTTTACCACTTTCCAGCAGTTGCAGCATTTCGCGCACGGTCATGCCAGGGGTAAAGCGATAGGTACCGGCCTTGAAATGGGACAGGTCCGGTTCAATACGCAGCAGCCACTGGAATACGCGTGGGCGATTGATAATTTTGTCGTCATACAGCTGCTGACCAAGCGCCTGACGCCCGGTCCCCGCTTTCAGGGTAAAAATCGTCTCGTCTTTTATCAGGATCTGACTCTCCGCCAGCTGACGGACTTTCCACACTCCCGCTCCGCCAGCGATACCTAACGCAACGATCAGAAGGAGGACAAAGCGTAACATTTTCTTCATGACTACCTGGTTTGCTCACATAACGGGGCCAGTAACTGGAACAGCTCGCGGGATGACCAGCATTTGCGGCCATAAGCGCGAACGGGGACAACGGGCATCAGCGCATTGCAGATAACGACTTCATCGGCAGCCAACAGCGCCTCTTCCTTAGCGTTGACTTCGACAACGCGAAAGCCTGCGCGTGCCAGCTGGTGCATACAAAACTGCCGCATAATGCCGTTGACGCCGGCCTGCTCCAGCGAAGGCGTGAACACGTCACTGCCCTTCCGCCAGAGTAAATTAGCCGCACAGCATTCCGTAATGTACCCTTCGCTGTCAAGAACCAGCGCCTCCCCGGCCTCCGTCTGCTCAAGATGAGTACGAATTAGCACCTGTTCAAGGCGGTTGAGGTGTTTTATGCCAGCGAGCATCGGGTTTCTTCCCAGACGTACCGGACTTAGCGCCAGGGCTACGCCCTCTTCACGCCAGTGCGCATAATGGGAAGGATAATCTGAAACGGAAAGGATCCGCGTAGGATGCAGACAGGCAGAACCGCTATAGCCCCGGCCACCGCTCCCGCGGCTGATAATGACTTTCAGGACGCCGCTTGCTTTTTCTGACGCCAGCCGACGCATCTCACTTTCAAGAATGTCCCACTGCGAGAAGGGGATCAGTAATGTTTCGCAGGCTTTTTGTAAACGAAGGATATGGGCCCCGAGCAGGCACACGTCACCGTCGAGAATACGCGCAGTCGTGAAACAACCATCGCCAAACTGGGTCGCCCTGTCGCTTGCCGGCAGCGTGTCTTGCTCAAGGCCATTAATCAAAAACATAGTGGCTCCTTATGCGTGGAGGCTCAGTCTGGCAGGATGTGGACAGCCGGACAAGGGGATTTCGCCTAATAAAAAAGGCCCGGCAAGCGGACCTTTTTTATCGTCAGCGACCAACCAGACTCAGACCTTTTTGAAGATCAGAGAACCGTTAGTCCCACCGAAGCCGAAGGAGTTACACAGGGTATACTCCATACCGCTAACCTGGCGCGCTTCGTGAGGAACGAAGTCCAGATCGCAACCTTCATCCGGGTTATCCAGGTTGATGGTTGGTGGTACAGCCTGATCGCGCAGCGCGAGAATAGAGTAGATTGACTCTACTGCCCCCGCAGCGCCCAGCAGGTGACCGGTCATGGATTTCGTGGAGCTCACCAGCACACGGCTGGCAGATTCGCCGAAGATAGACTTAACAGCCTGCGCTTCTGCTTTATCGCCCGCAGGGGTAGACGTCCCGTGCGCGTTAACGTAGCCAATCTGTGCCGGCGTAATGCCCGCATCACGGATGGCGTTTTCCATCGCCAGCGCAGCACCTGCGCCATTCTCTGGAGGAGACGTCATGTGATAAGCATCGCTGCTCATGCCAAAGCCAACAACTTCAGCATAAATTTTCGCGCCACGTTTTTTCGCGTGTTCGTACTCTTCCAGTACGATCATGCCTGCACCGTCACCCAGCACGAAACCATCACGGTCTTTATCCCACGGACGGCTCGCCGCCTGAGGATTATCGTTTCGGGTAGAGAGCGCACGCGCTGCACCGAAACCACCGACGCCCAGTGGGGTACTGGCTTTTTCAGCGCCGCCCGCAACCATAGCATCTGCATCGCCGTACGCAATGATACGCGCGGCCTGGCCGATGTTATGCACGCCAGACGTACAGGCTGTCGCGATTGAGATGCTTGGGCCACGCAGGCCGAACATAATGGTCAGGTGACCTGCCACCATGTTGACAATCGTAGACGGAACGAAGAACGGGCTGATTTTACGCGGGCCGCCATTCATCAGAGATGTATGGTTTTCTTCAATCAGTCCAAGACCGCCAATCCCGGAGCCGATAGCGGCGCCGATACGGGTCGCGTTCTCTTCCGTAATCTCAAGGCCAGAATCCTGCATGGCCTGAACGCCAGCGACAATTCCATATTGAATGAAGGCATCCATCTTGCGCTGTTCTTTGCGCGAGATGATCTCTTCACAGTTAAAATCCTTTACTAAGCCAGCAAATTTCGTTGCATAGGCGCTAGTATCGAAATGGTCGATTAGGCTGATGCCGCTCTGACCGGCAAGGAGAGCTTTCCAGGTGGACTCTACGGTATTGCCGACAGGAGACAACATGCCAAGTCCGGTCACAACTACACGACGCTTAGACACGCTTGTCCTCCAGGGAGGGATAAAAAAAGAGATTCGTGGGACAACAAAAGATAAAACTCAGGCGGTCGAATGACCGCCTGGAGATGTTCACTTACGCCTGGTGACCGTTGATGTAATCAATGGCAGCCTGAACGGTGGTGATTTTCTCAGCTTCTTCGTCCGGAATCTCAGTATCAAACTCTTCTTCCAGAGCCATTACCAGCTCAACGGTGTCAAGAGAATCTGCGCCCAGGTCTTCAACAAAGGAAGCGGAGTTCACAACTTCTTCCTGCTTAACGCCCAGCTGTTCGCCGATAATTTTCTTAACGCGTTCTTCGATAGTGCTCATACTCTTAAATTTCCTATCAAAACTCGCTTTCGCGATGGTTTTCGTAGTGTATAAAATGTTGAAAAATTTGCAACTAAATCCCGGCAGGTCTTACCACGATTTTACGTTATTTTGAGGCCATTTGCCCAAATAACGCAAATATTTTCGATCGTGATTAAACCATGTACATCCCGCCGTTGACGTGGAGGGTTTCACCAGTGATGTAACCCGCTTCGTCAGAGGCTAAAAATGCAACCGCGCTGGCGATTTCTTTAGGGTCGCCAAGACGACCCGCTGGAACTGCCGCCAGCGTACCCGCACGCTGCTCATCAGTTAGCGCACGCGTCATGTCCGTTTCAATAAAGCCCGGAGCAACAACGTTTACAGTAATTCCGCGGGACGCGACTTCACGCGCCAGCGACTTACTGAAACCGATCAGACCTGCTTTCGCCGCAGCGTAGTTAGCCTGACCAGCATTTCCCATGGTACCAACCACAGAACCTACAGTGATAATACGACCATGACGCTTTTTCATCATAGCGCGCATTACCGCTTTTGACAGACGGAATACAGATGACAGGTTGGTTTCGATAATATCGTTCCACTCGTCGTCTTTCATTCGCATCAGCAGGTTGTCGCGAGTGATCCCGGCATTATTGACCAGAATATCCACTTCGCCAAACTCTGCGCGAATATTTTCCAGAACAGATTCGATAGATGCTGGTTCAGTCACATTCAGTACCAGACCTTTACCGTTCGCACCCAGATAGTCGCTGATGGCCTGTGCGCCATTCTCGCTGGTCGCAGTCCCGATCACCGTTGCGCCGCGCGCAACCAGTGTTTCAGCAATAGCGCGCCCAATACCGCGGCTTGCGCCGGTCACCAGGGCAATTTTTCCTTCAAAACTCATGGTATTCCTCTTTTATTGCGAGAGTGCCGCTTTCATGGCTTCCGGCTCGTTAATCGCCGAGGCAGTCAGGGTATCTACAATACGTTTTGTCAGACCGGTAAGTACTTTACCTGGACCGACTTCATACAGATGTTCCACGCCCTGAGACGCCATAAATTCAACAGTTTTAGTCCACTGAACCGGGCTGTAGAGCTGGCGAACCAGCGCGTTACGGATAGCCTCCGGCGCGGTTTCGCACTTCACATCGACGTTATTCACAACGGAAATCGTCGGTGCGTTAAAGGTCATTTTTTCCAGCTCAACCGCGAGCTTATCGGCTGCGGGCTTCATCAGCGCGCAGTGAGACGGCACGCTCACCGGCAGGGGCAGTGCACGTTTTGCGCCCGCAGCTTTACAGGCAGCGCCTGCACGCTCAACCGCTTCTTTATGACCCGCGATTACCACCTGGCCTGGCGAGTTAAAGTTTACCGGAGAAACGACCTGACCTTCAGCAGATTCTTCACAGGCTTTAGCGATAGAATCATCATCCAGACCAATGATGGCAGACATGCCGCCCGTGCCTTCTGGCACCGCTTCCTGCATGAATTTACCACGCAATTCAACCAGGCGTACCGCGTCAGCGAAGGCAATCACGCCAGCGCAGACCAGCGCAGAGTATTCACCGAGGCTATGACCCGCCATCAGCGTCGGCGCTTTGCCGTCCTGCTGCTGCCATACGCGCCACAATGCGACGGATGCCGCCAGCAGTGCCGGTTGAGTCTGCCAGGTTTTGTTCAGTTCTTCAGCGGGGCCCTGTTGGGTCAGCGCCCACAGATCATAACCCAGCGCGTCAGAAGCTTCACGGAAAGTCTCTTCAATAACCGGATAGTTTGCTGCCATTTCAGACAACATCCCAACAGTTTGCGAGCCCTGTCCCGGGAACACAAAAGCAAATTGCGTCATTTTTTAATCCTTATCCTAGAAACGAACCAGCGCGGAACCCCAGGTGAACCCGCCACCAAAGGCTTCAAGCAAGACCAGTTGGCCCCGTTTAATTCGTCCATCGCGTACCGCTTCGTCAAATGCGCACGGTACCGATGCCGCAGAGGTGTTGCCGTGGCGATCGAGCGTCACCACAACGTTATCCATAGACATGCCCAGCTTCTTCGCCGTCGCGCTGATAATACGCAGGTTAGCCTGATGCGGTACCAGCCAGTCGAGTGCGGCACGGTCCAGATTGTTCGCTTCCAGCGTCTCATCAACGATGTGAGCCAGTTCAGTCACGGCCACTTTAAACACTTCGTTACCTGCCATTGTCAGGTAAATTGAACTGTCCGGATTAACGCGATCGGCGTTAGGCAGCGTTAACAGCTCGCCGTAGCGGCCATCGGCATGCAGGTGCGTGGAGATGATGCCCGGCTCTTCGGACTGCCCCAGCAGCACCGCGCCCGCGCCATCGCCAAAAATAATGATCGTTCCGCGATCGGTTGGATCGCAGGTACGCGCCAGCACGTCAGCGCCGATCACCAGCGCATATTTTACGGCGCCCGATTTTACATACTGATCGGCGATGCTCAGTGCATAGGTGAAACCCGCGCATGCTGCTGCAACATCAAATGCCGGGCAGCCTTTGATGCCGAGCATGTTCTGCACCTGGCACGCTGCGCTTGGGAAGGCATGCGTGGCAGAGGTGGTCGCCACCACAATAAGCCCGATCTGTTCTTTATCAATGCCAGCCATCTCAAGCGCTCGCTGAGCGGCTTCGTAGCCCATGGTGGACACAGTTTCGTCTGGCGCGGCGATACGACGTTCACGGATACCTGTGCGCGTGACAATCCACTCGTCAGACGTATCTACCATTTTTTCAAGATCGGCGTTGGTACGCACTTGTTTTGGCAGGTAGCTGCCGGTACCTAAAATCTTCGTATACATGTACGCTCAGTCACTTTTAGCTAATACAGATCCCAGGCGAGCGGCAATCCTCTGAGGGACTTGACGCTGCACCGCCTGCACTGCCTGTTCAATCGCGACGGTAAATGCTCGCTGATTGGCGGCGCCATGACTCTTAATCACGATGCCGCGCAATCCTAACAGACAGGCGCCATTATACTGGTCGGGGTTGAGGTGACTGAATCGCCGCGTCAGGCTTTTTTGTAACCAACGCTTTAATATAATCAGCCACCAGGACCTTTTTTTACCGTCTCCCTGCGATTTCAGCAGAGAAAGGAACATTCGTACGACCCCTTCCATGGTCTTCAACGTCACGTTTCCGGTGAAGCCATCACACACTAATACATCCGTTTTGCCCGTCAGCAACTCATTGGCTTCGAGATAACCAATATAGTTGATGGAGGGGACCTGTTTGAGTATTTCCGCAGCGTCGCGGATACTGTCCAGACCTTTGGTCTCTTCTTCACCAATATTCAATAACGCAACGCGGGGATTGTTAATCCCGACCACGTCTTCTGCCAGCACCGACCCCATAACGGCAAACTGAGCCAGCATTGTACTATCACAATCCACGTTAGCGCCCAGATCCAGCACCACCGTTTTGCCCTTCTGCTGATGCGGTAACACCGTCACCAGCGCCGGACGCTCAATGCCCTCAATCGGCTTGAGCAATAATTTCGACAGCCCCATCAGCGCGCCAGTATTTCCCGCGCTGACGCAAGCCTGCGCTCGCCCTTCTTTCACCAGCTCCAGCGCCATTCGCATAGAGCTGCCGCGGCTATTACGAATAGCCTGCGATGGCCGGGCATCACTGGCAATAACTGACTGCGCAGGAATAATCTGCAGACGCGAACGTTGTTCAAAGTCAGCTTTTGCAAGTAATGGCGTGATTGTGTCGGGATTACCGACTAAAAGAAGTGTGAGTTGCGAATTAGAATTCAGTGCCTGCAATGCTGCAGGCACTGTCACGGTAGGGCCAAAATCTCCCCCCATGACATCTAACGCCAGGGTTAGACGTGTCAAGGTATCGTCGCAGCCTGGTTCGGTAAACTCCCCGTTTGCACGGGGAAGTTCCTCACTAAGCCTAATCACGCTAACGCGTGATTACTTAGTGATAACCTTGCGGCCGCGGTAGAAACCGTCAGCGGTGATGTGGTGACGCAGATGTTTCTCACCAGAAGTCTTGTCTACAGACAGGCTGGTAACTGCGGTCAGCGCGTCATGGGAACGACGCATGCCACGTTTGGAACGGGTTGGTTTATTCTGTTGTACGGCCATGGACCTTACTCCTCAATTACTTACGCTTTAAGCTGGCTAATACGGCAAATGGGTTTGGTTTTTGCGCTTCATCAGGCAGTTCCCCAAAGACCATGTCCGCCTCGGACACTTCACAGTGTTCAGAATCATGCACCGGAACGACTGGCAGGGAGAGGATGACTTCATCTTCAACCAGCGCCAGAAGATCGATTTCACCGAATTCGTTAACCTCAATCGGCTCGTACGCTTCCGGGAGTGCTTCAGCCTGTTCGTCAGAACGAACCGGACTAAAACAATACGTTGTGTGAACATGCTGTACAAACGGTTTCCCGCAACGCTGACATTCGAGCGTTACCGTCACCTTTGCATCACCGGTTAACACGGCGAGACGCTGGTTGTCGATAGCGAACGACATGGAGCATTCTACATCACTGTCCACACTGACTACAGATTCGGCAATACGCTCAGCCTGATCGGAAGAATAGATTCCTTCGTAATCGAGGCGTTTTTGAGCCGTACGAACCGGATCAAGAGTCAGGGGTAATTTTACCTTTTGCATAGGGCGCGCATATTAACTTTGTAACGTCATAGAGTCAAAGAAAAAGGCAACCAGAGCTGCCTTTTGCCAATTATTCGCACACATTGCGGCCTGTAGTTTAAAATGGCTGGCATCGATACGCTATATCTGGTGATAAAAATATGCCAAATCTCGTCCTTGCTTCCACTTCACCTTATCGCCGAATGCTGCTGGAAAAGCTCGGGATCCCGTTTGAATGCGCTGCGCCGGAGGTGGATGAAACGCCACAGCCGGGCGAGTCACCGCGTCATCTGGTGACCCGTCTCGCGAAAGAGAAAGCACAGTCGCTGGCCGTACGTTATCCCGCTCATCTGATTATAGGCTCCGATCAGGTTTGTGTGCTGGACGGCGAAATCACCGGCAAACCGTATACGGAAGAAATCGCCTGCCAGCAGCTTTTGCGTGCGCGAGGCAGTATCGTGACCTTTTATACCGGCCTGGCGCTTTATAATTCTGCTTCCGGTCATCTGCAAACCGAGTGCGAGCCGTTTGATGTGCACTTCCGTCATCTTAGCGAACAGGAGATTATGGATTATGTGCGTCGGGAACGTCCGCTGAACTGTGCAGGGAGCTTTAAAAGTGAAGGACTAGGGATTGCGTTGTTCGACAAGCTCGATGGCCGCGATCCCAATACGCTGGTGGGGTTGCCGCTGATTGCGCTGTGCCAGATGTTAAGGCGAGAAGAGTGTAATCCGCTGACGATGTGACCGTTGCGGCCTGATGCCCCCACCCCGGCCCTCTCCCTGTGGGAGAGGGAGAAAAACATGTAGGCCGGGTAAGCGCAGCGCTACCCGGCACAAAATCAGCCGCGCAGAACTTTCAGACAGCGTTTGAGCTGCTCATCCAGCGGCGCTTCAATACGGATAACTTCACCGGTATTAGGATGGGTGAACTTCAGCGCTGCCGCATGCAGGAACAGACGCGATAGCCCCGTCCCCGCCAGCTGCTTATCAAATTCGCGATCGCCATAGCGGTCATCAAACGCAATCGGATGGCCCGCAAACTGGGTATGGACGCGAATCTGGTGAGTACGCCCCGTCACCGGACTACAGCGCACCAGCGTGGCGAATTCGTAGCGCTCTTCAACTTTAAAGCGCGTCTCAGACGGTTTCCCTTCCTGATTAACACGAACAATGCGCTCGCCGCTTTGCAGAATATTTTTCAGCAGCGGCGCCTGCACCACTTTCACGTGGGACTGCCACTGGCCGCGCACCAGCGCCAGATAATCTTTCTGCATCCCTTTTTCGCGCAGCTGTTCATGCAGTGAACGCAGCGCAGAACGTTTTTTCGCCACTAGCAGCACGCCAGAGGTATCACGGTCAAGACGGTGAACCAGTTCGAGGAAACGCGCTTCCGGGCGCAGCGCGCGTAACCCTTCAATCACGCCGAAGCTCAGGCCGCTCCCCCCGTGTACCGCCGTTCCGGACGGTTTATTCAGCACCAGAATGTGGTCGTCCTCATAAAGGATAACGTCGCTCAGGGCCGCGACTTTTTGCAGCTTCGGAGAAACGACCTCTTCTTCACGCTCTGCAACACGTACCGGTGGAATGCGGACTTCATCGCCCGCCTCGAGCTTATACTCTGGCTTCACGCGTTTTTTGTTCACCCGCACCTCGCCCTTACGTAAGATGCGATAAATCATGCTTTTTGGCACACCCTTCAGCTGGGTGCGCAAAAAATTATCGATACGTTGCCCCGCCTCGTCGTCGGCGATGGCAACCATTTTTACGGCTGGAGTCTCTGTTTTCATGGTTGGCGATTCTAAATAGCGTCAGGCATTAGCGCCACTCATTTTTCTATGCTTATATTTACTTTTATCCGGACCGCTCCCCTTTCGCGCAATCGATTTGGTGGTTATTAAACCAATCACCCCGTTGAAGTGAAGAAACTGTGAGTAACCGGGTGATAATTGGTAAAAGTCATCTTGCTATAACCCGGCGAGCAGTGGAATAATGAATCCGTTTTCCGCGTTAAATCCGGGTTTTGTAAGGATGTCGACGGAATGACCAATTTTGTCTGACCGATCATCCACGCAGCAATGGCGTAAGACGTATTGATCTTTCAGGCAGTTAGCGGGCTGCGGGTTGCAGTACTTCCCGGTATAAGGATTGTTCTCTGGAGAGTTTTCCCAGGCAATTCCCCTGATAATTGCGCTGTGTTTCCGTATGAAACACAGGCAACCGACACTCTGCGCCTCTTAAGCGAGCGACAACCGTGAGGTTGGCGACGTGAATAGACACGAGGCCATCGGTTCATACCCCGGAAAGCGTCACCTTGCCCGCAGCTTTGTCGTCAATGTAAGAATAACGAGTAAGTTACGATGAAAAGAATGTTAATCAACGCAACTCAGCAAGAAGAGTTGCGTGTCGCCCTTGTGGATGGGCAGCGCCTGTACGATCTGGATATCGAAAGTCCTGGACACGAACAGAAAAAAGCGAACATTTACAAAGGCAAAATCACCCGCATTGAACCAAGCCTTGAAGCTGCATTTGTCGATTACGGTGCTGAGCGTCACGGTTTCCTTCCTCTCAAAGAAATCGCCCGCGAATATTTTCCTGCAAACTACAACTCCCATGGCCGTCCGAACATTAAAGATGTTCTGCGTGAAGGTCAGGAAGTTATCGTCCAGATCGATAAAGAAGAGCGTGGCAACAAAGGTGCCGCACTGACCACCTTTATCAGTCTGGCAGGAAGCTATCTGGTGTTGATGCCAAACAACCCGCGTGCGGGTGGCATCTCTCGCCGTATCGAAGGTGATGACCGTACAGAGCTGAAAGAAGCGCTGGCAAGTCTTGAGCTGCCAGACGGCATGGGCCTTATCGTGCGCACCGCAGGCGTCGGCAAATCTGCCGAAGCATTGCAGTGGGACCTGAGCTTCCGTCTGAAGCACTGGGAAGCCATCAAGAAAGCGGCTGAAAGCCGTCCTGCTCCGTTCCTGATCCACCAGGAAAGCAACGTCATTGTGCGTGCCTTCCGTGATTATCTGCGTCAGGACATCGGTGAAATTCTGATTGATAACCCGAAAGTGCTTGAGCTGGCTCGCCAGCACATCGCCGCGCTGGGTCGCCCGGATTTCACCAGCAAAATTAAACTGTACACCGGTGAAATCCCGCTGTTCAGCCACTATCAGATTGAATCCCAGATCGAGTCTGCCTTCCAGCGTGAAGTGCGTCTGCCGTCCGGCGGTTCTATCGTTATCGATACCACCGAAGCGCTGACCGCTATCGACATCAACTCCGCGCGTGCAACCCGCGGCGGCGACATCGAAGAGACCGCCTTCAACACCAACCTAGAAGCCGCTGATGAAATCGCCCGCCAGCTCCGCCTGCGCGACCTGGGTGGTCTGATTGTTATCGACTTCATCGACATGACCCCGGTTCGCCACCAGCGTGCGGTTGAAAACCGTCTGCGTGAAGCGGTGCGCCAGGATCGCGCGCGTATCCAGATTAGCCATATCTCGCGCTTCGGCCTGCTGGAAATGTCCCGTCAGCGTCTGAGCCCGTCACTCGGCGAGTCCAGCCATCACGTCTGCCCGCGCTGTTCGGGGACAGGTACCGTGCGTGACAATGAATCGCTCTCCCTCTCTATTCTGCGTCTGATTGAAGAAGAAGCGCTGAAAGAGAACACCAAAGAGGTTCACGCCATTGTTCCGGTGCCGATTGCCTCCTACCTGCTGAACGAAAAACGTGCAGCGGTGAGCGCAATCGAAGCGCGTCAGGGCGGCGTTCGCTGCATCATCGTGCCAAACGACGAGATGCAGACCCCGCACTATCACGTGCTGCGCGTGCGTAAAGGTGAAGAGACAAGCACCCTCAGCTACCTGCTGCCGAAGCTGCATGAAGAAGAAATGGCGCTGCCATCGGATGAAGAGCCTGCCGAGCGTAAACTGCCTGAGCAGCCTGCATTAGCAACCTTCATCATGCCGGAAGCCCCGCCGGAAGCGACGCTGGAAAAACCAGCGGCAAAACCTGCCGTGCAAAAGGCGGCCCCTGCCGCGCTAAAAGCGCAGCCTGAGCAGCCGGGTCTCCTGAGCCGCATCTTCGGCGCGCTGAAAAAAATGTTTGCTGGCGAAGAAGTTCAGCCTGAGCAGCCGAAAGAAGCGCCAAAAGAAGCGAAACCAGAGCGTCAGCAGGACCGTCGTAAGCGTCAGAACAATCGTCGCGATCGTAATGACCGCAACGACCGTAGCGATCGTAACGAGCGCCGTGATAATCGTTCCGAGAACAACGAAGGTCGTGAACAACGCGAGGACAACCGTCGCAACCGTCGCGAGAAGCAACAGCAGAACGTTGAAGATCGTGAGATTCGCCAGCAGGCGGGCGATGAGTCCGAGAAGAGCAAACAGCGTGACGAGCAGCAACCTCGCCGCGAGCGTAACCGTCGTCGTAACGACGAGAAACGCCAGGCCCAGCAGGAAGTCAAAAACCTGAACCGCGAAGCGCCTGTTGAAAAGCAGGACACGGAGCAGGAAGAGCGTACTCAGGTTATGCCGCGTCGTAAGCAGCGTCAGTTGACCCAGAAAGTGCGTGTGGGTGCTGTTCAGGCGGAAGAAAACGACGTTATCGCGGTTGAAGCAGCAGAAAGCACAACGGGTACACAGGTTGCGAAAGTTGACCTGCCAGCCGTAGTAGAAAATCAGGTTGAGCAGGACGAAAGCAGCGAAAACCGTGACAACGCAGGTATGCCGCGTCGCTCCCGTCGTTCTCCGCGTCATCTGCGCGTGAGCGGTCAGCGTCGTCGTCGTTACCGTGACGAGCGTTACCCAACTCAGTCGCCAATGCCATTGACCGTGGCGTGCGCGTCACCTGAGATGGCATCCGGTAAAGTCTGGATCCGTTATCCGGTTGCTCGCCCGGAACAGGCTGTTGAAGAACAGGCTGTGACCGAAGAGGTGATTGCACCGATAGCAGCGGTTGAAGACGTCGTGACTGAAGCGGCAACCGTGGTTGAACCGCAGGTTGTTGACACGGCGGCACCGCAGGCTGTGGAAGTGGAAACGACCCATCCTGAAGTCATTGCTGCGCCGGTTGATGCCGCTCCGCAGATCATTGCCGAAGAAGATACCGTGGTAGCTGAAGAAGTCGCGGAAGACGCTCAGCCAGTCTCCGCAGCAGAAGAGCCCGCAGACGTTACCGTCGAAACGGTGACTGAAGAGGTTGTTCAGGACGTCGAGATTCAGGTTGAACCTGTTGTCGAAGAGGTCAAAGCGCCTGAAGTGAAATCAGAGCCGATTGAGGTCGTTGCAGCTGTAGCGCCTGCTCACGTTGCTACCGCGCCGATGACTCGCGCCCCGGCACCTGAGTATGTGCCTGAAGCGCCACGCCATAGCGACTGGGTTCGTCCGGCATTCAACTTCGAAGGCAAAGGTGCTGCCGGTGGTCACAGTGCAACGCACATGGCTACTGCGCCAGCTACTCGTCCTCAGCCTGTTGAATAACGCACGCTAATACTGAAAGCCGACCTTCGGGTCGGCTTTTTTATGGCTGTTGCAGGGGCTTTCTCATTCCGGTGACCTCCGGCATTATCTGCCGCATCAGCTCCAGAAAACGCCGCAAGCGCGCCGGATAATAACGAGACCAGGGGTAAACCAGATGTACCGGTAGCGCTGCCGGCTGCCACTCTGGCAGTAGATGCACCAGTCGTCCTTCCTGAATATCATCCTGTACTGTCCAGCTGGATACCACCGCAACGCCTAGCCCGGTGAGTGCCGTATTGCGCGCCACATACAGGCTGTCGGTACTCAGGCGTGGCGTAATGGTAACCCGCGTCGGGGCAGATGATGCATCGTGGAAAAGCTCCACATGGCGTTGATAAAAAGAGCTGATGGCAATCCAGGGAAGCTGTTGCAAATCTTCCGGCGTTTTAACCGCGGGATAACGGGCCAGTAATTCCGGTGAAGCCACCACCGAGCGCGGCACTTCAGCCAGCAGCACGGACACGGTTGCCGGATCGACTTCCACACCCACCCGAATAGCACAGTCAAGGTTGTCGCCGAGGAAATCAACCGAGCGATCGTTGAGCATCCACTCTACAGAAAGCTGGGGATAGCGCTGCAAAAATTCGGTTAACGGTTTCAGAAGCTGATCCTGGCCAAACGCGTGCGGGGCGCGCACCCTCAGCACCCCAACCGGTTCATCTTCCGTCTGCCCTACCTCGTCTTCCAGCGCCAGCCAGCTGTCAATCACCCGTCGGGCATGCTGATAGCAGCGTTCGCCGTCATCGGTCAGCCGGGTCGTATGGGTTGTGCGCAGCATCAGGCGTACTCCCAGCATGGTCTCAAGCGACTGCAACCGTCGGCTCACCGTGGCCTGGGTTGTTGCCAGCTGACGTGCTGCCGCAGAAAGAGACCCCGCCTCCACAATGCGAACAAACGTTCGCATCAGTTCTACCCGATCTATACGCTCAGGCCTTTTCATACCATTTCTATCCATACGCTACACGTATAAGCGTTTTACCACCGCGCCCGCTACCGTCGCAAGGCGTACTGATAAAAAATAGCCGCACACGACGAATGAGGAACATCTTATGAACACAACTACCACCCGGGCCGTAAGCCGCTGGGTAATCTTAATGCTGGCGCTCGGTGCGGGCTTTAGCGTGGCATCCATCTATTATGCCCAGCCTCTGCTGCCGCTGATGGGCTCAGACCTGAACCTGAGCATCGAAGGCATGGGCATGGTCCCGACGCTTACCCAGGCGGGTTATGCCTTAGGTATCCTGTTTCTGCTCCCACTCGGCGATCGTCATGATCGCAGAACGCTGATCCTGATAAAAAGTACGGCTCTGGCGCTGTTCCTGCTGGGTTGTAGCCTGACCGGACAACTGCACTCCCTGCTGCTCACCAGCCTGCTGATTGGCATGGCCGCCACCATGGCGCAGGATATTGTCCCGGCCGCAGCGATCCTCGCGCCGGAAGGCAAACAGGGAAAAACGGTCGGCACGGTGATGACCGGCCTGCTGCTGGGGATTTTGCTCTCCAGAACCGTGAGCGGCGTGGTGGGTGAAGCCTTTGGCTGGCGGGTGATGTATCAGCTGGCCGCCGCAAGTATTGCCTTTGTCGGCGTGGTCATGTGGGCCGTGCTTCCCCGCTTCGCCGTTCACTCCACGCTGAGCTACCCGGCGCTGATGCGCTCCATGGAACACCTCTGGCGCCGCTACCCGGCGCTGCGTCGGGCCGCGCTGGCCCAGGGTTTTCTGTCGATTGCCTTTAGCGCATTCTGGTCAACGCTGGCGGTCATGCTGCTGGAACGGTATCACCTTGGCAGCGCCGTGGCGGGTGGATTTGGTATTGCCGGAGCCGCTGGCGCGCTGGCCGCACCGCTGGCAGGTGGTCTGGCAGATAAGCTGGGCGCCGGTAAAGTCACCCAACTGGGTGCCGCGCTGGTGACCCTCTCGTTTGCCCTGATGTTCCTGATGCCGGCACTGGATATACACGGTCAGTTGATCCTGATTGCCCTCTCCGCGGTCGGTTTCGATCTCGGCTTGCAGTCCAGCCTCGTGGCCCACCAGAATCTGGTCTACAGCCTTGAGCCGCAGGCCCGTGGACGCCTGAACGCTCTGCTGTTTACCGTCATTTTCATCGGAATGGCGCTGGGTTCGGCATTAGGCAGCAATATCTACACGCTGGCAGGCTGGTCTGGCGTGGTGGCTCTGGCAACCCTGTGTGGTGCCATTGCGCTGGCTATCAGAGTGATTGAAAGCGCCCGGGTGCTGTCCGCACAGGCAGAAAGTGTGTAAAAAAAATGCCCAACCCGGACGGGTTGGGCAGTCAAAACATGCCCAGTTTCAAGACATGTTAAACAGGTCAGAGTCTTATCTGTTCATCTGGAACAAAGACATACCCTGCATATCGCTAAAGGCTTTATACGAGGCCTGCAACGCCGCCTGCTGCATGGTGTAGGACGAAATCACCGAGTTCCAGTCCACGTCAACCAGGTTACTCATCTGCTGGGTCTGACCCAGCGCGCGGTCTTCACCCAGAGCGTCCAGCTTGCCCAGCTCATCCAGCTTGATGCCGAGGTCGGCGCGCACGGTCAGCACGTTGTTGAGGGAGTTGCTAAGGCCACGGTTGGCTTTATCAATAGCCGCCGTAAACGCCTCGGCTTTCGTTTCATCCTCCCCAATCGGCGTATTCAGCGCTTCAATTGCGGAGTCGAGGATCTTGAACAAATTCGTTTCCGGTTTACTACCATCTGGCTCTGGCTTCGCATTGCTGGTGAAGCTATCGAAAACTTCAGTGCCCGTATGGCTGATTTGCATCGTGCGCGCGGAGTCAACCTGCTGGCTGATTGGCGTTCCGCCGCCCTTATAATCACCCGTAGTCTGGTCGAAAGCCGCCGCTTCGGTCTTGTAACCGGAAAAAATATAGCGGCCGTTACCGTCCGTGCTGTTAGCCAGGTTCATGAGCTGATCGCGAATACCTTGCAGGTTCGTGGCCAGCGAAGCGCGGTCATCGTCACTTAAAGTACCGTTGCCCGCATTGACAATCTTTTCCTGAGCAGCCTGGATAGCGGTTGTCACTTGCGATAACACGTTCTCTTCCAGCGAGACTTTCGTCGTAGCGAAGGAGCGCGCCAGCGTATACTGGCTGTTTTGCGTTTGAGCCTGAGAGAGCACAACGGCCTGCGAGGCGGCAATCGGATCGTCAGATGGACGATTGATGCGCTTCCCCGTAGACATCTGCTCGCCGTAGCTGAGCCAGAGACTTTGGGAGTTCGTCACGCCGCGCATGCTTTGCTCATACATCATTTGAGTACTAATACGCATTTTTTATGCCTCAGCCTTAGCGGATATTGATCAATGCATCAAACAGCGTGCTCGCCGTTTGCAGCACCTGCGCATTCGCCAGATAGTACTGCTGATAGCGTTGCAGGTTGCCATACTCTTCATCCAGGTTAACCCCGGAGATTGACTGCTGTTGTTTGGTCAGCTGCGTCACCACGTTAACTTTGGTTTCGCTGCTGGTTTTCAGCGACGCCGTGGTGCTGCCCACCGTACTGACCAGCGCGGCATAAGCATCGTTAAAGGTTTTGTTCCCCCCCACCAGCTTAGCGCTCTGTAAATCCAGCAGCTTCTGGCCATTGGTATTGTCGCTTTCGCCGCTTCCTTGCGCGGAGGCCATCGCCAGTTTGGATTCGTCGCTGATCGCAACGTCCATATTCACAATGACGTCATTCACCGGTTTGACGATGAAACTGTCTTTATTATTGGCTGAGCCGCTAATCTTAACGTTAAGACCATCAAACGACAGATTACCGCTGGCGTCAGGCTTGGCCGTGAAGCTGGTGTTGTCCGACAGACGCGTGATTGTCCAGTCAGTACCGTTATACTCAACTTTGTAGTTTGTCGCCTGGACCTTGGTACTGTCCGTCATCGTGGCCGTAACGGACGCGCTTCCGGTGTTTTTGCCGTTACTCAGCACTGCCGGGGAGCCAAAATCAAACAGCTTGCCGCCTTTATCCCCGTTGGCATCAAAGCCCGCCTGGTGCTGGGTATTCATGGCATCCGCAAACGCCAGCGCCATCTGGTTGAGGGTGTTTCGCGCCTGATCCAGATCCTGAGAACGGAACATTAACAGCCCTCCAAGCGACCCCGTGGTGATCTGTTTTTCTGAGATCTCCACGTTGCCTGCTGCGGCATCCACATACGCAATCGTTGTACGCGCTGGGTCCGCACTGGATTTCACCGCCGCCAGCTGACTTGCGTTGCTGCCCTGTACCAGGGTGTAACCGTTGGCGATAGAGATGTTATACGTGCCGCTGTCCTGTACGGTAACGTCCACACCGACAATCTTGTTCAGTTCACTCACCAGCTGATCGCGCTGATCGAGCAGTTCGTTCGGGGATGCGCCCGCCCCTACGCCAGTCAGCCGGGAGATCTGATCGTTAAGGTTAGCAATCTGCTTCGCATAGTTATTGATCTGATCGACGCTGGTAGAAATCGCCGTATTGACCTGCGCATCCTGATCGCGGAGATATTGATCGTTGGTTTTAAACTGGTTTACCAGACCATCCGCCTTACCGAGCACCGTCTGGCGTGCAGCCGGATCTTCTGCGTTACTCACCAGCGTTTGCAGGCTTTTAAAGAAATCCTGGAGGTTGGCAGAAAGCGAGTTCGTGGTATCCGACAGCACGTCGTCAATTTTTGACATCTGCTGGTAGCGCGTGGTCAGCCCACTGCTCTGGTTCTGCGCCGCACGCAGCTGGTTGGTGATAAACGCATCATATTCACGCTGAACGCCGGAGACATAGACCCCGTTACCCACCCAACCACCACCGGTCAGGGTACTGTTTGATGCCCCCAGAATGGTGGTCTGGCGGGTATAACCTGCCACGTTGTAGCTTGAAATATTATTACTGACGGTATTGAGTGCCGACTGCGCAGCACTGAGGCCACTCATGGCGCTGTTAATCAAACTGGACATGGGGGTTCCTTTTATACGTTCAGACACGAGTCCTGATGAAGGTTATCGGCAACCTCCTCCGGGACTTGAGAACTTTCAGAACAGATTTTCGAGATCTGTGCTATACGCTTTGCTGACCTTCTCGGACATGGATTTCAGCTGCTGGATCATGCTGGTCAGCTTGCGTGCATAGTTTGGATCGGTCGCGTAGCCGGCATTCTGCAATGCCTGAGCGCCCTGCTCTGGCGTGGCGGCCTGGGTCACCGCGGTGTAGCGCGGATTCCGGCTCAACAGCCCGACATAATCCGACAACGCTTCCAGATACGAGCTGTAGACGCGGAATTTGGCTTTCACCTTCACTGCCACACCGTTCTCATATTCGGTGGTGGTGATTTCCGTGGTCGGCCCTTTCCAGCTGGAGGTGGCCTTCACGCCAAAGATGTTGAAGCTCGGCTCGCCGTTCTCCCTGCGGATCTGACGTTGCCCCCAGCCCGACTCCAGCGCCGCCTGCGCCAGAATCAGATGGTGCGGCACGCCGCTCTCTTCACTGGCAAGACGCGCCGGCAGGGAGAGCTGCGCCAGGAAGTCTTTGCTGTCGCCGGAGAGCGGCTCGTCACGCGTTTCTGCCGGCTTCGGCATCGCCTTACGCACCATCTGCGTTAGCGCCTGATTTTGATAACTGGTCACCTTTTCCAGATCAAACTTCAGCGGCACCTGCGGCGGGGCCTCTTCAGGCGGGAGTCCCTGAGCGGCTGCGGTCTGCTTCACGATCATGTCCGCCAGGCCGAGTCCCTTTCCGGCGGTCATTTGCTGGGCAATCTGCTGATCGTACATGCTGGTGTAAAGCCGCGTGGAATCACTGCTGAACATGCCGTCTTTCGGCAGAGTTTCACGCATGCTTTTCAACATCATCTGCACGAACATGCCTTCCACCTGACGGGCAACCGGGCGGATATTCGCCGCCGGATCCTTGCCCGCTTTGGTTTTCAGCTCGTTGAGCGACTGGGCATCCCAGGCGGCACTGGTCAACAGTTTGCTATCGGTCAGCATTTAGATGATTTCCAGTTTAGCGCGCAGGCAGCCTGCACTTTGCATGGATTGCAGAATGGACATCAGATCCATTGGCGTTGCACCCAGCGCATTCAAGGCACGCACCACGCTGTTCAGGTTGGCGCTGGAGCGCACGCTCTGCAACGAACCGCCGCTCTGTCGTAAATCAATCTGCGTTTGCGGGGTCACTACCGTCTGACCGCCACCAAACGGGGTATCCGGCTGGCTGACGTTGGCCGAGCGGTTAACCGTGACGGAGAGATTGCCCTGCGCCACGGCGCAGCTGTCCAGCGTCACTTCGCGGTTCATCACCACCGAGCCGGTACGGGAGTTGATAATGACTTTCGCATCCTGAACCGGCACGTTCACTTCCATATTCTGGATATCGGCCAGCATTCGCACCTGGTTGCTGCTGCCGGTTGACGTGCGGATCTGCACGGTGCGGGCATCCAGAGCGGTGGCGCTGCCGTAGCCCCGGCTGCGGTTGATGGTGTCAGCAATCTGCTGCGCCATCGTAAAGTCTTCGTTATTCAGTTGCAGGTTAATGGTGTTGCCGGTGCCGAACTGGGTCGGCAGCTCACGTTCGATGATCGCGCCGTTGGTAATACGTCCCCCGTTCAGCTGGTTCACCTGCACGCTGCTGCCGCCCGCCGACGCACCTGCTCCGCCAACCAGAATGTTGCCCTGCGCCAGAGCATACACCTGGCTGTCGACGCCTTTCAGCGGCGTCATCAGCAACGTACCGCCACGCAGGCTTTTGGCATTACCCATCGACGAGACAACCACGTCGATGGTCTGCCCCTGACGCGCAAAGGCCGGATAAGACGCGGTCACCATCACGGCCGCCACGTTTTTCAGCTGCATGTTGGTCCCGGCCGGTACGGTAATACCGAGCTGCGAGAGCATGTTGTTCAGGCTCTGGGTGGTGAACGGCGTCTGGGTCGTCTGGTCACCCGTCCCATCCAGCCCCACCACCAGGCCATAGCCAATCAGGGAGTTTTCGCGCACGCCCTGCACGCTGGTGAGATCGCGTATGCGATCGGCCTGCGCAACGGTAGCGACCAACGACAGCGCCACGGCGAAGAGAAATTTATACATAGGTCACCTCGCTTACATCGGCGATAGGTTAAGGAAGAAGCGTTGCAGCCAGCCCATATTTTGCGCTTCGTTGATGTAGCCGTTGCCGACGTACTCAATGCGCGCATCCGCCACCTGGGTGGACGGTACGGTGTTGGTGCCGCTGATAGTGCGAGGGTTAACCACACCGGAGAAACGAATGAATTCCGTACCCTGGTTAATGGCGATCTGTTTTTCGCCCACCACGTGCAGGTTGCCGTTCACCAGAACCTGGTCAACCGTTACCGTCAGCGTTCCGCTGAAGGTATTGCTGGCGTTCGCGCCACCTTTACCGTTAAAGGTGTTGCCGCCGGAGGCTTCCACATCCGCACGGGCGTTGCCGAACAGCCCTTGCAGATAGCGCGGTACGGTGTCGAAGCCAAAATTGGTTTTGCCGTCGCGGCTGGCGTTCGCCGACGAGCTCTTGCTCGCGCTGACGTTTTCCTGCAACACAATGGTCAGCGTATCGCCGACGTTACGCGGACGACGGTCTTCAAACAGCGGCTGATAACCGTAGTTAATCGGCTGCGCGGTCTGGAAAATAGAACCGTTCACCACCGGCGCGGGGCCGGGAACGGGTTGGGCGGTAGTCGCACCCTGTACCAATGGTTTAGACGGGATCCAGGCACACCCGCTGAGGGTGACGGCCAGAACAGTCAGGATCGGATAACGAAACGCCGCGTTTTTTTGCATTGCCTTCATCTTCGAAAACAGGGAGCCGGTGCGACGTTTACCGCACCGGGCTACACCTTAGAGTTGCGTCAGTTTTTGCAGCATCTGGTCGGTCGTCGACACTGCTTTACTGTTAATTTCATAGGCGCGCTGGACCTGGATCATATTCACCAGCTCTTCCGCCACGTTAACGTTCGAGGTTTCCACATACCCCTGATACAGCAGCCCCGCCCCGTTCAGGCCCGGGGTACTTTCATTTGGCGTGCCGGAAGACTGCGTTTCGGTGTAGAGGTTCTCACCGATGCTTTCCAGCCCGGTATCGTTCATGAAGGTCGTCAGATTGAGCTGTCCAACCTGGACCGGCGCGGCCTGACCTTGCTGAGTGACGCTGACGATACCGTCACGACCAATGGTGATACTCAGCGCGTTCGCCGGGATGGTGATCGCAGGCTGAACCTGGAAGCCGCCCGCTGTCACCAGTTGACCATTCTGATCCACCTGGAACGAACCATCGCGGGTATAGGCGGAGGTCCCGTCAGGCAGCTGCACCTGGAAGAAACCCTGACCTTTGATGGCAACGTCTTTACTGTTGTTGGTCTGGGACAGGTTGCCCTGGCTGTGCAGACGCTCGGTGGCAACCGGGCGCACGCCGGTACCAATTTGCAGACCGGACGGCAGCGTGGTTTGCTCAGAAGACTGCGCCCCTGGCTGACGAATCGTTTGATAAAGCAAATCTTCGAAAACCGCACGCTGGCGCTTGAAACCATTGGTGCTGACGTTTGCCAGGTTGTTGGCAATCACATCCATATTGGTTTGCTGTGCGTCCAGACCGGTTTTCGCGATCCATAAAGAACTGATCATAGGGAGTCCTGTTAACTCATAGCCAGAAGTTGGTTAGCCTTGCCTGCGTTTTCATCGACGCTGCTGATAATTTTCATCTGCATTTCGAAGCGGCGGGCGCTGGCGATCATGTCGGTCATGGCTTCTACCGGTTTGACGTTACTGCCTTCCAGCACGCCGGACATCACGCGGATGGTCGGGTCGGCCTGTAACGTGGCGCCACGCGTGGCCTGCGCCGCCTGGGTCAGACGGAACATCCCGTCATCGCCACGCTGCACTTCGTTGCCTTCCGCTTTCACCAGCTTCAGACGACCGACAGGCGCAACGGTGTTAGCCGGGTCGCCCGGGTTTAACGCCGAAATCGTCCCGTCTGCCGCAATTGTCAGCTCTGACCCTTCCGGCACCGTCAACGGACCGGCTTCGCCCATCACCGGATGCCCCTGAATCGTCAGCTGCCCGGTGGCGCTCACCTGTATATTACCGTTGCGGGTATACCCTTCCCCGCCGTCAGCCGTTTGCACCGCCAGCCAGCCGTCCTGCTGAAGGGCAACGTCCAGCGGACGCGCGGTGTAATCCATCTGGCCTGGCGTCATGTCGGCGCCCGGCGTGGAAGCGGTGACCAGCGTACGCGTGGGCAATGACAGCCCTTCTACCGGCACCGCACGCAGCGCGTTGAGCTGCGCACGAAAACCTGGCGTGGAGGCGTTCGCCAGGTTGCTGGCGGTAACAGCCTGCTGGTTGAGCGTCTGGCTTGCTGCGCCCATCGCTGTATATATTGCGTGATCCATTGCGCTTTCCCGTCAGCTGCTTAACGCAGGTTAACCAGCGTGTTAAGGATCTGATCCTGGGTTTTGATGGTCTGCGCGTTGGACTGGTAGTTACGTTGCGCGACGATCATGTTCACCAACTCTTTACTCAGATCGACGTTAGAGGCTTCCAGCGCGCCGTTGGTCAGCGTGCCGAAGTTACCGGAACCCGCAGTACCCAGCAGGGCAACACCGGAAGACTGCGTGGCAGACCAGACGTTGTCCCCTTCGGATTTCAGGCCTTCGTTGTTGGCGAAGTTTGCCAGCACGATCTGGCCCAGCACCTGGGTCTGTTCGTTCGAATAGTTACCGACAACGGTACCGTCATCGTTGATCTGGTAGCTCACCAGATCGCCCGGCTTATAACCGTTCTGGCTCGTCGCCACGATGTTGTTCGCACCGGTATTCTGTTGCATGGAGTTGGCGAAACTCATGTCAAACGTGGCTGGCGTCGCGCCCGGAACGGTGCCCGTAGTGATCTTGATATCATCGCCACCCGTCAGCACGCCGCTCGCGTTAAAGGTCAGCGTGGTTGCCAGTTTCGCGGCATCTCCTGCTACGCTGCCGTCCTGGGAATACACCTTCCAGGAGTTAGCTGGCGTCGCGTTTTTGACATAGAACAGGTTCATGTTGTGCGCATTACCCTGGCTGTCAAACACCGTCACGGTGCCTTTCTTGTTGTAAGAGTCAGGGTTGGCCGGGTCGAAGGCGACGGTTGGTGCAGTATCGGTGGAGTTCAGGTTGATCTGCTGAGAGGCCGTGGTGGTGGACTTCGCCGCCATCAGCGTCGTTGGGATGGAGATCGCCTGCGGATTCGCACCGGTTTGCACCGTAGGCGGCGTGCCGGCAACCGGATAACCGGTTAACTGAAGCCCCTGCATGTTCACCAGGTTACGGTTTTCATCCAGCTTGAACTGGCCGTTGCGGCTGTAGAATACGGAACCGTTGGCATCCACCATACGGAAGAAACCGTTCTGGCTGATGGCGACGTCCAGACCGCGACCGGTGTTGGTGGTCGTCCCGTCGGTGAAGTCCTGGGTGATACCCGCCACCTTCACGCCCAGGCCCACTTTAGAGCCTGCAAACATATCTGCAAAAGACGCAGAACCGGATTTAAAACCATAGGTCGCGGAGTTGGCGATGTTGTTGCCAATGACGTCCAGGTTGGTGGCCGCAGCATTCAGGCCGCTGACCGCTTGAGAAAAGGCCATGACTTACTCCTGATAAGTATGAAGGCTTAGATAATCTGCCGAACTTCGTCGAGTGTGGTGGTACCGGAGGTACCCAAATCCAGTTTGTTACCATCGCTACCTTTGATGACGCCCTGAACCAGGGCAAACTGTAGCGGCTGAGCCACCAGCTGAGTGGTGCCGTTGCTGGCGCTAATCGCAACCTGATACGAGCCGTTAGGCGCTTTAGTGCCGTCGGTCAGGCTGCCATCCCAGGTAAAGGTATGAACGCCCGCTTTAAGCTCGCCAATCTCAATCGTGCGCACCACGTTGCCGCTGGCGTCTTTGATGGTGGCGGTGACTTTGTCGGCCGGCTGCTGCAACTCAATGCCAAACGGCGTCGTGGTGGTGGTGGACGTGCCATCGGTGGTGCTGGTGCCCGCCAGAATCGTGGTCCCCGGGATCATCACCCCGTGCCCGATCAGGTTGGCGGCCTGCAAGGACTGGCTATTATCGATTTGACCGGAGACCGAGCCGAGCGTGGTGTTCAGTTTCTCAATGCCGCTGACGGTACTGATCTGCGCAAGCTGCGTGGTCAGTTCGTTGTTCTGCATCGGATTGGTCGGGTCCTGATTTTTCAGCTGCGCCACCAGCAGGGTCAGGAAGCTGCTCTGTAAATCGGAGGCATTGCTCCCGGTGAGAGAGCTGGAACCGGTCGCACTGCTGGTGCTATTGACGCCGGTATTTGTCGGGTCATTCACGTTTACGGCGATGGACATGCGTGTCTCCTTTACTGGCCGAGAGTGAGTGTTTTGAGCATCATGCTCTTCACGGTATTAAGCACTTCGACGTTTGCCTGGTAGCTGCGCGACGCGGACATGGAGTTCACCATCTCCCCGACCACATCCACGTTCGGCATTTTCACGTAGCCGCTGGCATCCGCGAGCGGGTTGCCTGGCTCGTAAACCAGCTTGTCGGGTGCCTGGCTCTCAACCACGTCCGCCACTTTTACGCCGCCCGTTGCCGCACCCGGTGCAGCATCAACCTGGAAGACAACCTGTTTAGCGCGATACGGTTGCCCGTCAGGGCCGGTCACGCTGTCGGCGTTGGCCAGGTTACTGGCGGCCACGTTCAGTCGTTTGGACTGCGCCGTTAATGCCGAACCGGCGATATCAAAAATATTCAGCAAGGCCATTTACTAATTGCCCCCCTGTAGGACGGTCATCATGCCTTTAATTTGCCCGCCGAGTAGCGTCAGGCCTGTCTGGTATTGCAGGCTGTTATCGGCAAACTGTGTGCGCTCCCGGTCCATGTCGACGGTGTTACCATCAAGCGAGGGCTGATCGGGAATACGGTAAAGCAGGTCGGTCGTTGGCGCGGTCATCGCCTGAGCGGGAATATGACGTGAGGATGTCAGGGCCAGTGAGACACCCGTTCCTTCGGCACGTCCACGCTCCATCACTTTTTTGAGTTCACTGGAAAAATCAATATCGCGCGCCTGATACCCGGGGGTATCCGCGTTGGCGATATTGGCGGCTAAAATCTCCTGCCGCTGGGCGCGTAAATTGAGCGCTTCCTGCTGAAAACGTAACGCGGCGTCGAGTTTATCGAGCATGTCTCCTCCGCTGATGAGAAAATTTCAGTTCACAGCTTAAATCTCAAGGCGTCTCCCTTATCGACGGAATAAGCGCAAAATGCGTCGCTATTTGTTGCGTTGATGGAAAACCACTGCGGGTAGAATTTGCTTAATTCTGGACATGGTGGAACGTGCGATGCGGACTTTTAAACGTGGCCTGGCGGCGACCCTGTTGCTTTTGAGCCCTCTGTTGCAGGCGGAGGGGTTAGAGGACCAGCTCAATGCATTCTTTGCGCAGAAGCTGGCCGGTTTCAGCGATGACGTACGCGTGACCGTGCGCACCCCGCCTAACCTTTACCCTTCCTGCGAAGCCCCGTCATTTAGCGTGACCGGCAGCACAAAGTTATGGGGTAACGTGAACGTGCTGGCGCGTTGCGCCAATGAAAAACGGTATTTACAGGTTGCGGTACAGGCGACGGGCAATTATGTTGTCGCCGCCGTTCCGATTCCGCGAGGCAGCCTGCTGCAACCTGACAGCGTAACGCTGAAGCGAGGCCGTCTGGATCAGCTTCCACCGCGGACGATGCTGGACATTAACCAGGCTCAGGAGGCGGTCAGCCTGCGCGATGTCGCCCCTGGACAGGCGATACAGCTATCCATGCTGCGCCAGGCATGGCGGGTGAAAGCGGGACAACAGGTGATGGTGGTCGCCAATGGCGAAGGCTTTAGTATCAACAGCGAAGGAAAAGCGCTGAATAATGCCGCAGTGGCGCAAAATGCCCGGGTCAGAATGTCCTCAGGCCAGGTGGTCAGCGGCACGGTCGGTCCTGATGGGAATATTCTGATTAACCTGTAATCTTTTTAAAGATTTCGCGGCGACTGCCGATAAATATTCAACAAATGATGATGTCAGGCGCAAACGCCGCGAACCCTCGATGAGGACAACACTATGAGCATTGATCGTACATCAGCCCTGAAGCCGGTTAGCACTGTACAACCTCGCGAAACGAATGAGGCTGCCCCGCAAAAAACGCGTCTGGAAAAAACGTCGACCGCTAACAGCACCAGCGTCACGCTGAGCGATGCGCAGTCGAAGCTGATGCAGCCAGGCAGCAGCGATATCAACATGGAACGTGTTGAAGCGCTGAAAACGGCTATCCGTAACGGCGAACTGAAAATGGATACCAGCAAAATCGCTGATGCGCTGATTCAGGACGCACAGAGTTTCCTCCAGAGTAACTAACCGTATGAGTCGACTGTCAGAAATACTGGATCAGATGACGGTGGTCCTGAACGACCTGAAAACGGTGATGGATGCCGAACAGCACCACCTCTCTTCTGGTCAAATCAACGGCAGCGCGTTGCAACGCATAACTGAAGATAAAAGCTCGCTGCTGGCGACCCTGGATTATCTGGAAAAACAGCGACGTGCTGAGCAAGACGCGAAACGCAGCGCCAATGATGAGATCAACGAACGCTGGCAGACCATTACAGAAAAAACCCAGCATCTTCGCGATCTCAACCAGCATAACGGCTGGCTGCTGGAAGGTCAGATTATCCGTAATCAGCAGGCGCTTGAGGTGTTAAAGCCCTATAAAGAGCCGGGGCTGTACGGTGCGGATGGTCAGACGGCCGCGGCACGTATCACGGGCGGGAAAAAGATTTCGATTTGACGCAGTAGCGGCACGTCATGAAGCGGGGAGCACCTTCTGGTGAACTCCCCTTTTGACGTTTATACCGTGCGGCGGGTGAATTCTTTCACCTTGAAGCCAAGCACCGCCAGCGTGGCAAAGTACGCCACCACCCCGACCGCCACCACGGCCATCAGACGCCTCAGGCGGTAAGGCATGGTGCCCTGCGTCCATTCAGGCATGACATACAACATGCCAACCAGCGCGGCCGCCATCACCACTACCGCGATCGCCAGACGCAGCAGGAAGCTTGCCCAGCCCGGCTGCGGTGTGAAGATATCCTGCTTGCGCAGCTGCCAGTACAGCAGCCCGGCGTTCAGACAGGCCGCCAGACCAATCGACAATGACAGCCCCGCGTGTTTCAGCGGTCCAATAAACGCGAGGTTCATCAGCTGCGTCATAATCAGCGTCACAATGGCAATCTTAACCGGCGTTTTGATGTCCTGACGTGAATAGAAACCGGGCGCAAGCACCTTCACGACGATCAGCCCCATCAGCCCCACCGAGTAGGCTACCAGTGCACGCTGGGTCATGGCGGCATCAAAGGCGGTGAATTTTCCATACTGGAACAACGACACCGTCAGCGGTTTTGCCAGGATCCCCAGCGCCACCGCGCTTGGCAATGCCAGCAGAAAACAGAGACGCAGTCCCCAGTCCATCAGGCGGCAGTATTCATCGTGGTTGCCGCTGGCGAAACTTTTCGACAGCGACGGCAGCAGAATAGTCCCCAGCGCCACGCCCAGCACCCCTGATGGAAACTCCATCAGACGATCGGCGTAGTACATCCAGGACACCGAGCCCGACACCAGGAAAGAGGCGAAGATGGTATTGATGATCAGCGAGATCTGGCTGACGGACACGCCGAGTATCGCCGGTCCCATCTGTTTAATAACGCGCATTGCGCCCGCATCTTTGAAACTAATGCGCGGCAGAACCAGCATGCCGATCTTTTTCAGGTGCGGAAGCTGGTAAGCAAGCTGTAACACCCCGCCGACGGTCACGGCCCAGGCCAGCGCCAGCACCGGTGGGTTAAAATGCGGCGCGGCGAACAGCGCAAAGCCAATCATGCTGACATTAAGGAACGTGGGGGCAAAGGCCGGCACGGAGAAGCGGTTCCAGGTATTCAGGATGGCACCCACCAGCGACGCCAGCGAAATCAGCAGAATATAGGGGAAGGTTATCCGCAGCAGTTGCGTCGTCAGGGCAAATTTATCCGCCGTGTCGGCAAAGCCCGGTGCCGTTACCATGATTACCCAGGGCGCTGCCAGCATGCCCAGGACGGTCACGATCGCCAGCGCCAGCGTCAGTAAACCGGAAACGTAAGCCACAAAGACGCGGGTGGCATCTTCGCCCTGCTTGCTTTTATATTCCGCAAGGATCGGGACAAATGCCTGTGAGAAAGCCCCTTCGGCAAAAATACGGCGCAGCAGGTTCGGCAGCTTGAACGCAACGAAAAAGGCGTCAGTCGCCATCCCTGCGCCAAAAACCCTTGCCACAATGGCATCGCGCGCAAAGCCAAGCACGCGGGAAAACATGGTCATCGAGCTGACGGCCGCCAGCGATTTTAATAAGTTCATTAACGTGAAGTTCCACAACCCTACGGATTTCCAGGACGGATAAGCGAAAGCGCCACCCGGCAAAGCCAACAAGCGGCGCTTAGTCTAACCGGATTTCAACGAATTACTATCGGCAGATGTTACAGCGAGTTATTCCGACATGGCTTCGCGCCAGAGTCGTTCCACGATGCGCTGCGCCAGAATGGCCTGCTCCCCGGACGTTTCAGGAACCGTCTGATTCTGCACGCAGGTGATGAAGTGACGCGCGCAGCCCACAAAGCCACGCTGTTCCAGGGTGCTCTGCCAGCCGGGAACGGGTAACGCAACCACGCCATTGCCCTTCTCTTCCCGCCACTCTCGCATATCGGTGACGTCATACAGCGCGCCATCCGTAACGGCCTGCACGGACTCGCGCTGGCTGCCCGCCCGACGATGCATGCTGGTCGTCACCTGCAAATGCTCAACGGCAAAATGATGTTCGGCGTAAACCATCTCACCCTGCTCGCTGGTCAACAGCGTGCCGCTTTGCAGCTGGGCTTTTCCGTTACTCAGCCACAGGGCCGTATCCACGACGTGGAGATAATCATCCAGCAGCGTGAAGCGCAGATCGTTCGGCCCCACGCTGTCGGTACGGTGCTTATCCATACGCAGAGAGGCGAACGAGCCGGACTGCGCTTTAAGCTGCTGATAGAGGGGCGCAAAACGGCGGTTGAAGCCGACCATCAGCGTCAGCTTTTTACGCGCGGCCAGCTCAATCAGTCGCTCAGCATCCTGTACATTTTCCGCCAGGGGTTTATCCACGCAGACGTGAACGCCTGCATTCAGCAACTCGCTCACCACCTGGTAGTGCGTCGCGGTTGAGGTATGCACAAATACCGCATCACATTCACGGGCTAAATCCTGTAGCGAACCGGCATAAGGGATGCGCCAGGTTTTGCAGATGCGCTCTGCTTTCTCGCGGGTGGGCGACCACGCCCCTTGCAGCGTCCAGTCTGACGCGGCGCCTAAAACGGGCAGCCAGGCTTTTTGCGCAATCCCTCCCAGCCCCACAACACCAATGCGTAATGTTGTCACGATTAATCTCCCAGATGTGCGAGTAACGCATCCAGACGCTGCTTCAGCCCGGCAACCTCGTCTTCCAGGGCTGCCACGCGCGCGGTCAGGCTTTCGTTTGATGCTGGCGTGTCGGATACGACGGCCAGCGCAGAGGGCTCCACGTCGCCGCTAAACAGGTGCATGTAGCGGCTTTCACGCTTGCCCGGTTCGCGGGGCAGACGCACCACGTAGGGACCGTCCTCGCGTGAGGCTAATCCCTCCAGCGTCTGTTCAACGTCCTGCATATCCTGAAACTCATGCATGCGGGAAGCGCGTGTGCGCAGTTCCCCCGGCGTCTGCACCCCGCGCAGCAGCAACGTGGTGATAACGGCCACTTCCGCAGCGCTGAGTTTTAAATCGCCAAATTCAGAATTACAAAAGCGCTGTTCATATTTAGTGACGCGGTTACCGAAGCCGCTGACGGTGCGCAGGTAGTGGCGCTTCACCAGCTCATCAAGGATATCCTGCACCTCGTGCTCGCCAAGGTTCATCACCGGCTCACGGTTCGTCTTCTGGTTGCAGGCCATCGTGACGGCATTCACGGACAGAGGATACTGTTCCGGCGTGGTGACCTGCTTTTCCAGAAGGCAGCCGATCACGCGCGCTTCGGCGCCATTTAACTGATATTTCATCTTTTCTCCTTAACGACCCGCGGTCCACTCCTGCGTGGTGAGCGCGGTGAGCACATGGTCCCGCCACTCGCCGTCAATCAGCAGATAATCTTTGGCATAGCCTTCTTTCTCAAACCCCAGGCGGGCCAGCAGATCGCCGCTGCGCTTATTGTGCGGCATGTAGTTAGCCATAATGCGATGGATATGTTGCGTGCGCTGCATGTAGCGAATCGCCGCCGTCAGCGCCTCAAACATGAGCCCCTGTCCCTGCCATTTCTGGCCGATGGAATACCCGAGATAGCAGGCGTGAAACGACCCGCGTACCACGTTTGAAAAATTGGCAATGCCAACGATCTCTTTCTCTTCCGGATCGAGAAGCGCGAAATAAAACGCACTTCCCTGTTTATGAAATTCCGCAATCATACTGAGGCGCGCCTGCCAGCCAGAGGGGTAGCAGTGGCTCTCGTCCCGAACGGGTTCCCAGGGTTTTAAAAACTGGCGATTCTCGGCGTAATAATCCGCCAGACGCCAGGCATCACGCTCATGCACCAGACGAACGACCAGCCTGTCCGTCGTCAGACGCACTTTTGGCACATTACTGCGATAGCCAAACATCGTTACCACTCCTTCCCGTCGCTTCTGCTCTGCCTGTTAGCTTTACTATACCTGTGCCTGCGCCTTCTGTGAAAACAGTGACATACCATTTTGATCGCTTTTCACATTTTTCGATGAGAACTCTCTATCAAAGCACCTTTTTGATAAAAAAATATTGTCGCCAGCGGGTATGGGAAAAAGCGCGGCGACACCGCAGAATGTTAGCGTGCTCACCTTTTATTTTCCCTGGAGGGAAAATGTCCCGCGTATCACAGGCCAGGAGCCTGGGTAAATATTTCCTGCTCGTCGATAACATGCTGGTCGTGCTCGGCTTTTTTGTCGTTTTTCCGCTTATATCAATACGTTTTGTCGATCAAATGGGCTGGGCGGCATTGATGGTCGGGATCGCGCTGGGTCTACGCCAGTTTGTACAACAGGGTCTGGGCGTGTTTGGCGGCGCAATAGCTGACCGCTTCGGCGCGAAACCGATGATCGTCACCGGCATGCTGTTACGTGCGGCGGGATTCGCCACCATGGCAATCGCTCATGAACCCTGGCTGCTGTGGTTCTCCTGTTTCCTTTCCGGGATTGGCGGCACCCTTTTCGACCCACCGCGTACCGCGCTGGTGGTTAAGCTTATCCGTCCGCAACATCGGGGGCGCTTCTTCTCGATTTTGATGATGCAGGACAGCGCTGGCGCGGTGGTGGGCGCCCTGCTGGGAAGCTGGCTGCTGCAATACGATTTCCGCCTGGTTTGCGCCACCGGCGCGGTGTTGTTTATTCTCTGCGCGCTGTTTAACGGTCTGTTTCTGCCCGCATGGAAGCTGTCGACGGTGAAAGCGCCTGTGCGGGAAGGGCTTGACCGTGTGCTAAGCGATAAACGCTTCGTCACCTATGTGTTAACCCTGACCGGCTACTACATGCTCGCCGTGCAGGTCATGCTGATGCTGCCCATTATGGTTAACGATATTGCCGGCACGCCGGCAGCGGTGAAATGGATGTATGCCATTGAGGCCTGCCTCTCACTGACTCTGCTCTATCCAATTGCCCGCTGGAGCGAGCGCCGTTTCCGGCTTGAGCACCGTCTGATGGCCGGGCTGTTGCTGATGACGCTGAGCATGATGCCCATCGGTCTGGTAAGTTCGCTTCAGCAACTGTTTATGCTGATCTGCACCTTCTATATTGGCTCAATCATTGCCGAGCCAGCCCGTGAAACGCTGAGCGCGTCACTTGCCGACGCCCGGGCCCGGGGCAGCTACATGGGCTTCAGCCGTCTCGGGCTGGCGCTTGGCGGCGCGCTGGGTTACACCGGTGGCGGCTGGCTGTTTGATGCCGGAAAAGCGCTCCATCAGCCGGAGCTGCCGTGGGTCATGCTCGGCATGGTCGGCTTTATGACGCTGATTGCCCTCTGGTGGCAGTTCAGTGATAAACGCAGCACCCGCGGGATGCTGGAGCCTGGCGCCTGACCTCTTACATTATCAGTTTTTTCTGCTGGTTTCTGTAGGATCACCCTGACATACTGGCGTATCAGGACAGATGCGCCGATTTTATGTTGAGGAACGCCATGAAAAAGATCGTTATTGCCGCTGCGTTAATTGTCAGTGGTCTGCTGGTGGGATGTAACCAGCTTACGCAGTACACCGTCAGTGAGCAGGAAATTAATCAGGCGCTGGAAAAACATAATAACTTTTCAAAAGATATCGGCGTGCCCGGCCTTGCGGATGCGCATATCGTCCTGACGAATCTCGCCAGCCAGATTGGTCGCGAGGAGCCCAACAAAGTCACCCTTTCCGGCGATGCCAGCCTCGATATGACCTCGCTCTTCGGCAATCAGAAAGCGGATATCAAGCTGAAGCTCAAGGCGCTGCCGGTCTTTAATAAAGAGAAAGGGGCAATTTTCCTGCAAGAGATGGAAATCGTCGATGCGGTTGTGACGCCGGATAAAATGAAACCGGTGCTGCAAACGCTGATGCCGTATCTCAACCAGTCGTTGCAGAACTACTTTAACCAACAGCCTGCCTATGTTCTGAGCGAAGACAAAAGCAAAGGTGAATCTCTGGCGAAAAAATATGCCAAAGGGATAGAGGTGAAACCGGGTGAAATCATCATCCCTTTCACCGACTAAATACTCCGGGCGCTCAGGCGCCCGTTTTTTTTAACGGAATAGTGTGCAAACGAAAACGTTTCCGCTTATGATTTGTGTCCGGCAAAAACAGCCATCTTATGACTGATCTCTTTCAAGCCGGAGCTTCCATGACTGTACAATCCCAGGTTCTCAAAATCCGCCGCCCAGACGACTGGCATATCCATCTTCGTGATGGCGACATGCTGAAAACCGTCGTGCCGTATACCAGCGAAATTTATGGCCGTGCGATTGTTATGCCTAACCTGGTTCCGCCAGTCACTACCGTCGAGGCCGCGATTGCCTATCGCCAGCGTATCCTTGACGCCGTTCCGGCCGGGCACGATTTTACCCCGTTGATGACCTGCTACCTGACGGACTCGCTGGATCCCAATGAGGTTGAGCGCGGGTTTAACGAAGGTGTGTTCACCGCCGCGAAGCTATACCCGGCGAATGCCACCACCAACTCCAGCCATGGGGTGACCAGTATCGACGCCATCATGCCCGTTCTGGAGCGTATGCAAAAACTGGGCATGCCGCTGCTGGTGCACGGGGAAGTGACCCACGCTGACATTGATATTTTCGATCGCGAAGCACGTTTTATCGAAACGGTCATGGAGCCGCTGCGCCAGCGTCTTCCGGGGCTGAAAGTGGTGTTTGAACACATTACGACTAAAGATGCCGCAGAGTATGTCCGGGATGGAAACGAGCTGATTGCCGCCACCATCACCCCGCAGCACCTGATGTTTAACCGTAACCACATGCTGGTGGGCGGCGTTCGCCCACATCTGTATTGTCTGCCGATCCTCAAGCGCAACATCCACCAGCAGGCGCTACGTGAGCTGGTCGCCAGCGGCTTCCCGCGCGCGTTCCTCGGCACGGATTCCGCCCCGCATGCCCGTCACCGTAAAGAGGCGAGTTGCGGCTGTGCAGGCTGCTTTAACGCCCCGACCGCCCTGGCAAGTTACGCAACCGTGTTTGAAGAGATGAATGCGTTAGACCATTTCGAAGCCTTCTGCTCCCTTAACGGCCCGCGTTTCTACGGTCTGCCGATCAATGACACGTTCATTGAGCTGGAGCGCAAAGAAAGCCAGGTTGAAGCGTCGATTGCGCTCACCGACGATACGCTGATCCCCTTCCTGGCCGGTGAAACCGTAAACTGGACGGTAAAACGCTAAAAAACTGTCGCCCCCTGTTGTCAAACCGACAATATAACTGTATAAATAAACAGTATATTACACAGGGGGCATTTATGCGTATTGAAGTCACCATTGCCAAATCCACCGTCCTGCCTGCTGGCGCACTCGACGCTCTGGCGGGTGAACTATCCCGACGTATTAACAGCACTTTTCCTGAAAACGATGGCGCCGTAACGGTACGTTATGCGACAGCAAACCATCTTTCCGTCATCGGCGGTGCGAAAGAAGACAAAGAACGCATCAGCGAAATTTTGCAGGAAACATGGGAAAGCGCCGACGACTGGTTCATCACTGATTAAAATTTGCTCCCTCATTGTGTTTTTTGCCGGGTCGCCCCGGCTTTTTTTCGTTTCGTCTCCTGAAAGTTCAAAATATTTCAGCATCTTCTTAGAAAATCGTGAACAAGATGGCGTTTTATTGTTCGAACAATCCTAAAAAGCAGAAAAATGTGTTGCTACCCGTTTATTTTTTCCTGCTGAACCCTTATTAATTGATATACTGAAATTGCTTTCAGAAAAACATGCATTGAACCTCAAAGTCGTTGTCTTCTAACACGCATTAAGGGGGTTATAATGGAAAAGAATAGTGAAGTGATCCAGACCCATCCGCTTGTTGGCTGGGATATCAGCACCGTAGACAGCTACGATGCGCTGATGCTGCGTTTGCACTACCAGACCCCAAATCAGCTAAACCGTGATGAAGCGGAAGTTGGACAGACGCTGTGGCTTACAACAGACGTCGCCCGTCAGTTTATCTCTATTTTGGAAGCAGGCATCGCAAAAATAGAATCTGGCGACTACCAGGAAAATGAGTATAAACGGCATTAATCTTACGCCTCTTCACTCAACAGGCACCCTCGCGGTGCCTTATTTATTTCGTTCTTGTATAAGCCTACATAGTTAATTACTCTGCTAACAAAGCGTTAGTAAAGAGAAGCCTATGAAATACGATTTGATCATTATCGGAAGCGGCTCCGTAGGATCTGCCGCCGGTTATTACGCCACGCAGGCGGGTCTGAATGTGCTGATGATTGACGCCCATCGTCCTCCCCACTCTGAAGGAAGCCATCACGGCGATACCCGTCTGATCCGTCACGCTTATGGCGAAGGTGAGCGCTATGTACCGCTGGTGCTTCGGGCTCAGACGCTGTGGGATGAGCTGGCCGCCCTCACCGAAGAACGCATTTTTGAGCGCACCGGGGTCGTTAACCTGGGGCCAGCAAGCTCCACGTTTCTGGCGACCGTCGAGGAGAGCGCGAAAGCCTACCGCCTGGACGTCGAGCGTCTGGATGCGAACGGCATCATGGCGCGCTGGCCGGAAATTTCTGTCCCTGAAGACTACATTGGGTTGTTTGAAGCCAACTCTGGCGTACTGCACAGCGAAACGGCCATTAAGACCTGGATTGATCTCGCCGCCAAAGCGGGCTGCGCGCAGTTGTTCAACTGTCCGGTCACGGGCATCACCCACCATGCAGAGGGTTCAACCGTCACCACCTCTGAAGGTGAATATACCGCCACGCGTCTGCTGGTGAGTGCGGGAACGTGGGTGACGAAACTGCTGCCGGACCTGCCCATCCAGCCGGTGCGAAAAGTCTTCTCCTGGTTCCAATCTGACGGGCGTTACAGCAGCCAGAACAAATTCCCGGCGTTTACAGGCGAGTTACCCAATGGCGACCAGTTCTACGGTTTCCCCTCGGAAAAAGACGCGCTCAAGATTGGCAAACATAACGGCGGGCAGGTAATTTCCTCTGCGGAAGAACGCAAACCGTACGGAGCTTATCCGCAGGATGGTTCCGAAGCCTTCACGTTCCTGCGTAATATCCTGCCGGGCGTAGGCGGGTTGCTTTACGGCGCAGCGTGCACCTACGACAACACCCCGGATGAAGACTTTATCATCGACACCCTGCCGGGGCACGACAACACCCTGCTCGTAACCGGGCTCAGCGGTCACGGGTTTAAATTTGCCTCTGTGTTAGGTGAAATCGCCGCCCAGTTTGCTCAGGGGAAAGCGCCTTCGTTTGATCTCAAGCCCTTCGCGCTCTCGCGCTTTGATCGATAATACCTCTTCAGGCTCCGAGTAACCGGGGCCTGTTTAGCGAGAAGGGCATGATGCGCAGACTGGTGAATTACCTTATCAATAACATCCGCGAGCATTTCATGCTCTACATTGTTCTTTGGTCGCTACTGGCGATCATTGACGTTATCTATATTGTATTCTTCTGAACGTTCTCGCTGACGTTTATTGACACTCCTTTAAATTTATTTAACTTATATTTTTAAAAAACGTCGCCTCAAATTTATTGAACGAAGCGATTGAAATACATTGCGGAAACACATTCAAATTCGCTGAAATAAATTAAATAAAATACATTATTCATTTTTTTCAGTTGCATTATTTATTTAACCCGTCCATTTTTATTGCTCAGTCATTTGAGAACGGAAATTCATATGCAATGGCGTAACTCCTCCCGTCGCTACGGAATAATATCCATGTGTTTACACTGGCTATTTGCAATTGCCGTCTATGCCATGTTTGGTCTCGGCCTCTGGATGGTGACATTAAGCTATTATGACGGTTGGTATCATCAGGCCCCCGAATTGCACAAAAGCATTGGGGTTCTGCTGATGATGGGTCTGGTTTTTCGCGTGATCTGGCGACATATCTCTCCGCCCCCTCCTGCGCCCAAAAGCCATGGCCGACTTACCCGCATAAGCGCTGTTGGCGCGCATATCGCACTCTATGCCCTGCTGTTCGCCATTCTGATCAGCGGCTATCTCATTTCGACCGCAGACGGCAAACCGATCAGCGTATTTGGGCTTTTTGATGTCCCAGCCACGCTGGCTGAAGCCGGTTCACAGGCTGACACCGCAGGTGTGGTTCATTTGTGGCTGGCATGGAGCGTAGTGATCTTGTCTGTCCTGCATGGCCTTGCGGCCCTGAAACACCACTTTATTGATAAAGACGATACGCTGAAGCGCATGCTTGGCCGTTCGTCAGTTGACTCTGGAACATAAAATGAAAAAACGCCTGTTGGGTATCGCATTAGGTTCGCTGTTATTTACTACCGGTTCGGCCCTGGCCGCCGACTATAAAATTGATAAAGAGGGCCAGCATGCCTTCGTCAATTTCCGTATTCAGCATCTGGGTTACAGCTGGTTATATGGCACGTTCAATGATTTCGATGGCACATTTACTTTCGACGAGAAAAACCCTGCTGCCGATAAAGTGAACGTCACCATTAATACCAACAGCGTCGACACTAATCACGCCGAGCGTGATAAACATCTGCGCAGCGCTGAATTCCTGAACGTGGGCAAATTCCCGCAAGCTACTTTCGCGTCGACAGAGGTGAAGAAAGACAGTGATAAACTCGCTATTACCGGTAATCTCACGCTGAACGGCGTAACAAAACCTGTCACACTGGATGCCAAATTAATTGGACAGGGTGACGATCCATGGGGCGGAAAACGTGCTGGCTTTGAAGCCGCAGGCAAAATTCATCTGAAAGATTTTAATATCACCACGGATTTAGGCCCGGCATCGCAGGATGTAGAGCTGATTATTTCGGTGGAAGGCGTTCAGCAGAAGTCATAAAACAGGCCCGGCAGGCTTGTGAGCCGCCGGGCAGTGTTTTACTCCGGGTCCGGAATACCCAGTTTGGTATTCAGTCGGCCCCGGGATTTATTAAAGATCTTATTCCCGTTCTCGCGTCCGGCACGGCGACGACGTTGCTCTTCTTCAGGCAACATACTCTCTTCACTGCACAGCTCGCTACAGCAGCCATTAAACTTCTCGGCACATGCAGGGCACTGAATAAACAGCAGATGACACCCGTCGTTTTTGCAGTTGGTATGCGTATCGCACGGTGTTCCGCACTGGTGGCAGTGCGCGATCACGTCCTCTGAAATTCGCTCGCCCATACGCTCATCAAACACAAAGTTCTTACCGATAAAACGCACCGGTAAACCCTGCTCACGGGCGCGGCGGGCATACTCGATAATCCCACCCTCAATGTGCCAGACTTTATTAAACCCGTTGTGCTTCATCCAGGCGCTGGCTTTTTCACAGCGGATCCCCCCGGTACAGTACATCACGATCTTTTTGTCTTTATGCTCCTGCATCATCTCAACCGCTTTCGGCAGTTGCTCGCGGAAGGTGTCGGCAGGAATTTCCATCGCATTTTCGAAGTGCCCCACTTCATATTCGTAGTGGTTACGCATATCGATGAACACCGCATCCGGATCGTCGAGCATCGCGTTCACTTCAGCGGCCTTCAGGTATTCCCCCACATTAGCAGCATTGAAGCTCGGATCGTGAATGCCATCCGCCACAATACGCTCGCGCACCTTCATGCGCAGCACCCAGAATGATTTACCGTCATCATCCAGCGCAATATTCAGGCGTAAGCCGTTAAGCGCCGGATCAAACCCGTAAAGGAGATCGCGGAAGGCGCTGACCTTGCTTTCCGGCACGCTGATCTGCGCGTTAATCCCCTCACGCGCCAGATAGACGCGACCAAACACGTTCAGGGCGGTGAAAGCCTGGTAAAGCGCATCGCGGGTCGCCTGTGGATCGTCGATGGTGAAATACTTATAGAAAGAGATCGTTGTGCGCGGTTCGGTTTCGGCCAACATACGCGCTTTCAACATCTCATTCGAAACGCGGTTGTGTAACACTGGCATGGTGTACAAGTCCTGCAATCGTTGAGAAATAAAAATCGGTCGGCATGATATAGCAAACAAAGACAATTTACATCCACACAATTTACGCTACATTTCAGTCAATCTGATTAATCAGACTTAACATTTGCATATTCTTTCATGTTTCGATGACAGACATTTTGGCTATGCCTTAAAAAATGAGACAATAGCCTTTCAGGACGTTAGAACACAGGACAGACATGACCCAGTTACCGAAATTTACTGCCGCGCTTTTGCATCCCCGCTATTGGTTAACATGGTCAGGCATTGGCTTGTTGTGGCTAATTGTACAGCTGCCTTATCCCGTCATTTTCCGCATGGGTAAAGGGCTGGGTCGCATTGCTCAGCAGTTTATGAAGCGTCGCGCCAGGATCGCGTATCGCAACCTTGAGCTTTGCTTTCCTCAGATGAGTGAATCTGAGCGCCACGACATGGTGGTTAAAAACTTCGAATCTGTCGGCATGGGGCTGATGGAGACCGGTATGGCCTGGTTCTGGTCGGATAAGCGCATGGCGCGCTGGACGGAAGTGGCCGGGACCGGCATGGAGCCAGTGCATACTCTTCAGGCCAACCAGACTGGCGTCCTGCTGATTGGCGTTCATTTTCTGACGCTCGAAATTGGCGCACGCATGTTCGGCATGCAGGCGCCCGGTATTGGCGTTTATCGTCCTAACGATAATCCGGTGATCGATTTGATCCAGACCAACGGACGTATGCGCTCCAATAAAAGCATGATCGACCGAAAAGACCTGAAAGGGATGATCCGCGCCCTGAAATCAGGTGAAGTGGTCTGGTACGCCCCGGATCATGACTATGGCCCGCAATCCAGCGTGTTTGTTCCGTTCTTTGCGGTGGAAGATGCAGCGACGACCACCGGGACCTGGATGCTGGCGCGAATGTCCAAAGCGGCTATCGTGCCGTTTGTACCGCGCCGTAAACCAGACGGTTCAGGCTATCAGCTCATCATGCTGGAGCCGGAGCTCGCGCCACCGCTGATTGATGCGGAAACCACCGCCCGCTGGATGAACGGCGTTGTTGAGAAATGCATTATGCTCGCCCCGGAGCAGTACATGTGGCTGCATCGCCGCTTTAAAACCCGGCCTCAGGGCGTCCCTTCCCGGTATTAATCTGCATGCGGCCTTCCGGGCCGCATGTTGTTTTAGCTTTAAAAGCTCCCCGTCATTGCGGCAATCATACCCCGGGCGCATAATTAGCAGGCTTATTACCTCACTGGTCACGGTGCCCTGCACCTCATTATGCGGATAGTTATGTCCCCCACAGATGCTCCCATAAACTGGAAACGTAACCTGACGGTTGCGTGGCTGGGTTGTTTTCTTACTGGCGCCGCCTTTAGCCTGGTGATGCCTTTCCTGCCCCTCTACGTTGAACAGCTCGGCGTCACCGGACATAGCGCCCTGAATATGTGGTCCGGCCTGGTGTTCAGCATTACGTTCCTGTTCTCCGCCATTGCGTCGCCTTTCTGGGGTGGGCTGGCGGATCGCAAAGGCCGCAAAATTATGCTGCTGCGCTCCGCGCTCGGCATGGCGATCATTATGCTGCTGATGGGGGTGGCGCAGAACGTCTGGCAGTTCCTGATATTACGCGCACTCCTGGGTCTGCTCGGGGGATTTATCCCTAACGCCAACGCCCTGATCGCCACCCAAATCCCGCGCCAGAAAAGCGGCTGGGCGTTGGGCACGTTCTCTACTGGCGGCGTAAGTGGCGCACTGCTGGGCCCGCTGGCGGGCGGGCTGCTCGCCGACCACTACGGACTGCGGCCGGTATTCTTCATTACCGCCAGCGTGCTGTTCCTCTGCTTCCTGGTGACGCTTATCTGTATCCGGGAGAATTTCGCGCCGGTAGCTAAAAAAGAGATGCTGCACGCCCGGGATGTACTGGCCTCGCTGAAAAACCCAAAGCTGGTGCTGAGTCTGTTTGTGACCACCATGATTATCCAGGTGGCCACCGGTTCAATCGCGCCTATTCTGACGCTGTATGTCCGCGATCTGGCGGGAAACGTCAGCAATATCGCCTTTATCAGCGGCCTGATCGCCTCTGTTCCCGGTGTGGCGGCGCTACTGAGCGCGCCGCGGCTCGGCAAGCTGGGAGACCGTATCGGCCCGGAAAAGATCCTGATCTGCGCCCTGATCGTCTCCGTCCTGCTGCTGATCCCCATGGCGATGGTGCAGTCTCCCTGGCAGCTCGGCGTCCTGCGCTTCCTGCTGGGGGCTGCCGATGGCGCACTGCTCCCGGCCGTGCAGACGCTGCTGGTCTATAATTCCACCAACCAGATAGCCGGTCGTATCTTCAGCTATAACCAGTCGTTTCGCGATCTGGGTAACGTCACCGGGCCGCTGGTCGGTGCGGGGATTTCAGCCAGTTTCGGTTTCCGGGCGGTCTTTATCGTGACGGCAGGCGTCGTGCTGTTCAACGCCGTTTATTCGTGGCTCAGCTTATCCCGGGCGCTACGCCCGGGGCGAATAAGACAACATCGTGACGGCTAATTTTCGCATTCATACTTGCAAAATCACATAATCAGCTATTCTTTCCCTGAATACCTTCACGAAAAACAGGGAGACACCAATGACCATGTACGCCACGCTGGAAGAAGCAATTGATGCCGCTCGCGAAGAGTTCCTCGCCGATAATCCCGGCATTGAGGAAGAAGATGCTGACGTGCAACAACTCAATATCCAAAAATACGTCCTACAGGACGGCGATATTATGTGGCAGGCCGAATTCTTTGCTGATGAAGGTGAAGATGGTGAATGTCTGCCGATACTGAGTGGTGAAGGTGCACAGGCGGTATTCGACGGCGACTATGACGAAATTGAGTTACGTCAGGAGTGGCTGGAAGAAAATACGCTGCACGAATGGGACGAAGGCGAGTTTCAGCTCGAACCGCCGCTGGATACCGAAGAGGGTCAGGCCGCAGCGGACGAATGGGACGAGCGATGAGCTCCCGTTACTCGTAAGGGCCGTGACTGGCATCAATGGGCAGCAGCAGCGTGTCGAAAATCAGCGAAAACGGCAGATCGAGCACGGTGAGATAGCGCCATGCGGAATCGCGAACGTCCCACTGTACGCCGGGGTAGTATTGATTCCCGTGGCCCTGCCCGGGGATGGTGCGGCTGATAATGCTGCCGCAGCCGCTGAGCAGGCATGCCATCATGACGACAATGATTACTTTCATGTCTGACCTCTAAAAAAATACCGGCGATTAAGCCGGTATTTCATTTGGCGGGTGGCGCTTCGCTTACCCGCCCTACTTAACAACTTACTTCGCCTTCAGTGCCAGCGGATTCAGCTTAACGTCCTTATAGTAGTTCACCCACGAAGAGTATCTCTCCGGCGCGGACCACACGCGGTAGTGAAGCCGTGCCATCGTCACCGGATCGCTCAACAGCACCAGACGACGGTCGCGGTTAAGCTTTTCTGGCGTCTCGTTCAGCGCCTGCTCAACGTGGCGATCGCGGGCGATCTCCAGCACCTGGCTGGCGCGGTGACGCGCCGTCGCCATCGCGGTTGCCAGCGCGTTGAATGACGGGTTAAACACGGCGTGCATAAAGCCATCATCCAGCGTGCGTTTGCGGTTCTGCTCCAGATAGGTATCGGTATCCACCAGCACCTGCGGCGGAGAATACTCTTCCGGGATCAGGAACAGCTTCCAGCGTTTGGTACGCAGGCCAACCGTGGAACGGCTGGAGATCACCGACACAAACGGCGACAGGATCAGCGAGAAGACGATTGGCGCCAGCCAGAACAGGAAACGCAGATCCAGCCAGGCCATACCAACGGCCCACACCAGGCCCAGCAGCAGCTGAGAGCCGTGGCGCATAAAGGCCTCACTCCACGGCGTAGAGTCATCGTCACGCTGCGGTGAATTCCACACCACTTCCCATCCCAGGAACGCGCTCACCACAAACACCGTATGGAACAGCATACGCACCGGCGCCAGCAGGACCGAGAACAGCACTTCCAGCAGCAGTGAAAGGGTCACGCGGCAGAAACCACCGTACTCCTTCGAACCTTTGCACCAGATCAGAATGATACTGAGCAGCTTAGGCAGGAACAGCAGCACCATGGTCGACGCGAACAGCGCAATCGCCAGCTCCGGACGCCACTGCGGCCACACCGGGAACAGCTGGCGCGGTTGCAGGAAGTATTGCGGCTCGGTCAGAGCATGCACAACCTGCAACGCGGTCGAGAGTGCCAGGAACATAAACCACAGCGGCGCAGACAGATAGGACATAACGCCCGTCAGGAACACCGCACGGTGAACAGGGTGCATCCCTTTCACCAGGAACAGGCGGAAGTTCATCAGGTTACCGTGACACCAGCGGCGGTCGCGTTTGAGCTCATCCAGCAGGTTCGGCGGCAGCTCTTCATACGAGCCAGGCAGATCGTAGGCAATCCAGACGCCCCACCCTGCACGACGCATCAGAGCAGCTTCCACAAAGTCATGCGACAGAATGGACCCGGCAAACGACCCTTCACCCGGCAGCGGCGCCAGGGCACAGTGCTCGATGAATGGCTTCACGCGGATAATGGCGTTGTGGCCCCAGTAGTGAGATTCACCCAGCTGCCAGAAGTGCAGACCGGCAGTAAACAGCGGCCCGTAGACGCGGGTCGCAAACTGCTGGCAGCGCGCATACAGCGTGTCCATACCTGACGCTTTTGGCGAGGACTGAATAATACCCGCGTTCGGGTTGGCTTCCATCAGACGGACCAGCCCGCTCAGGCAGTCGCCGCTCATCACGGAGTCCGCATCCAGTACCACCATGTAGCTGTACTGGTTACCCCAGCGACGACAGAAGTCATCAATGTTCCCGCTCTTACGCTTAACACGACGACGACGACGGCGGTAGAAGATCTGCCCTTCCCCCTGCACTTCAGCAATCAGCTCCATCCAGGCTTTTTGCTCTGCCACGCAAATATCCGGGTTGTAGCTGTCGCTCAGGATATAGACGTCGAAATGCGCCGCGTTACCGGTCGCCTTCACGGACTCCCAGGTGGCACGCAGCCCGGCGAATACGCGGTCAACGTCTTCGTTACAGATAGGCATGATCAGCGCGGTACGGTGCTCAGGATTGAGGGGTTCATCCCCGACCGTCGACGCGGAAATGCTGTATTTGTCACGCCCCATCAGCAGTTGCAGGAAACCCATCAGCGCCGTCCAGAACCCGGCGGAGACCCAACAGAACAGCACAGCGAACAGCAGAAGAATGCCGCTCTGTAAAATATACGGCAGCAGCTGCATGAAGGAGACCCAGATATCCTGGCCAATCATGTCAGCAGGGTTAATCAACGCCCAGCCCTGGTACGGCAGAATGGTTTTCATGTACCAGGTGGCGACAACCGTCTGCGCCAGCGTCAGCAGCAGCAGAATGTAACGACGAATCGTTCCTACGGTACGCCATTTCTGCTCGGAGGCCTGCTGTTCTTTGGTCAGACGTGACAGATAGCGCGGTGTCACGTCACGCCCACGCAGACGATCCCAGAAGCGGCCCACCGGGTTGGTGCGCCACGGATCGGGGAACATGGAGGAACGCGTGGCCTTCGGCATCGCCTGTAGCTGGTCACGCCCTTCGTCATCCTTGATTAACTGCCCTTCTGCCAGCGAGTCCGGCCATGCCTGCTCCAGACGTGCCTTCACTGACCCCAGCGGCGTATCATCATCACGGGAAAAATGACGATGTTCACCATCCAGCGCGGTGTGAACCGCGCGGATGTCGCTCGCAGGGAGCGCCGCTTTTTCAATGTCCGTCAGCGGCATGGCATCAATATATTCAGATGTATTATTCATTGGCAGGTAGCTGATAGCTCCAGGTTTCACTCAGCGGCTTATCGTTACTGACCAGCGCGGCGCGCATTTCAGTGGTCTGTTTCGGATCCTTCACCTTCACGCGCAGGGTCAAACGCCACCCTTTGGTGACCGGGTTGTACCGCACGGCGTTTTCAACGATTTCACCGTTATCGCCAATGCTGGCCTGTGCCGTCACGGCAGTATCCGGCGCCAGTTTTTTCATATCCTGCCCGGTGAAGTCCACGATAAATGCCAGCGTGCCATCCGGCTGACGAATCAGGTTGGACTGCTTCACGTCACCCGTTGAACGACGCGTCTGCATCACATACGCATTATCCGGTGCGTGCAGCTTGTCTTCGTCACGGCTGAAGGTAATCGCATACTTGAAGTTCATCTCTTTACCGGCTTCAGGCAGCTGATCCGGTGTCCAGTACGCCACGATGTTATCGTTGGTTTCATCGTTGGTTGGAATTTCAACCAGCTCAACCTTACCTTTACCCCAGTCGCCTTTCGGCGTAACCCAGGCGCTTGGGCGCAGATCGTAGCGGTCATCCAGATCTTCAAAGCGGGAGAACTGACGGCCACGTTGCAGCAGACCAAAGCCCTGCGGGTTTTCCATCGCAAAGCTGCTGACCGCGAGGTGTTTCGGGTTGTTCAGCGGACGCCAGATCCACTCGCCGTTACCGGCATGGATGGAGAGGCCATTGGAATCATGCAGTTCAGGACGGAAATTGGTCGCCGGAGATGGCTGGTTCGGCCCAAACAGGAACATACTGGTCAGCGGTGCGACGCCCAGTTTGCCCACTTTATCGCGCAGGTAAACTTTAGACTGCACGTCAACCACCGTGTCACGCCCTGGCATGATCACGAAGCGATAAGCGCCGGTCGCACGAGGGGAGTCCAGCAGCGCATAAATTGTCAGACGTTTGTCGGTTGGTTTTGGACGTTCGATCCAGAACTCGCGAAAACGTGGAAATTCTTCACCTGATGGCAGCGCGGTATCAATTGCCAGACCGCGCGCAGAAAGCCCGTACACCTGCCCCGCGCCAATCACGCGGAAGTAGCTGGCGCCAAGCATGCTGACGATTTCATCGTTTTTATCTTTGCTGTTAATCGGATAAAGCACCTTGAAGCCTGCGAAGCCGAGGTCTTTCACCGTGTCTTTATCGTGTTGCACATCGCCAAAATTGAAGTAATCCGGGCTGTACTTGATTTTGCGTACCGCGGTCGCCGTCACTTCATTGATGGCAACTGGCGTGTCGAAGTACATACCCTGGTGGTAAAATTCAAGCTTGAACGGGGTTTTAATATTGTTCCAGTACGCTTTATCGTGATTGAACTGGATCTGCTGATAGTCCGCGTATTTCATGTCGCGGAAAACGGAGGGCAGGTTACTTTTTGGCGCTTCGTAGCTCTTGCCCGCCATCGATTTTGCCTGTTTTGCGACATCATCGATGTTAAAGGCCAGTGCAGATGAGGTATACAGTGACAACAGCACTGCTACACCCAACCAACGCATTTTCATCATTTGTGGTTTATGTTTCATAATAAGTAAGCACTTCCCCCTTTGTGTGCTTATATCGATCCGATCCATTTTAATGGAAACTCAGGCAATCCGACAACATTATCACTGCTTTGTTCAGCTCGCTGGCTCATGGATTAAGCAAATGAAAGAACCCGCTTTTCACTTTGCGTGCTTATCCTGGAGACAGGGTGTCGGTCTTGGTGTAGGGTTGGCTCCGAATGTAACCATTATGAGCCTTAGGGATAAGGCGAAAAGTCTGAGAATGCGCAAAGTTATATGAGCACAACCCCTGTACAACGTGAATATTTCCTCGACTCGATCCGCGCATGGCTCATGCTATTGGGGATCCCTTTTCATATTTCACTGATCTATTCCAGCCACACCTGGCACGTGAACAGCCAGATGCCCTCCTGGTGGCTGACGCTGTTTAATGATTTTATCCATGCCTTCCGCATGCAGGTGTTTTTTGTTATTTCCGGTTATTTCTCTTACATGCTCTTCTTGCGCTATCCCCTCAAGCGATGGTGGAAAGTGCGCGTGGAGCGCGTGGGCATACCGATGTTGACGGCCATTCCGCTGCTGACGCTGCCGCAGTTCATCATGTTGCAGCATGTTAAAGGCAAGGCGGAAAACTGGCCGAATCTCTCCTTCTATGAGAAATACAACACCCTGGTCTGGGAGCTTATTTCCCACCTCTGGTTCCTGCTGGTACTGGTGGTGCTAACCACGGTGAGTTTGCTGATCTTCAGCCAGCTGCGTCAGCGCGCGAGCACCACATCCTCGACCTTCTTCGCCAACATCACCCTGGGCAAGCTGTCGCTGCTGTTTCTTGCGCTGGGGGTCGCGTATGCCGCCATCAGGCGTACCCTGCTCATTGTCTACCCTCCCATTCTGAGCGATGGGCTGTTTAATTTCGTGGTGATGCAGACCCTGTTCTACATTCCCTTCTTCCTGATTGGGGCGCTGGCATTTATTCATCCCCGGCTTAAAGCGCTGTTTACCACCCCCTCCCCCTGGTGTGCGGTGGGTGCTGCGCTGGCCTTTGCCGCCTATCTTCTCAATCAGCGCTATGGCAGCGGGGACGCGTGGATGTATGAAACAGAGAGCGTTATAACGATGCTGATGGGCCTGTGGATGGTGAACGTGGTGTTCGCCCTTGGCCATCGTCTGCTGAATTTTAAATCCAGTCGCGTCACCTATTTCGTTAATGCTTCGCTGTTTATCTACCTGGTTCACCATCCGCTGACGCTGTTTTTCGGGGCGTACATTACGCCGCATATCGCCTCGAATGCGCTGGGCTTCTTCACCGGCCTGGTCTTTGTGGTTGGCATTGCCATCGTGTTGTATGAAATCCACCTGCGGATCCCGCTTTTGCGTTTCCTGTTCTCAGGCAAACCTCAGGTTAAAGCGGGATAACAAAACGGCGCCTCCAGGGCGCCGTTTTTGCACTTCAGACATCAAAATGCCTGGCTGCGCGCGGTCAAAATCCGCTGATACAGGTCGGCGGTGTGCTCATCGAAACAGACAAAAATGACTTTTTCCGGCATGGGTTTGAGGGAAAGGTAGTGATAAACGGTATTCACGGCGATCGTAGCTGCCGCTTCCTTTGGATAGCCGAACACCCCGGTGCTAATGGCGGGGAACGCCATGGTCTTATACCCGTTATCCGCCGCAAGCCGCAGGCAGTTACGATACGCCTGCTCCAGAATCTCAGCCTCATGGCGGTCGCCACCGTGCCAGACGGGTCCAACGGTATGGATCACCGCTTTGGCCGGGAGATCGCCCGCAAGCGTAATAACAGCATGCCCCGGCGGGCACTCTCCCTGCTGCTGACGCACGGTTTTGCATGCTTCAAGGAGTTGAGGGCCTGCGGCCCGGTGAATGGCACCGTCCACCCCGCCACCACCCATCAGGGAGGAATTGGCTGCGTTGACGATCACGTCAACGCGCACCGTCGTGATATCGCCATGAATAACGTCGATTTGCGGTCTCATAAACACCCTCTGCAACCCGCCTTTTTCACCAGTGTATCGCAGAGGGTGAAGGAGAAAAACTGCCGCGAAAAAAACGTCGGTTAGCGGTAATCCACCTGAACGACCGCAAGCGTTTTCTGTTCATTCAGGTATTTCATGCTGACAGCGGCCAGAGCTGAATGAGGATGATGGCCCCGGAGCGCCTCGTCATAACTGATGGTATGCGTTTTCATACGGTTATTTTCCGGACAGGAGATCGCAAACTGCTGATGCCGGGGCGTGACTTCGCACGGGTCAGCGACCACCGCGCCACGAAAATGAATCACCCCACCATTTTCTATAGTTGCTGAATAAGCCGGAGAAAAAAAAGAGGACAGGATCAGTCCCAGACCAGAAATAATACACGCTGCGGATTTGAACATTATTTGTACTCCTCAATGAAATTCGTCCTTGAGGGGTAAAAACGCTCCGTTATGACGTATCAATTTAAGCAACCCGATGACTGGGTTCTTGATATCAGCATAGCTTACCTGTGCAGCGCCGCCACTTTATTAAATCATTGATTTCATGAATTATTAAAGCGCACTTACCGGTGCGTTCCACTGCTGTGATAAATGAAGCGATTTTCCATCGGAAACGGTGACGATTATTTTTACCGCATCCCCTGAGCGAATATTTAAACTGATTCGCGTTAAATCAATCGGCTGATTAGCGGGTATAAAAAGAGTATTTTTCTGCCGCGATGTACTTTGTCCCCCCTGCCCCTGTCGGACAGATAACACCTCAACCTGACATTCGCAAGCGTCTGCCAGCGTGACCTGAGGAATAATGGTTGTCATATTTGCCTGCTGTGAGGTGCTGAACGTTATCTGGCTGGCAAGCGCGGCAAGGAGAATGAAGGTGCTCATGAGATCCTCCCGAAAAAAAACAGGGCGCATGCCCTGTTTTTTGGTACAGAAATGAATCAGTACTGGTGTGCGGTCGCGTTGTTGCCAAAGCCAACCTGGTGCACAGTCACCGTTGAGCCGGACGCTGTCTGGTCTACCGCCGCGCCGTTGCCGCCGCCGAACTGTTTCACGTTGATAACAGAGTCTTTGCTATTCCACTGGTCGATGGTGGCGCTGTTACCAAAGCCTTTTTGCAGCAGATCGATAGAACTGTCATCAGAGCCCTGGCCAACATCTGCGCCGTTACCACCACCATGCTGGGTAATGGTCAATTCAGAATCTCGGGCGTCCGTCTGCAAAGCAAGCGCGGAGTTACCGCCGCCGTACTGGTAAATGCTCAGGGTTGAGTCAGGGCCGTTATTGCCGCCACCCCAGCCACCACCGTGGCCGCCGCCAAATTGTGGTACGGCACCTGCGAAAGCACTGCCAGAAACTACGATTGCTGCAATAACTGCCACTTTGAAAAGTTTCATGGTAAACCCCCATCGGATTGATTAAGGCGTCACACATCGCTAACGTTGAATAACGCGAATAGCCATTTGCGACTGTCTCTGTACTACAACTGCTGTTTTCTGCGTACCATACTGCGTTATATTCGCCCTGTTACCCGAGCCTTTCTGGATAATCATGGCGGTGTTGCCAAAAGCGCCCTGCTTAATACTCGCATCGTTGCCGTTGCCGGTCTGATCGATATAAGCAAGGTTATACGTCCCTGACTGATCAACATTCGCGCGGTTATTCCCGCCCTCCTGAGAAATAACGGACAGCAATTTAGAACCGCCCTGGCGTACATCAGAATTATTTCCTGAACCCTGTTGACCAATAATGGCTGCCTGATTGTATGAAGCTTTACTTAATTCATTTATCGCAAAATTATATTCAGAACTGGCTAAATCTGAATCACCTGCGATTACAAACCCAGGCGCACCCAGTAATGTAAACATCATAAACAACGTTTTGTTTTTCATGCTGTCACCCTGGACCTGGCTATAAAAAAGTATCTCTTGCTCCGTTAACGCGATTCGTTTTGTTAACGCCGCGTTACGGAAAAGAGTATGTCTGCCGAAACATGTTTAATATCTCACCCGTGCGCCTTATTTTTATATTCTCCTTCACCTCAAAGTCGTAAATCTCGCCTGAAACGACGGGATACACGCCTAAAGCAGAAACCAAAAATGTCTTCCTGCGCTTGTACAACAGCGAGACAGACTGTCCAACCTGCACCGGCTTCTTCAGACAAAAAAGACAATGCCCTTTGCCACGCGCGTGACACGAAGCAAGTTTTCTTAAGAAAAAATTCTGGCTTAGGGAAGTCTTATGTTTTTAGCAGAGATCATACTTTTTACCGGCTGGCTTAGAATAATACAAAGCCAAATAATTCAACCCATTATAATATACTTTATGGTTTTTAAAATCTGTGCACGTTTATACACATGTACAACTTTCCCCTTATCTTAAAATCTATTAGCCCTGCAATATACACAAATTAATATCGAATTTTACATTCTGTTACACAATTAACACTTGCTTTAAAGTTTGCAATAGCTAGATTGAAAACAGCAGTACGTTATTTGTTTTTAATTTTACCGCCTCCTTTGGAGGAAGGTTTTTTAACTACACACAGCAGTGCCACACCTGTCAGTACCTCTGGTGCCCTTTTCAATAATACGAGGGCAACTGCCGGGTGTCATAAATAACGTGGGGTTTCATCATGTTTAATGAAGTCCATAGCTTACCCGGTCATACATTATTGTTGATCACAAAACCTTCCTTACAAGCGACAGCGTTATTGCAGCATTTAAAGCAATGCCTGTCTCTTAACGGGAAACTGCATAATATTCAACGTTCTTTTGATGATATCGCTTCTGGCAGCATCATTCTTCTCGATATGATGGAAGCGGATAAAAAACTCATTCATTACTGGCAAGATAATTTAAGCAGGAAAAACAATAATATCCGCGTATTGTTATTAAATACGCCTGATGAGTATCCTTTCCGCGAAATTGAGAGCTGGCCGCATATTAACGGCGTGTTTTACGTCACTGAAGAAGAAAACCGTGTCGTGGAGGGTTTGCAGGGCATATTGCGGGGGGAGTGTTATTTCTCGCAGAAACTGGCCAGCTACCTCATTACCCACTCCGGAAATTATCGCTATAACAGTTCGGAATCGGCCCTTCTGACGCACCGTGAGAAAGAGATCCTGAACAAACTGCGTATTGGTGCTTCAAATATTGAAATCGCCCGTTCGTTATTTATCAGCGAAAATACGGTTAAGACGCATCTTTATAATCTTTTCAAAAAGATAGCTGTTAAAAATCGCACGCAGGCGGTGTCGTGGGCAAACGATAACCTCAGGCGTTAATAGCATGAAACGCACCTTAAGTTGGATTGCCGCCGCAGGCATTATGCTTGCTGCCGGAAACCTTCAGGCTGTTGAGGTAGAAGTTCCCGGACTGTTAACCGACCACACCGTCACCTCTGTCGGACACGATTTTTATCGTGCCTTCAGCGATAAGTGGGAAAGCGATTATCCGGGTAACTTAACCATCAACGAACGGCCCAGTGCGCGGTGGGGAAGCTGGATCACAATAACCGCTAATCAGGACGTTATTTACCAGACTTTTTTATTCCCAACGAAAAGAGACTTCGATCAGAACGTCGCTTTCGCGCTGGCACAAACAGAAGAAGCTATTAACCGCCTACAGTTAGACAAAGCCCTTTTGAGCACAGGCGATTTAGCAAAAGATGAGTTCTAACAACGATACCAATTTCGGAGGCTGTAATGCGTCTCGCACACACAGTGATTTCGTTAATGCTCATTGCGCCGTTGAGCTGGGCCGGAAATATGACATTCCAGTTCCGCAACCCTAATTTTGGCGGCAACCCGAATAACGGAGCCTTTATGCTTAACCAGGCTCAGGCTCAAAACTCCTATAAAGACCCCAGCTATGACGATGATTTCGGTATCGAGACCCCGTCAGCCCTGGATAATTTTACTCAGGCCATCCAGTCGCAAATATTAGGTGGCTTATTAACTAACATTAATACCGGAAAACCCGGCCGGATGGTCACTAACGACTTTATCGTCGATATTGCCAATAAAGACGGGCAGCTTCAGTTAAATGTGACAGACCGAAAAACCGGTAAAACGTCGACAATCCAGGTTTCCGGTTTGCAGACCAGTTCAACTGATTTCTAAACAACCCCGAAATAAGGACAATTATTATGCAGCGCTTTTTTATTTTAGTTGCAGTGTGCTTATTAAGCGGTTGTTTAACTGCCCCGCCAAAAGAAGCCGCTAAACCCACCCTGATGCCTCGTGCCCAGAGCTATCGGGATCTGACGCATCTGCCGGTCCCAACCGGAAAGATATTCGTCTCGGTGTATAACATTCAGGATGAGACGGGTCAGTTCAAACCGTATCCGGCCAGTAACTTCTCGACAGCCGTACCGCAGAGCGCCACCGCGATGCTGGTTACCGCCCTGAAAGATTCTCGCTGGTTTATCCCGCTGGAACGTCAGGGGCTGCAAAACCTGCTTAACGAACGAAAAATCATTCGTGCCGCGCAGGAGAATGGTACCGTTGGCGTCAATAACCGCATGCCGCTACAGTCTCTCACCGCAGCCAATATCATGGTGGAAGGCTCGATTATCGGCTACGAAAGTAACGTGAAATCGGGTGGCGCGGGTGCGCGTTACTTTGGCATCGGGGCCGACACGCAGTATCAGCTGGACCAGATTGCCGTCAACCTGCGCGTGGTTAACGTGAGCACGGGTGAGATATTATCCTCGGTGACCACCAGCAAAACGATTCTCTCTTATGAAGTGCAGGCCGGGGTATTCCGCTTTATCGATTACCAGCGTCTGCTGGAGGGTGAAATTGGCTATACCTCTAACGAGCCGGTCATGCTGTGTCTGATGTCGGCCATCGAAACCGGCGTGATTTTCCTGATTAATGACGGTATCGATCGCGGCTTGTGGGATCTTCAGAATAAAAGTGACGTGAGTAATGCGGTGCTGGTGAAATATCGTGAGATGTCGGTGCCGCCAGAGTCATAATCAGCGGCGCATAAAAAAGGCGAGAATTCCGTCTCGCCTTTTTTTATTTACTTACCGCAGGAACGCTCTGGCTCTTCTCGCGTCGGGCCGCAAGCCAAAGGCCGCTGTTCTTCATGGCGTAGCCAAACAGTAACCCCAGCATGAGCGAAGGGACCACCAGCTTCCAGTCCCCCTGCCCTGCAAAGGTCGCGCAGGCACCCATGAACGTGCCGGGCACAAAGGACAACAGCAGATGTTTTGCCTGAACGCACATCAGGAAGGCCACAATGCCGGTCATGGCGTACCCCAGGATTTCCAGATGCGGCGCCAGCGCGCTGCCTTTCATAATGACCAGCGCCCAGACCACGCCACTCAGTAACGTGCAGCCTGAAATAAAGAGCCCTTTGAGACCACCCTGCGGGCAGGCGAAATAGGCCGTGCAGCCAAGAAAACCAGCCCAGCTCAACAAGCCGAGAGAGACAGCCACCCAACCCCAGAGGCCGGAGAGGATGCCAGTCGTGATTGCAATACAAAGTAATATGTTCATGGTGCGCATCTTAGCAGATGCGCACCATATAAATGAGATCAGAAGCACATTACGTGCAAGTTGAAATGTATCGTTGCAGGATTTTTGTGATTCAAGTCACTCTTCATTCTCTTCTTCCAGCTCGTCCCACATAGCAGCGATAGCGTCACGCGTCAGCGGAGCCAGCGTTCTCCAGAACGGCGAGGTGGCGTGGGCTTCCACTTTACCCAGGAAGGTGCCAACCCACGGCAGCAGATACGTTTCGAACAGGGTTTCAATCGCCTCGTTCTCATCATCACCTGCATTATCTTCAATCCAGGAGGCCGCCAGCAGCAGGGTACCGATATGATCGGCAGGCATATCCGTCAGCGGCATGCCGCGTTCTGAAAGAAACGCCCGAACCTCCGCTTCGGTCGCACCTTCCTGCCAGGCAGAACGATACGGCGACACGCGACACTCTTCCCCCACAAACAGCGCGTTGTAATCCGTTGAAATCTGCTGCATATCGCAGCTTTTTTGCAAACGTTCCAGCAATTCATCCTGTTCCAGCGGCCAGCTCTGCGCCAGTTTACCTTCACGAATCAGGGTAAACAGCGGAACCAGCAGCGGATCCTGCGGCTGGCGGTAATATAAGGTGCCCAGCACGCGGCAAAGGATGGAAAACTCATTCATGTTTTTATTCCGTTATTAATTAAAGATCGGCAAATTCATCAATTGGCGCCATGCCGCGCGACTCAAGGAAGTCGAGCATACGACGCGGCGTGACGTTCAGGATCTGTTCTTCCGGGAAATTCACGTCCCGCAATATTTTCAGGCACTCGCTGAAATCCCCCAGCGTGAAGGCCGTGTGTGAATCAGAGCCCAGCGCCACCATGCCGCCCGCGTCACGCACGGCCGCCGCCACTTCGCGGCAGTTGGCTTCACTGCCCTTACGCGAGTGAACAAAGGAGGAGTTGTTAATCTCCAGCGCCACGCGGTGCTTCGCTGCCGCCCGCGCCACGGCCTGAATATCAATCGGGTATTTCGGATTTCCCGGGTGGCTGATAATGTGCACGTTGCCGCTGGCAATAGTGGCAATCATCGCTGCGGTGTTGGTCTCTTTATCCTGGGGCGCAAAGACAGGCTCATGGAAGCCAGCGAGGATCAGATCTAAAGAGGTCAGCATCGGGCCGGTGCAGTCAATTTCACCGTCGGTATTTTTGATGTTCGCTTCGATGCCGCGCAGTATCCCAATACCGTCCACCAGGCGTGGCCAGATACGCATATTCACAAAATGCCAGTAGTGCGGCGCATCCGCCATATCCGGACCGTGATCGGTTATCGCAAACAGTTTGATGCCTTTCAGCTTCGCCTGAGCGATATAATCATGGAGGTTACTGTAAGCGTGGGTACTGGCGACGGTGTGCATATGCAGGTCAACGGGATACATCTTTCTCTCCTCTGCGGTTTTTCCAAAGGATAGCAGTTATCAGCGGCGAATATTAGCAAAAACCCGGCGAACGCCGGGTTTCTCTCAGTAGCCTCGCTGTCTGTCGACCTGTCCGGTCACCGCGTTACCCTTCTCTATTTCGCTGATGGTATGCGAGATGTACGCCACGGCCTCCGCCGGTCGCGTCACGGCCGCAATATGGGGCGTCATCGCCACGCGCGGATGTGCCCAGAGCGGGCTGTCTTTTGGCAGCGGTTCGCGGCTATACACATCCAGCATTGCGCCTCTCAGTTTACCGCTATCCAGCGCTTTCAGCAGATCGTCTTCCACAACGTGTACCCCGCGCGCCAGGTTCATTAAGTAGCTGTCTTCTGCCAACTGGTTGAGGAGCGTGCCATTAATAATGCCGACCGTTTCCGCCGTATTCGGCAGCAGGTTAATGAGGACGCGAGTCCCTTTCAGGAACGCCGGGAGTTCGTCCGTTCCGGCAAAGCTCTCGACGCCCGGATACTCCTTACGGCTCCGGCTCCAGCAGCGCAGTGGGAAGCCCCACGGTGCGAGCGCTTCGGCGACTTTCGAACCCAGTACACCCGCGCCGAGGATGCCGATGGTGAAATCTTCACGCTGATAATCCGGAAGCGGTTCCCAGTGGGATTGCTGTTTAAACGCCTGATAATCGTCGAAACGGCGGAACCAGTGCAGCACCTGGCTCACGGCATATTCCTGCATCTGCTGCCCCATACCGGTATCTTCCAGACGAAACAGGGGAATATCTTCCGGCAGCATTTCAGGGTGTGCCTTCAGCTTACTGAGAATGGAATCCACCCCCGCACCAAGAGCAAATACCGCCTTCAAACGGCGTCCCTGAAGCATTTCGACCGGGGGATGCCAGACCAGCGCGTAGTCGGCATGTTCATTATCGCCCTGTTTCCATTCGCGAACGCGTGCGCCAGGCAGTGCCGCCGTAAGCGCGTTAATCCAGTAAGCCGTATCAAAAGTGGTGTGATAGAAGATAATATCCATAGTCATTGCCTTTTATTGCACTGTTTTATTTTCATTTTCAACTGGCTTGCCAGCATAACAAATTTATCGCTAAACCGCGTTGCTGATAAAAGAGGCGCATTTCGCACATTTCGGAATCAGGTTGCCTGAAGTTTGTCTAAACACGCTAAATTACTGAAAAAGTGGGTTGACGGCAGTACGGCTTTTCCTTACATTAGCGCCCGTCCCGACAACAACGGGATGACAATATGGTGAGGTGTCCGAGTGGCTGAAGGAGCACGCCTGGAAAGTGTGTATACGGCAACGTATCGGGGGTTCGAATCCCCCCCTCACCGCCATATTCATGATGAGAGCTCGTACGAAAGTACGGGCTTTTTTCTTTTATATTCTCGTAAGGGGGGATGAGAACCCCCGACCGGGGTTCGGCAACTGGCGACAGCCAGTTGGACAGACTGAGAGCGTAGCGAACAGGCTGCCCGAAGGGCGAGCGAAGCGAGTCAATCCCCCCCCTCACCGCCATCTTTGAAAAAGAGCTCGCATGAAAATGCGGGCTTTTTTTTCACATGTTGCACGCCTGTGGGGGATTCGAACTTTGCAGCCCCTGCGGTAATTGTGTCGGGTGGCGCTACGCTTACCCGACCTACAAAAAGCTAGTCTTCAACCATCTTTGCATACTCTTCGGTGAGAAAATCCACCAGCGTCCTGACCGATGGCAGCAGGCCGCGCCGGGAAGGATACACCGCGTGGATCACTTCCCGTCTGGGTTCCCAGGCATTCAGCACCCGAACAAGTTCACCTGAAGCCAGCTGATCCTTCACCATCAAAATGGGCAGCTGTACCACGCCCACGCCCGCCATCGCCGCCTCCCGCAGCGCCAGCATGTCGGTAGTCACCAGGCGCGGCGTGAAGTGAATTTCTGCCTTTGCGCCCTCCGGCCCGCTCAATTCCCACTTATGCAGGTGCTTGCCCGCCCCCATACTTAACCCCGGCCACTCGCTGAGTTCAGAGGGCATCGCCGGGTTGCCCATCCGTTCAATCAGTGCCGGCCCGGCAACCAGACAGTGTCCCCTGTCCGCCAGCACCCTTAATACCAGATCGCTGTCATCAAACGGGCGCGGACGAACGCGGATCGCCACATCCACCCCCTCCGCCACCAGATCGACCCGGCGGTTGGTGGCTTCGAGCTGAAGGTTGATCCCCGGATAGCGCGCCATAAACCGCGCCAGCATGGGCCCCACGTGAACGTGCAGCAAGGTGACAGGACAGGTGATCCGGACCATACCACGCGGCTCAGCCTGTAAAGCAGCCACCGCCTCCTCCGCAGCTTCAGCCTCCACAAGCATAGCTTTACAGTGCTGATAGAATGTCTGCCCCACCTCCGTCACCGCAAACTGCCGCGTGGTACGTTGTATCAACCGAACACCCAGGCGTTCCTCCAGCTGCGCAATCCGACGGCTCAGTTTCGACTTAGGCTGATCGAGCGCCCGACCCGCCGCTGCAAAGCCGCCATGCTCCACCACCTTCACAAACCATACGAAATCATTGAGGTCCTGCATACGCCTCCATTGTTCCATTTAAGGAACAGTGAATGTCATTTTTGCTATCTACCGGGATATTAACCCTGAATATAAGCTAATTCCATCAACAGGACATCAGGAGTTAATCATGAAAAACGTAACAGGCGTGTATACCGCACCTCGTCCGCACTGGGTCGGTGACGGTTTTCCGGTTCGTTCGATGTTTTCTTACCAGACGCATGGCGAGCCCCTGAGCCCGTTCCTGCTGCTGGACTACGCCGGACCGCATACCTTCCCGGCGGATGGCGCGAAACGCGGCGTGGGCGAGCATCCTCATCGCGGTTTTGAAACGGTGACCATCGTCTACTCAGGCGAAGTGGAGCACCGTGATTCAACCGGCAGAGGCGGCGTTATTGGCCCTGGCGACGTGCAGTGGATGACGGCGGGCGCAGGCATTTTGCACGAGGAGTTCCACTCCAGCGCGTTTTCGCAGAAAGGCGGTGAACTGAAAATGATGCAGCTGTGGGTCAACCTGCCCGCCAAAGACAAAATGGCGACGCCTGGCTACCAGAGCATCACTCAGGCGGATATCCCGGTGGTCACCCTACCGGATAACAGCGGAACATTGCGCGTGATTGCTGGCCGCTTTGGAGAGGTAACCGGCCCGGCGCATACCTTCTCACCGCTGAACGTGTGGGATCTCGCGCTGCGCCAGGGTAGCCATCTGACGCTCAATCAGCCCGAAGGCTGGAGCACGGCGCTGGTTGTCGTTGAAGGCAGCGTGACGGTGAACGGCACCACGCCTGCCGGTGAGGCGCAACTGGTCGTGCTGAGCCAGAGCGGTGACAAACTGCATCTCGAAGCCAGCAGCGATGCCAAAGTGCTGCTGATGGCCGGGGAGCCGCTGAATGAACCCATCGTGGGCTATGGCCCGTTTGTGATGAACAGTAAAACCGAAATTGCCGAGGCTATTCGCGATTTCAACTCCGGCCGCTTTGGCCAAATCTAAACGTAATAAGGAGCGCATTATGTCTACCCCTGCAAACTTCAACGGTGCACGTCCCGTTATTGACGTAAACGATGCCGTTATGCTGCTTATCGATCACCAGAGCGGGCTGTTCCAGACCGTAGGAGACATGCCAATGCCTGAGCTGCGCGCCCGTGCAGCAGCGCTGGCAAAAATCGCCTCGCTGGCGAAGATCCCGGTGATCACCACGGCGTCGGTTCCACAGGGACCGAACGGCCCGCTTATCCCGGAGATCCACGCCAACGCGCCGCACGCACAGTATGTGGCACGCAAGGGTGAGATCAACGCCTGGGATAACCCGGAGTTCGTGGCGGCGGTGAAAGCCACCGGGCGCAAAACGCTGATTATCGCGGGGACGATCACAAGCGTCTGCATGGCCTTCCCGTCCATCAGTGCGGTGGCGGACGGATATAAAGTATTTGCGGTGATTGATGCCTCTGGCACCTACAGCAAAATGGCGCAGGAGATCACCCTGGCGCGCGTGGTGCAGGCAGGCGTGGTGCCGATGGACACGGCAGCCGTTGCTTCCGAAATTCAGCGCACGTGGAACCGTGAAGATGCGGGTGAATGGGCTGAGGTGTACACACACATCTTCCCGGCCTACCAGCTGCTGATCGAAAGCTACAGCAAAGCGCAGGACGTGGTGAAAAATAGCGAAGTGCTCGATTCGCAGCGTTAACCCTGCGCGCTGCGACATAAGCTGATTAAGGCTTAACCGAACAAGCACGAATGCTGAAAATCTGCTTGACCGTTTTAGCGCAACTCCCTATAGTAGCGCCCCGTTGCCCCCCAAGCGGTCAGGCAGCAAAACAATATGGTGAGGTGTCCGAGTGGCTGAAGGAGCACGCCTGGAAAGTGTGTATACGGCAACGTATCGGGGGTTCGAATCCCCCCCTCACCGCCATATTTGAAGAAGAGCTCGCATGAAAATGCGGGCTTTTTTTTTGCATGTTGTACGCCTTTGTGGGGAATGAGAACCCCCGACCGGGGTTCGACAACTGGCGAAGCCAGTTGGACAGACTGAGAGCGAAGCGAACAGGCTGCCCGCAGGGCGAGCGCAGCGAGTCAATCCCCCCGGTGCTATATGCAGCTCGGTGCGGCCTGAGCCCCTCACCCTAACCCTCTCCCCTGGGAAGAGGGGATAAAATGCACAAAAAACAAAGCCCGGTTTCCCGGGCCTTGAACACAACAGCATATTCAATAATACGCTTGTAGCGTGCGCTGGCAGAGCGCCGAGCGGACGCAATCCTCTTTTGTGAAGCGTACCACCCCTATCATCTCATCTTCCTCAAAACGTGACATGGCATCGCTCAGGCCAGACTTAACGCCCGACGGCAGGTCACACTGGGTAATATCGCCGTTGACGATCACCGTCACGTTCTCCCCGAGGCGCGTTAAAAACATCTTCATTTGCGCAGCGGTCACGTTCTGAGCCTCGTCAAGAATAACGACCGCATTTTCAAATGTACGTCCGCGCATATAGGCGAACGGCGCGATTTCCACCTTGCCAATCTCTGGTCGCAGGCAGTACTGCATAAAGGAAGCGCCCAACCGCTTCACCAGCACGTCATAGACGGGCCTGAAGTACGGGGCAAACTTCTCGGAAATATCGCCGGGCAGGAAGCCCAGATCTTCATCCGCTTGCAGTACCGGACGGGTAACGATGATCCTTTCCACGTCCTTATGAATCAGCGCCTCCGCCGCTTTGGCGGCGCTGATCCAGGTTTTCCCGCATCCGGCTTCCCCGGTTGCAAAGATGAGCTGTTTACTCTCGATAGCATTCAGGTAGTGCGCCTGAGCTTCATTTCGCGCCACAATTGGCGATGCATCGCGGCTGTCCCGCGCCATGCCAATCGATTCTACGCCGCTCATCTGCACAAGCGAGGTGACCGATTCTTCTTCACGCTGTTTATGACTACGTGAATCCCGTCTCAGCACACGTTTTGCTTCGCGACGAGCTTTGATCACTGCTTTCTGTCTTCCCATGGATAGCACCTTGAGTTGTTGGTATTCATCACACGCGCCAGCATCGGCACGATTATGCGCACGAACATCAGAGGGTTGGCTTCCTTGTAAGCCATTGCTTGCATTACCGGATGACGATATACAACGGCTACGCGCACCGTTATGCACGTCGGTAGAAAAAGGTTGTTGAGGTGAAGGAGAGAATTTGGTGGTGAAGAAATCGCTGCCGGAGTCTGAGCCTCCGCGCCGGGTACTGCGGTTGATGTGTTTACCTTGTCCAGTACAGGACGCAACCATTCGCGATCTCCATAGTGAGTTAACATCACTGCCGGGAACTACCGCTGTCTTCTCTTAAGTACATCAGGAATTATCATAAATGCAACATTTATTTTACCTGAATGCAACTTTTCGGACTGCCCCTACATGGAAAATCAGTCTTATATAGAAATATTACAGAAATATAACAATAAGATAGTCTGGGAAAAAAATAATGTCCCCGCGAACTGTCGCAGGGACGATTATCAGGCTTCTATGAGACCCTGAGCGAGCCAGGCGTTCGCGTCACGCGCGCCGGGCAGGGCAAAGAAATAGCCGCCGCCGATGGGCTTAATGTACTCTTCCAGCGCTTCGCCGTTGAGCCGCTTCTGCACGGTGAGGAATCCCTTCTCCAGATCGTGCTGATAGCAGACAAACAGCAGTCCCATATCAAGCTGCCCGGAGTTGGTCACCCCCAGCGAGTAGCTGTAACCCCTGCGCATCATCAGGCTGGATTGCGTCTCTTTGGTGCGAGGATTGGCGAGGCGAATATGGCTGTCCAGCGCGATGACATCCCCGTTCGGATCGCGGGCGTAGTCGGGTTCATCGTGCTCGAGCTTCATGCCGAGCGGTGCGCCGGTTTGCTTATCGCGGCCGAAGATAGTCTGCTGCTCTTTCAGCGGCGTGCGGTCCCAGAACTCCACGTGAAACTGAATGATACGCACCGCCTGATAGCTGCCGCCCACCGCCCAGGCCGGTTCGCCCTGATCCGCCGTCACCCAGACCACCTTGTTCATCAACGCGGTATTGCTGCTGTCCGGGTTGGCGGTACCGTCTTTGAAGCCCAGCAGGTTGACCGGCGTCTCTTTCCCTTTACTGCGCGCGGCGTGGTCAGAGATAAAACCTTCCCGCTTCCAGCGCACGCTCAGCAGATCCGGGGTGTGCTTGATAATATCGCGCAGGGCGTGGATTACCGTATCCTGCGTATTAGCGCAGATCTGCAACAGCAGATCGCCGTGGCACAGCGCCGCGTCGAGAGAATCATTCGGGAATCGCGTCATTTTTTGCAGCGCTTTCGGCTTCTGCTTCGCCAGACCGTAGCGATCATCAAATAGTGATTCCCCCACCGACACGGTGATGGTCAGATTATCGGGAGCGATAAACGCACCGAGGATCCCGGAATCCATCGGCGGCAGGCGCGGATTCGGTGTTTCCGGTGCCGGACCGCCGGCGGTGAGGAAGGCAATGCGCGTGGTTAATAGCCTGAACAGACGCTCAAGGTCGGCCTTATCACTCGCCAGCGAATCGAAAGCCACCAGCATCATCGAGGCCTGCTGCGGCGTCAGGATCCCCGCCTGGTGCTCACCATAAAACGGCTGCGTTTCCATACGCGCGTCCGGGGAGAGCGTGCCGGGGGCGCTTTGCGGTTTTGCCGCATGCGCCACCGGACAGCCGCCCGCCAGGGCAAACGCGCCGCCCAGCGCCCCTACCCCTTTTAACAACCGACGTCGGGAAGGTTCCGCCACGTCGTACTCGTCATGCTCGTTCATCGCTTAATCCAGACCCAGTACGCCACGCAGCAGGGAGAGATCTTCCGCCAGCGTCGTAATCGGGCCTTTCAGCGCGTTACGGTCAGCATCGGTCAGCTTGTCGTAGGTTTCGAACCCGTCTTTGGTGCGGTATTTCGCCAGGATAGCGTCAACTTTCTTAAAATTGGCATCCACTTTCGCCAGCAGTTCGCCGTTCTCTTTTTGCAGTTGTGGCCGCAGCAGATCGACAATTTTCTGTGCGCCGTCAACGTTTGCCTGGAAGTCCCACAGGTCGGTGTGGCTGTAACGATCTTCTTCACCGCTGATTTTGCTGGCGGCTACTTCTTCAATCAGACCCGCTGCGCCACCCACCACTTTCGACGGTGGGAATGCCAGCTCGCTGATGCGTTTTTGCAGTTCCAGCACGTCGCTGTTGAGCTGCTCGGCGTATTTCTCCATCCCCCTGGTGGAGTTATCGCCAAACAGGGCTTTTTCCAGACGGTGGAAGCCGGTGAATTTCGGATCGGCGGCCTTCTGCTCGTAGTCGTCTTCACGGGCGTCAATGCTGCCATCGAGGTCAGAGAACAGCTCGGCAATCGGCTCGATGCGCTCGTAGTGCTGACGTGTAGGCGCATACAGGGATTTCGCTTTTTCGATATCGCCCGCTTTCACCGCGTCGGTAAAGGCTTTGGTGCCTGCCACCAGGTCCGCCGTCTCTTTGGTGACGTAGGCTTTATAGGCGGTAATAGCGTCGCCGAGACTCAGCAGCGCCGTGCCTTTGGCCGCGTCCGCCCTCGCTGCGCCTTTGACGATCAGCTTACCTTTCGGGTTAGTCAGCAGGCCGCAGGTCATGTCATATTCCCCGGGCTGAAGATTTGCGGTCATCTTCTGGCTGAAGCCCGGCGCGATATTCTCGCGCTCTTCCACCACCATCACGCCTTTCAGGATCTCCCACTCCAGCGCCTTCTGGCTGTGGTTCTGAATAATAAACTGGGTTTTACCGCTGTTAACCGTGATGGTCATCGGCTCACACTGTTTATCGTTGACGGTGACTTTGACCTGCGGAATATCTGCTGCCTGAGCGGCGAAGGCAGACACGAGCAGCGCGGCGATGCCTGCGCATAACGCACTACGACGGAACTGAATGGCCATGACTCTTCCCTTTAAAGTATGTTGTAACTAAAACAGCACTTACGGCGCAACGCGCGACGTCTGCGAGCCGGTACGCGGCGGCATAGCGAACAGGATCAGCGCCGGAACCAGATAGATAAAGTACATCGCCACTTCGCTGACGCTCGGCGTTTCCTGGTAGCCGAAGATCCCTTCAAGCAGGGTACCGGTCAGTGAATGGGTCGACAGGACGTTGCTGAGATCGAACGCCACGTCCTGGAAGTGGTTCCACAGGCCCGCTTCGTGGAAGGCGCGGATCGCCCCTGCCGCCAGTCCCGCGGCCACCAGCAGAATAAACAGGCTGGTCCACTTGAAGAACGCGCCCAGGTTAAGACGAATGCCGCCCCAGTAGAGCAGGAAACCAAGCACAACCGCCGTGGCCAGCCCGAGCATCGCGCCCAGCGGCGGCCAGATGCCCACGTCCTGCTGAAAAGCCGCGAGCAGGAAGAACACGGACTCCAGGCCTTCACGCGCCACGGCGAAAAAGACCATCATGATCAGCGCCCAGCCGTGGTGGTTGCCTTTTTGCAGGGCGTTATCCACCGCCTGCTCAAGCTGTACCTTCACGTTACGGGAAACTTTGCGCATCCAGAACACCATCCAGGTGAGGATCACCACCGCTATTACGGCAACAATGCCTTCAAACAGCTCCTGCTCTTTCTGCGGAAATTCACCAGTGGTTTCGTTGATAAGAATACCCAGCCCCAGGCAGAGCGCCGCGGCAAGGAAAACGCCAACCCACATCACGCCAATCCAGCGTCCGCGCTGGGTACGCTTCAGATAACTGGCGATAAGGCTAACAATCAGGGCCGCTTCAAGGCCTTCACGTAACATAATGAGAAAAGGAACAAACATGCCGACACCTTAAATGTTTATCGCGGTCAACTGATGCAAAGAAAGGTAAATTCTTGTGATAGTGATTATCATTACGGCAACAAGAAAAACAAGCGAAATGTGTTGCGTTTTGATGACCAGATGTAAACGCATTGCGGAGTAATAATTGCCTGAGTAACCGTTGCGTTTATAAGGTATAACGAAAATGCCCATTTACGGTTAACCGGGGCTGTGGCTAAATGTCCACCTCGAAAACCAACTGAAAATAAACCATGTTTAAAATTGTCCATTTCCTGCTGGCGCTGGTGATTATTCTTGCGCTTGCCTGGCTGGTGAGTTTCGACCGCCGAAAAGTTCGTATTCGTTTCGTTTTACAGCTGATCGTGATTGAAATTGCGCTGGCGTTCTTTTTCCTGCATGCAGAAAGCGGTCTGTTTATTATTAAATACGTCTCCGGTTTCTTTGAGTCGCTGCTTAAATTCGCTGCCGAAGGGACGAATTTTGTCTTTGGCGGGATGGGTGAAAAAGGGCTGGCGTTTATTTTCCTTGGCGTGCTCTGCCCCATTATTTTTATCTCAGCGTTGATCGGTATTCTTCAGCACTGGCGCATTCTGCCGATCTTTATTCGGGTGATCGGGACGCTGCTGTCAAAACTGAACGGCATGGGCAAGCTGGAATCCTTCAACGCGGTGAGCTCGCTGATCCTCGGTCAGTCGGAAAACTTTATTGCCTACAAGGGCGTACTCGGGGATCTCTCCTCACGTCGTCTGTTTACGATGGCTGCCACGGCTATGTCGACGGTGTCGCTGTCGATTGTCGGGGCCTATATGACCATGCTCGACGCCAAATTTGTCGTCGCGGCGCTGATCCTGAACATGTTCAGCACCTTTATTATTCTTTCGGTCATTAACCCGACCCGCCCGGAAGCGGAGCCGGATATCAAGCTGGAAAAACTGCACGAATCCCAGAGCTTCTTTGAAATGCTGGGCGAGTATATTCTGGCCGGTTTTAAGGTGGCAATGATTATTCTGGCGATGCTGATTGGTTTTATCGCCCTTATTAGCGCCGTTAACGCCCTCTTCTCCAGCATATTTGGCATGAGCTTCCAGCAGATTCTGGGTTATGTGTTTTATCCGCTGGCGTGGCTTATTGGTATTCCGTTGAGCGATGCCTTAAACGCGGGGAGCATTATGGCAACTAAACTGGTGGCGAATGAATTTGTGGCGATGATCGAGCTGCAAAAAATTGCCCATCAAATGTCACCTCGCGGGCTGGGTATTTTGTCCGTGTTCCTGGTGTCGTTCGCTAACTTTGCTTCCATTGGCATTGTGGCGGGGGCAATAAAAGGTCTGAACGAGCAGCAGGGCAACGTGGTGTCGCGGTTTGGTTTGCGTCTGGTGTACGGCGCGACGCTGGTGAGCCTGCTTTCGGCGAGCTTTGCGGGGTTGGTGTTGTAAGTTTTGTGCGGTTAATGCCCGGCGGCGCTTCGCTTGCACGGGCCTACGATACTACAACGGCGGGATTTCCCGCCGTTTTTCATTAAAACTGCACGCACACCGGCTGGTCAACCCGCATCACCGACTCCTGCGCGAAGCGTGACTTATAGATCCCGCGCAACGCTTCAATATTCTTCTCACTCTGCGCATCTTTCCCGTGGATCAGCATCAGCGCCTTGCTCGGCTCGCGCGCCACCTTGCCGTCGTTACCCAGCCACTGACCACGGGCATCAAACACCGTTAAGCCATCGCGAAAACGCGGCGTCACGTCCTGGTCAACAAACTGCTGCCACTCGCTGCCGGTAATCTGCGCCCCTGCCGGGCGATTCAAGCCAAAATAGAGCGTGGTCTGCTGCATCTGGTTATCCGCTTTGCAGGTTTCCACCGGCACGTGCTGCGCGGGTGCGTTACAGCCCGCCAGCATCACGAATGCTGCCACCATTAACCCTGTTTTAATTCTCATTGATGAAGACTCACATAGGTGAAAGGACTATCCCCTCTCCCCACCGGGGAGAGGGTTAGGGTGAGGGGAGATTACTCAGCCTGAAGCTTAGTCGGCGGCGCAGTGTGGTAGTGCGCGTCGGCTTCCGCAAAGCGTTTCTGCATGGAGGCAGACGGTGCTTTACCCAGCAGGCTGAAGACCACGATACCGATGCTGCCGAAGATGAAGCCAGGAATGATTTCGTACAGGCCCAGCCAGGCGAACTGTTTCCAGACGATAACGGTAACCGCACCAATAATCATCCCCGCCAGCGCGCCGTTGCGGGTCATGCGTGACCACATGACGGAGAACAGGACTACCGGCCCAAACGCGGCACCGAAGCCCGCCCACGCGTAGCTCACCAGCCCCAGCACGCGGTTTTCCGGGTTTGCTGCCAGCGCAATCGCCACCAGCGCAACCAGCAGCACCATAAAACGCCCTACCCACACCAGCTCTTTCTGGCTCGCGCCCTTACGCAGGAACGCTTTGTAGAGGTCTTCGGTGATGGCGCTGGAGCACACCAGCAGCTGACAGCTCAGGGTGGACATCACCGCAGCCAGGATCGCGGAGAGCAGAATACCGGCAATCCAAGGGTTAAACAGAATCTGCGCCAGTTCGATGAACACGCGCTCGGCGTTCTGGTTCACCGCGCCCGCCTGCGCCGGGTTGTTGTTAAAGTACGCAATGCCGAAGAAGCCAACCGCGCACGCGCCCGCCAGACACAGGATCATCCACGTCATGCTGATGCGACGCGCGTGAACGATGGTATGGTGAGAATCCGCCGCCATAAAGCGCGCCAGAATGTGCGGCTGACCGAAGTAGCCCAGGCCCCAGCCCATCAGGGAGACGATGGCGACAAAGTTCAGCCCTTTCAGCATATCGACGTTTTCAATGCTCTTCTGCTTGATCACTTCCAGCGATTCGCCAAAGCCGCCGACGGTGAAAATGACAATCACCGGAGTCAGGATCAGGGCGAAAATCATCAGGCTCGCCTGCACGGTGTCGGTCCAGCTTACCGCCAGGAATCCGCCCACGAAGGTATAGAGGATGGTCGCGGCCGCACCGGCCCACAGGGCGGTTTCATAGCTCATGCCGAAGGTACTTTCGAACAGACGCGCGCCCGCCACGATGCCGGAAGCACAGTAGATGGTGAAGAACAGCAGGATCACCACCGCAGAGATAATGCGCAGGATACGGCTGTTATCTTCAAAGCGTCCGGTGAAGTAATCCGGCAGCGTCAGGGCGTTGTTGTTGGCTTCGGTATGCACACGCAGACGGCCTGCTACCAGCTTCCAGTTGATCCATGCGCCAACGGTCAGGCCGATGGCGATACAGCTTTCGGAGATACCGGAGATGAAAATCGCGCCCGGCAGCCCCATCAGCAGCCAGCCGCTCATGTCGGAAGCGCCCGCAGAGAGTGCGGTGACCATCGGGCCTAAGCTGCGCCCGCCGAGGATGTAGTCGTCAAAGTTTTTAGTGGAACGCCATGCCAAAAACCCTATCAGGATCATGCCAAAAATATAAACGAGAAATGTCACCAGCATCGGTGTGCTAATAGCCATTCAAATTCTCCAAAATGTCGAGCGACAACCGTCCGGGTTGCCTTGTTATGTCATCACCGGAACGTAGTGATGTGTGTATGTGTTTCCCTTGGGCGCGCTATCCTGCCGTATACGCATCCCACTGACAAACGATTTAACACTGCATTTACATGAATTTCATCACTGGTTTTATACGTCTTTCCTATAGGTTGCACTCGCTCACGCTTTTACGGGTTGCACCTTTAAAAAGTGTTAAGCACCGCATAAAAACTGGGCTCAGAAACGGCCGCACGTTCTTTTTCACAGCTAACTAATCGTTAACAATCCATTCATTTTCCAGCTTGCAGACCAGGTCACATTTAACACGGTTGCACAAAGTTGCAACATGGTGGATATTTCACGCTATCAACAGAACGCTATTACAGAACAACAGGAGTTTTGGCATGGGGATGACCACCATGGGGGTTAAGCTGGATGACGCTACCCGCGAACGGATTAAAACCGCTGCGACCCGCATCGACCGCACACCGCACTGGTTAATCAAGCAGGCGATTTTTAACTATCTGGAAAGACTGGAGAGTGAAGAAGGTCTGCCGGAGCTGCCTGCCCTGCTGGCGGGCGCAGCGAACGAAAGCGAAGAAGCCGCGACGGCCGTTGAGGAGAACCACCAGCCGTTCCTCGAATTTGCCGAGCAGATCCTGCCGCAGTCCGTCAGCCGCGCCGCCATTACCGGCGCCTACCGCCGTGCCGAAACCGACGCCGTGCCGATGCTGCTGGAGCAGGCGCGCCTGCCGGAAGCCGTTGCCGCTCAGGCGCACAGCCTGGCGTATCAGCTCGCCGACAAGCTGCGTAATCAGAAAACCGCCAGCGGACGCGCCGGGATGGTTCAGGGTCTGCTGCAGGAGTTTTCCCTCTCCTCACAGGAAGGCGTGGCGCTGATGTGTCTGGCGGAAGCGCTGCTGCGTATTCCGGATAAAGCCACCCGCGATGCCCTGATCCGCGACAAAATCAGCAACGGCAACTGGCACTCCCACATTGGCCGCAGTCCGTCGCTGTTCGTTAACGCCGCCACCTGGGGCCTGCTGTTTACCGGCAAGCTGGTCTCCACCCATAACGAAGCCAACCTGTCGCGCTCTCTGAACCGCATCATCGGCAAGAGCGGCGAGCCGCTGATCCGCAAGGGCGTGGACATGGCGATGCGCCTGATGGGCGAGCAGTTCGTCACCGGGGAAACCATTGCCGAAGCGCTGGCGAACGCCCGCAAGCTGGAAGATAAAGGCTTCCGCTACTCCTACGACATGCTGGGTGAAGCGGCGCTGACCGCCGCCGACGCGCAGGCCTACATGGTATCTTACCAGCAGGCGATCCACGCCATCGGTAAAGCGTCCAACGGTCGCGGTATTTATGAAGGCCCGGGCATCTCCATTAAGCTCTCCGCCCTGCACCCGCGCTACAGCCGCGCGCAGTACGACCGGGTGATGGAAGAACTCTACCCGCGCCTGAAGTCCCTGACCCTGCTGGCGCGCCAGTATGATATCGGCATTAACATCGACGCCGAAGAGGCGGACCGTCTGGAGATCTCCCTCGATCTGCTGGAAAAACTGTGCTTCGAGCCGGAGCTGGCGGGCTGGAACGGGATTGGTTTCGTTATCCAGGCCTACCAGAAACGCTGCCCGTTCGTCATTGACTACCTGATTGACCTGGCCAGCCGCAGCCGTCGCCGCCTGATGATCCGTCTGGTGAAGGGCGCCTACTGGGACAGCGAAATCAAACGCGCCCAGATGGAAGGTCTGGAAGGCTATCCGGTCTATACCCGCAAGGTCTACACCGACGTCTCCTACCTCGCCTGCGCGAAAAAACTGCTCGGCGTGCCGAACCTGATTTATCCGCAGTTCGCCACCCACAACGCCCACACCCTGGCGGCGATCTACAGCCTGGCGGGTCAGAACTACTATCCGGGCCAGTACGAGTTCCAGTGTCTGCACGGCATGGGCGAACCGCTGTACGAGCAGGTGACCGGTAAAGTGGCCGACGGCAAGCTGAACCGTCCGTGCCGTATTTATGCCCCGGTAGGTACTCACGAAACTCTGCTGGCCTACCTGGTGCGTCGTCTGCTGGAGAACGGGGCGAACACCTCCTTCGTTAACCGCATCGCCGATACCACCCTGCCGCTGGACGAACTGGTGGCCGACCCGGTACAGGCCGTTGAGAAGATGGCGGCGCAGGAAGGCCAGATTGGTCTGCCGCATCCGAAGATTGCCCTGCCGCGCGAGCTGTATGGTGCAGGTCGCGTCAACTCGGCGGGTCTGGATCTCGCCAACGAACACCGTCTGGCCTCGCTCTCTTCTGCCCTGCTTAACAGCGCATTGCAGAAGTGGCAGGCCAGGCCGATCCTTGAGCAGTCCGTTGAGGACGGTGAAATGCAGCCGGTGATCAACCCGGCAGAGCCGAAGGATATCGTCGGCTACGTGCGCGAAGCCACGGAAACGGAAGTGGAGCAGGCCCTGGAGAGCGCGGTGAACAACGCGCCAATCTGGTTTGCCACCCCGCCGCAGGAGCGTGCCGCCATTCTGGAACGCGCGGCGGTTCTGATGGAAGATCAGATGCAGCAGCTGATCGGCATTCTGGTGCGTGAAGCGGGTAAAACCTTCAGCAACGCCATCGCCGAAGTGCGCGAGGCGGTCGACTTCCTGCACTACTACGCCGGTCAGGTGCGCGATGATTTCGACAACGAAACCCACCGTCCGCTCGGCCCGGTGGTGTGTATCAGCCCGTGGAACTTCCCGCTGGCGATCTTCACCGGCCAGATTGCCGCGGCCCTTGCCGCAGGCAACAGCGTGCTGGCAAAACCGGCAGAGCAGACCCCGCTGATTGCCGCCCAGGGCATTAACATTCTGCTGGAAGCGGGCGTACCGGCGGGCGTGGTGCAGCTGCTGCCAGGGCGCGGTGAAACGGTCGGGGCCAAACTGACCTCCGATAACCGCGTACGCGGCGTGATGTTTACCGGTTCTACCGAAGTGGCCTCCCTGCTACAACGCAACATCGCCACCCGTCTGGATGCGCAGGGCCGTCCTACCCCGCTGATCGCTGAAACCGGCGGCATGAACGCCATGATCGTGGACTCCTCCGCACTCACCGAGCAGGTCGTCGTTGACGTGCTGGCCTCTGCCTTCGACAGCGCGGGCCAACGCTGTTCCGCCCTGCGCGTACTGTGCTTACAGGATGACGTGGCTGACCACACGCTGAAGATGCTGCGCGGTGCGATGGCGGAATGCCGCATGGGCAACCCGGGCCGTCTCACTACCGACATCGGGCCGGTGATCGACGCGGAAGCCAAAGCCAACATTGAAAACCACATTCAGACCATGCGTGCAAAAGGCCGTCCGGTGTTCCAGGCGGTGCGCGAGAACAGCGAAGATGCCCGCGAGTGGCAGACCGGCACCTTCGTGCCGCCAACGCTGATTGAGCTGGCAAGCTTCGACGAGCTGAAAAAAGAGGTCTTCGGCCCGGTACTGCACGTGGTGCGCTACAACCGTAACAACCTCAACGAGCTGATCGATCAGATCAACGCCTCGGGTTACGGCCTGACGCTTGGCGTGCATACCCGTATCGACGAAACCATTGCCCAGGTGACCGGCAATGCTAAAGTTGGCAACCTGTACGTCAACCGCAACATGGTTGGCGCGGTCGTGGGCGTGCAGCCATTCGGCGGTGAAGGTCTCTCCGGCACCGGCCCGAAAGCGGGCGGTCCGCTCTATCTGTACCGTCTGCTGGCAAACCGTCCGGAAAATGCGCTGGGCGTGACGCTGGCGCGTCAGGACGCGGAATATCCGGTGGATGCGCAGGTGAAAGCCGTGCTGACCCAGCCGCTGGACGCGCTGATTAAGTGGGCTGAAAATCGTCCCGAGCTGCATGCGATTGCACAGCAGTACGGCGAGCTGGCGCAGGCGGGAACACAGCGTCTGCTGCCGGGTCCAACCGGTGAGCGCAACACCTGGACGCTGATGCCGCGCGAGCGTGTGCTGTGCGTGGCGGATAACGAGCAGGATGCGCTGGTGCAGCTGGCAGCCGCAACGGCAACGGGCTGTGAGGTGCTGTGGCCGGAAGATGCCCTGCATCGCGACCTCGCCAAACAGTTGCCAAAAGCGGTTTCGGCCTGCATTCGCTTTGCGAAGGCCGATGCCCTGCTGACCCAGCCGTTTGACGCGGTGATCTACCACGGTGATTCCGACCAGCTGCGCGAACTGTGCGAGCAGGTTGCGGCCCGCAGCGGTGCCATCGTTTCCGTGCAGGGCTTTGCGCGCGGGGAAACCAACCTGCTGCTGGAGCGTCTGTACGTTGAGCGCTCGCTCAGCGTCAACACCGCGGCGGCAGGGGGTAACGCCAGCCTGATGACAATCGGCTAACGCTGTGCTAATAAGGCTCCGGAGACGGAGGCTTATTTTATTGGGGAGTGTATGAAACGATATCTTATCGCAGGCGCAGCACTGCTGCTCAGCGTCAGCGCGCTGGCCGACGAGTGCGACAAAGCGACCACCCAGACAGAACTCAGTGCCTGTGCGGCAGAGCAGTACCAGGCTGCGGATAAAAAGCTCAACCAGACGTACCAGGCCGCCATCAAACGCGCGGCAGCCCCTCAGCGCGACCTGCTGAAAAAGGCGCAGCAGGCGTGGATCGCCCTGCGTGACGCAGACTGTAAATTGATGGGTTCAGGAACCGAAGGTGGCACTATTCAGCCGATGATTATCAACCAGTGCCTGACGGAGAAAACAGCGGGGCGCGAAGCCTTTCTGGCCTCGTTGATGCAGTGTGAAGAGGGCAATTTAAGCTGCCCTTTCCAACCGGCTGATTAGCGCACACGGATCCCTTCGATAATCATCCGCTGCACGTTATCCAGCGTACTCTGGAAAAACGCCTCGTCCTGGAGCGTTTTACCGGTCACCGCCTCGACCTGGGCCGCGAAGTCAGCGTAGTGCTGGGTTGAGGCCCAAATCATGAAGATCAGATGATGCGGATCGACGGGCGCCAGTTTTCCGCTGGCGACCCATCCGGCAATAATGGCCGATTTATCGTCCACCAGCTGCTTTAGATCTCCCGTCAGCTCCGCCTGCAACAGCGGCGCGCCCTGCAACATCTCCAGGCAGAACAGCCTTGATGCCTGCGGGTAATCACGCGATACCTCCAGCTTCAGGCGTATGTACTCCTCTATCGCCACCAGCGGGGCCAGCTCTTCGCGAAATGCTTTAAGTGGTGCGAGCCAGATATCCAGGATCTGCTGCATCACCGCCACATACAGCGCCTCTTTCGAAGGGTAGTAGTAGAGCAGATTGGTCTTGGACACCCCGGCCTGCTCCGCCACCTGCTCAAGGCGCGTACCGTGAATACCAAACTGCGAAAATGTCTCCAGCGCAGCGCTGAGGATCGCCTGTTTCTTGGCGCTCACCGCCTGCGAACGTTTACCTGGTGTTTTCACTGCGCCTTGTGTCATTTTCGCTCTCCTTATTGGTTTGCCATAGCATAGCAAATGCCCTGCTTTCTCTCGACATTTTGGGGAGCGGGGCTGCACCGAATCAAAAAGGAAAATGTACGGACAGGTAGACTTAACAGCCCACTTATATTACAAATTTGATATCACTTTTTTCTCGTTAAGTAAGGGCTTTTCCCATGCCTTTAGTCATACGACAAGCAACATTAGCCGATTCAGTATTACTAAAAGAGCTTGGCTATCGCATCTATCCAGCGCACTTTAAGCATATGTGGCAGTCAGAATCAGGATTGTATAATTATTTGGAATGTGAATATTCTCTTCCTGTTATTGAGCAGAATATTAATGACAAAACATAAACTGGTATATAGCGGAAATAGATCAGCCGATTAGTTTTGCGAAGCTGACATGGCAAGCGACTATCCCTAATACAGACATTAGTGGTGTTCTTCTTGACAAACTCTACCTTGCCCCAACTAAAACGAATCAGCATTACGGTCAATTAATGTTTAAAAAATTCATAGATCTTGCCCGAAGTGATGGAAAAAAATTTTTATGGTTGGAGGTTCTCGAGCAAAACGAACATGCTCATAGATTCTATAAAAAGCAGGGAATGCAATACATCAGCGACATCGTTTTCGAAACAGAGTCACAGCGGAGCATACTCAAGATAATGGGGATGTGTATATAACGTCCGATTTTCGCTCACAGCGGACCTTCGGTGCTGGCTGCATCGTGTCAGGAGTGGACCTTACAAATATCAGCGCGAGAATCAATAGAGAACAAACATACCAGCTCTGGGAGAGATCGTTTCACACAGGTAAAGAACAGACGCAATCACCAATTCTTATACCAAATCCAACCTCACCCGATGGTTTAATGTTTTACTGTTATTCTTCTTTGCTGACGAGAGTAAAAAATGATTGACTACACCGGATTCAACGTCATAAATCTTGAAGACAGTAAGTAATGTTACACAAATGTTCTTGCCAGTCTTGGTCATGTTATCCGGCTTGAATTTCCGGGCAAGGCGGTAGGTTTTGGTCCCGCCCAACTCGATGAAGGGCAAGATCCTGGCGGTGCGTTCTGGTTAACACAGGGAACTCCCTCCACACCCCGAATGCATCTTGCCTTCAATGCAAAAAACAAAGAGGATGTTGAGGCATTCCACCATGTCGCCCTCCAGGCAGGTGGAAAAGATAATGGTGCGCCGGGTTACAGGCCCCATTATCACCCTGGATATTACGCCGCGTTCATCCTTGATCCTGATGGGTACAATATAGAGGCGGTTTAACACGAGACGCGATAGTCGCTAATATACTTCCCCAATGCTGATAGACGATCCTGCGCAAATATTCAGGCAGGATCGTCTGACGGGTGGTATCAGTTCAGTAAAAGCGTTGGTCAATTAATGCGTTTGGCATAATTACTTTCTCTGTATCATGAAAAGCGCTTACATCATTTCCTGTATTTCCGTTCCTCTGCTCATAGCAGCCGGTCAACTACCGTGATTTCTGAAGGTGTATCGGCTGTTATTTTACATAAATGGACGGAACTTCCTGTTTGTCAGGGTGACACGGAAAAGGACACAGGCGATACTTATCCTGGAAGATCGAGTGCTGACTGCTTTAGATTACAACAAAACTGGTCTGAAATATTGCTGAAATGGCGCGTTCCGGGTCTGAATCCCAGAAAATTGGCCCACGAAGCACCACGGTAGAAAACCCAGTTTTGCAGTATGGGGGATTATTATGGCTGAAGTCGCAGCTCATTTTTTGTCCTCGCTAACGCTGCGGGAGTTTCGTCGTTAAATGCCTCCCATGCCCTGGCGGATATAGACAGAACAGTCTGAGCATCCCGAGGAAGCAGATATTACAATGAAAGGATCAGTGATGTATAATCAATGATGCCAAAATTAACGGTGTTTTTTGTGGTATGGAGACTGCCTGCTCTGGCTTTTCTTCTTTTGGTTTTTATGGTTTTTATGGTTTTAAAATACGAGTCCGGTCTTGGAAAAATCTCACTAGCAGCATTTATTTGTTTAGTTGCAGTTGTTTTATATAGGATATTTTTGAACTGATATGTTATCAGTCCCAGTGGATATAAAATGCTGTATGTCCAAGTGATTGCGGAGAATTAAAAGAGTGAAGAAAAGACGGCTGGTGCGGCTCGATGGCTGCATCCAGCTCTTATTGGGAGTGCATCTAGTGGGATCGCATGATAGATGATTTTTTAATCAACATTGCGAGTAGTGGTTATAAATATCCCGTCCTCCCTTCTGCGATAGTTTGAAAACATTACCCGGTTCATTACACATGCGACTTTCATAAAAGTTATCCGTTGTTATATTATGTAAACAGATAAGTCGTGTTCCATAGGTAATATCTTCGCGATCACTAGGAATTACTTCGTGTTCCGGTCCATACCAATATAGTTTGGCTTTATCGCCCTTTGCAATAAATGGAGCTGGATCACCTGAAGCCTCCTTATACTCAAATGTGAATTTTTCTCCATCACAAACCATATTCACCATGCATTTTGTGTAACTTGTACTATAAGACAAATCTGAACCAGTATTGGGCTCGTATACAGTTACTTTTCTTCTCTCCCGGTATACAGTGTCTATTGTAACTATTCTTCGGTTGAGTTCCTTAGGTAATCTTAGGTTTAGCTCATAATCTTGTTTATGCTGGCAACTTTTTGATAAGTTTGTAACAGAGGTAAATAAATCTTTTTCTTGCATAAGGTTTTTTCGCATCAAATCTCGAAATTGAATGAATTCATCTGAGTATGTATGACAAAAATTAAGGAGTGTCAGGATAAAACCAAACAAACTTAGTAATAAAAATGGGACATAACATACAAATATATCAGTGCTAGATGAGTAATACGCACCTATAGAAAGTGTACATAAAATCAGACCAAGCAATACAGCTAAAGATGCAGATTTACCACGATTTCTTTCAGTGTCCATCATTCTGAACTCGATGCAATCGCAATCTCCTAGCCAGCATATCCTATAGCTATTAGGTGATATTTTATATACAATGATATAAAGATCGCTGTTTTTGGGAATGCATTCAATGGAATTAAAATTTGGTGTGACTGGTCTCAGATCGTAGTAACTTAAATAATAGTAGAACTCATTGTAGGTGATTCTTACGTATGAGGCATTGTTACCTTTCTCATCACACATTCTGTCGATTTTTACTTTGTCAAAAGGCAACCTGAGGCATTTATACATATCTTTGCAACCTAAATTATGTTTGATGTTTATGTCCTGGCACAAATTATAGAAGAAACAGGTCATGAAAACAATTCATACACATGATACATGGATTTGTGAAATATATTTACATGGTGAATCTCCCATTACCTGAAATTGGACAGAACAACCTGAACGTCCAAGCTGGTGATTGCTCCGAACCGTTGAATTCACAGCCAGCAGCGGGCTTTTAGTTGTTGTCAATGGGAGGGTATTTCAGCAAAATGAGATTACCTTTAAACACGGCAATTTTTTATGCAGCCTCCAACTATTAAATCTAGCTCCGGCAGGAGTTACTAACTCATAGAATAAAGGATGCACAGGATCGGATTATGCGTACTCATAAACAGAATAAGCCTCGTAAACTGTATTGCAGCGTCAACACGACTACGCGGCACCATTCTAATAATCCAGGTTCTGAATATTGCTGGGAACGTAATCGTAAAAGAGTCGGGGATGAACTACTGGCCAAGCGCGAGTCAATACATGGCGGACAGAAGCATGGCCGAGACTACACACCATTGTTTTATTTTCTGATCAAAAAGATTGGCAAATCGTGGAATGAAATATTCAGCGAAGTATGTGGACGTCTTGATACCACCGAGCCTGTATTCTGGTTGGTCGCGCTACATGAGCATCAGCGAAGGGATTTATTCTGCATTGGCGAAAGCAGTTTTTATCCGGGTCTGTTTGTTGATGAGAATGGAATTCTGTAAGAGGTAAATACTTTAATCACGATAAAGGATGTTAAGATGACTTGCCGCTGCTGCACACACACACTTATGTTGGAGAATCTGTACCCTGGATAGATTGAATAACAACACCTTTTATCCTGCCACGGGTGCGGCCCTCATCAGCAACGAGAGCGATTACTAACTTTTGCTTTTTGCTCAATGCGGACGACCCGCTCCCCAATCCCTTACCGCCCCTGCACCGCCATCGCGCACCGTTGCCTGTTTGCGTGCATCTATTTTGACCATTTAGTCCACTTTATTTGCACTCTATTCACCAACCTTGCGTTAACACATTAACAATAAAGCCCTTTTAAAAACTGGCATCCCCTTTGCAAAACCCTTTTCACGAGGCTGAACAGGATATGCAGGATGCAGCGCCACGTCTGACTTTCACCCATACAGAGATGAAGAGAGGTTCGTGATGAAAATTGGCGTATTTGTACCGATCGGCAACAACGGCTGGCTTATCTCGACCACTGCCCCGCAATACATGCCGACCTTTGAGCTGAATAAAGCCATCGTGCAGAAAGCGGAGCATTACCATTTCGACTTTGCGCTCTCGATGATCAAGCTGCGCGGTTTCGGCGGTAAGACCGAATTCTGGGACCACAACCTGGAGTCCTTTACCCTGATGGCGGGCCTGGCGGCGGTCACCTCGCGGATCCAGATCTACGCCACCGCCGCCACCCTTACCCTGCCCCCGGCGATCGTGGCGCGGATGGCCTCCACCATCGACTCCATCTCCGGCGGGCGCTTTGGCGTTAACCTGGTCACCGGCTGGCAAAAGCCGGAGTACGAGCAGATGGGGATCTGGCCGGGGGACGATTACTTCTCCCGTCGCTACGACTACCTGACTGAATATGTGCAGGTGCTGCGCGATCTGTGGGGCACCGGCAAAAGCGATTTCAAAGGCGATTTCTTCACCATGAACGACTGCCGCGTCAGCCCGCAGCCGTCGGTGCCGATGAAGGTTATCTGCGCCGGGCAGAGCGACGCGGGAATGGAATTTTCCGCGAAATACGCCGACTTCAACTTCTGCTTCGGCAAAGGCGTTAACACCCCTGCCGCCTTCGCGCCCACTGCGGCACGCATGAAAGCGGCCGCCGATAAAACCGGGCGCGACGTGGGCTCCTACGTGCTGTTTATGGTGATTGCCGACGAAACCGATGACGCCGCGCGCGCCAAATGGGAACGATACAAGGACGGCGCGGATGACGAAGCGCTGAGCTGGCTGACCGAGCAGAGCCAGAAGGATACCCGCTCCGGCGCGGACACCAACGTTCGCCAGATGGCCGACCCGACGTCTGCCGTCAATATCAACATGGGCACCCTGGTTGGCTCGTATGCCAGCGTCGCCAGAATGCTCGACGAAGTGGCTACCGTGCCCGGCGCCGAAGGCGTGCTGCTGACCTTCGATGATTTTCTCACCGGCGTGGAAACCTTCGGCGAGCGCATTCAGCCGCTGATGCAGTGCCGCGCCCACATCCCTGCCATGACGAAGGAGGTGGCGTAATGACGACCCTCAACGCTCGCCCGGAAGCCATTACCTTTGACGCGCAGCGCAGCGCGCTGATCGTGGTGGATATGCAAAACGCCTATGCCAGTAAAGGCGGGTATCTGGATCTGGCCGGGTTTGACGTCTCCACCACGCAGCCGGTGATCGAGAACATTAAAACCGCCGTGCACGCTGCGCGCGCTGCGGGCATGCTCATCGTCTGGTTCCAGAACGGCTGGGACGACCAGTACGTCGAAGCTGGTGGTCCCGGCTCACCCAACTTTCACAAATCCAACGCCCTGAAAACCATGCGCCAACGGCCCGAACTCCAGGGCACGCTGCTGGCGAAAGGCGGCTGGGATTATCAGCTGGTGGATGAGCTGGTATCGGAAGCCAGCGATATCGTACTGCCGAAACCGCGCTACAGCGGCTTTTTCAATACCCCGCTCGACAGCCTGCTACGCAGCCGGGGCATTCGTCATCTGGTCTTTACGGGCATTGCCACCAACGTCTGCGTGGAGTCGACCCTGCGCGACGGCTTTTTCCTCGAGTATTTTGGCGTGGTGCTGGAAGACGCTACCCATCAGGCCGGGCCGGATTTTGCCCAGAAAGCCGCCCTGTTCAATATCGAAACCTTTTTTGGCTGGGTCAGTAACGTCAATGATTTCTGCGACGCGCTGGATCCCCCGCTCGCCCGCATCGCCTGAGGAGAACCGCTATGCCGAAATCCGTGATTATTCCGCCGGGCACCAGCACCCCGATTGCCCCGTTTGTCCCCGGCACCCTCGCCGACGGCGTGGTGTATGTCTCGGGCACGCTGCCGTTTGATAAAGACAACAACGTGGTGTTTATCAACGACCCAAAGGCGCAAACCCGCCACGTGCTGGAGACGATCAAAACCGTGATCGAAACGGCGGGTGGCACGATGGAGGACGTGACCTTCAACAGCATCTTTATCACCGACTGGAAAAACTACGCCGCGATTAACGAAATCTACGCGGAGTTTTTCCCCGGCGATAAACCGGCGCGGTTTTGCATCCAGTGCGGGCTGGTAAAGCCGGACGCGCTGGTTGAAATTGCCACCGTTGCGCACATCGCGAAGTGAGGCCGCCATGAAACTGTCCATTTTCCCGCCCCCCTTTGCGGGCGCGCCCGTGGTGGTACTGATTGCCGGGCTCGGCGGCAGCGGGAGCTACTGGCTGCCTCAGCTCGCCGTGCTGGGGCAGGAGTATCAGGTGGTGTGCTACGACCAGCGGGGCACGGGGAATAACCCGGATACCCTGCCGGAAGACTACACCCTCGCACACATGGCCGACGAGCTCGCACTGGCGTTAGCCGGGGCCGGGATCGCCCGTTACTGCGTGGTCGGCCACGCGCTGGGGGCGCTGGTAGGCCTGCGGCTGGCCATCGATAAGCCCGACGCCCTTACCGCGCTGGTCTGCGTCAACGGCTGGCTGACGCTCAATGCCCATACCCGACGCTGTTTTGACGTTCGCGAACGTCTGCTGCATGCGGGCGGCGCGCAGGCGTGGGTAGAGGCACAGCCCTTGTTCCTCTACCCGGCAGACTGGATGGCCGCCCGCGCCCCGCGGCTGGAGGCCGAGGACGCGCTGGCGCTGGCCCATTTTCAGGGCAAAGCCAATCTGCTGCGCAGGCTGCATGCGCTGAAGCAGGCCGATTTCAGCCGCCACGCTGCACGCGTTCGCTGCCCCGTGCAGATTATCTGTTCCACCGACGATCTGCTGGTGCCGTCCGTCTGTTCTGATGAACTGCACGCCGCACTCCCGCACGCCCGCAAAACGGTCATGCGCCAGGGCGGGCATGCCTGCAACGTGACCGCGCCGGACATCTTTAACACTCTGCTGCTGAACGGGCTTGCCAGCCTGCTGCACAGCCCAGAACCCGCTTTGTAAGGAGTTTGAATGAGCGAAGCCATCACGCCCGCCGCGCTGGAAACGCTGTTTACCGGCGCACGTACCCATAACGGCTGGCTGGATATACCGGTCAGTGACGAGACGCTGCGCGAGATTTATGACCTGATGAAATGGGGGCCGACGTCCGCCAACTGCTCCCCGGCGCGCATTGTGTTTGTGCGAAGCCCGGAAAGAAAAGAGAAGCTGCGCCCGGCGCTCTCCAGCGGCAACCTTGAGAAAACGCTCACTGCCCCGGTCACGGCGATTGTCGCCTGGGACAGCGAGTTTTATGAGCGCCTGCCTGAACTGTTCCCGCACGGCGATGCCAGAAGCTGGTTTACCGCAAGCCCCGCGCTGGCGGAAGAGACCGCCTTTCGCAACAGCTCAATGCAGGCCGCGTACCTGATTTTCGCCTGCCGCGCGCTCGGGCTGGACACCGGGCCGATGTCGGGTTTTGACCGGGAAAAAGTGGACGCGGCATTTTTCACGGGCACGCTACTCAAAAGCAATCTGCTGATTAACATCGGCTATGGCGATACGACCAAACTGTACGGACGCCTGCCGCGTCTGGCCTTTGACGATGCCTGCGGGCTGGCGTAAGGAGCGAACGTGATGACACCGGATAAACAAACCTTTCGCGACGCTATGGCCTGCGTCGGCGCAGCGGTCAATATCATTACCACCGACGGCCCGGCAGGCCTGGCGGGCTTCACCGCCAGCGCGGTATGCAGCGTCACGGATTCCCCGCCTACCCTGCTGGTGTGCCTGAACCGCGGCGCGTCGGTCTGGCCGATTTTCAGCGAGAACCGCACCCTGTGCGTTAACACGCTGAGTGCCGGACAGGAGCCTTTATCCAACCTGTTTGGCGGGAAAACGCCGATGGCGGACCGCTTTGCCGCTGCCCGCTGGCAGACAGGCGACACGGGCTGCCCGCGTCTGGAAAATGCGCTGGCCTCGTTCGACTGCCGCATCAGCCAGGTGGTGAGCGTTGGCACTCACGACATTCTGTTTTGCGACATCGTATCCATCGTACGCCACCCGGCGCCGCAAGGGCTGGTGTGGTTCGACCGCGGCTATCACGCACTTATGCGACCCGCCTGTTAATCCGCATTCAGGAGACAGATCATGTTCGGACTTCCCCACTGGCAGTTGAAATCGACCTCCACAGAAGAAGGCGTGGTCGCGCCGGATGAAAGGCTCCCGCTCGGGCAGACAATGGTGATGGGCGTGCAGCATGCGGTCGCGATGTTTGGTGCGACGGTGCTGATGCCCATGCTGATGGGGCTGGATCCTAACCTCGCCATTTTGATGTCGGGTATGGGTACCCTGCTGTTCTTTTTTGTCACCGGCGGGCGTGTGCCCAGCTATCTGGGCTCCAGCGCCGCCTTCGTTGGAGTGGTCATTGCAGCGACCGGGTTTAACGGTCAGGGTATTAATCCCAACCTGAGCGTGGCCCTCGGAGGCATTATCGCCTGTGGGCTGGTCTACACCCTGACCGGTCTGGTGGTGATGAAAGTCGGCACGCGCTGGATCGAGCGAATGATGCCCCCCGTCGTCACCGGGGCGGTGGTGATGGCGATAGGCCTGAACCTCGCGCCGATTGCGGTGAAGAGCGTATCCGGCTCGCCGTTTGAAAGCTGGATGGCGGTGATAACGGTGCTGTGCATCGGCGTGGTGGCGGTCTTTACGCGCGGCATGATCCAGCGGCTGCTGATCCTGGTCGGGCTGATTGCGGCCTGTCTGGTCTACGCGCTGCTGGCGAACGTGTTCGGCCTCGGCAAACCGGTTGATTTCACACTGATTCATCAGGCCGCCTGGTTCGGCATGCCGCACATAACCTCGCCCACCTTTAACTCTCAGGCGATGATGCTCATCGCGCCTGTCGCAGTGATTCTGGTGGCTGAAAACCTGGGCCACCTGAAAGCCGTAGCGGGAATGACCGGGCGCAATATGGATCCGTATATGGGACGGGCGTTTGTGGGAGACGGCCTGGCGACCATGCTCTCCGGCTCGGTCGGCGGCAGCGGCGTGACGACCTACGCGGAAAACATCGGCGTGATGGCAGTGACCAAAGTCTACTCGACGCTGGTCTTCGTGGCGGCGGCGGTGATGGCGATGCTGCTCGGCTTTTCCCCAAAATTCGGCGTATTGATCCACACCATCCCGGCACCCGTGATTGGCGGCGCCTCGATTGTGGTATTTGGTCTTATTGCCGTCGCGGGGGCACGTATCTGGGTGCAGAATCATGTTGATCTGAGCCAGAACGGTAACCTGATCATGGTGGCGGTGACACTGGTGCTGGGGGCGGGTGATTTCGCCCTGACGCTGGGCGGGTTTACGGTGGGCGGGATTGGCACGGCGACCTTCGGCGCGATCCTGCTCAACGCCCTGCTGAGCCGCCGGAAAAGGGATGTACCGCAAGGAAAAGCCATCACCCCTTCCACCTGAAATACGTGCCGCATTCTTGCCGGGTGACGCTACGCTTACCCGGCCTACAATTGGCAAGTAGGCCCGAGCAAGCGAAGCGCCGCCGGGCTAAACGGACAGGGTGCGCGTTGTTAGCTATCTGCCCTTTGTTCAGCGCTCAATCCGGCAGTCGCCTTACGTCGTTTTTTTAACTTCAACTCGCTCACCAGCACCCCGGCGATAATAAATGCCGCGCCCACCAGCGCCAGCAGCGGCAGACGCTCCCCGGCGAGTCGCCCGAAAATACCCGCCCACACCGGTTCACCGGTGTAAATGACCGTCGCCCGTGTCGGGGATACGCTGCGCTGCGCCCAGTTCATGGTGACCTGGATAATGGCGCTGAAAATGCCCAGCCCCAGCGCCACGACGATAAGCCCGGTAGACATCGGCGGGACGGACTCCCCTGCCGGCACCATCGTCGCGAACGCCACCAGCGACGCGGTGGCAAGCTGCACCACCGTCACCCGCTTGAGGTCCACTTTTCCTGCCCAGGCGCTAATCAGAATAATTTCTGCCGCAATGGCGACGGCCCCCACCAGAGTGATGATCTCCCCCGGCCCCAGCGCCAGCAGATTATTTTCCGGCCCGGCTAATAAAATAAGGCCGATGAACGCCAGCACGATGCCAATGCACGACATCAGGCCCGGCATTCTGCCGAGGCACAGCCACTGCAACAGCGGCACCAGCGGTACGTACATGGCGGTGATGAAGGCGGATTTACTGCTGGAGATAGACTGGAGCCCCCACGTTTGCAGGCTGTAACCCATGGCAATCGCCACGCCAATAGCGACACCCGCTTTAAGCTCTCTCAGGGTCAATCCGCGCAGGGTTTTCAGTGAAATAAGCGCCACGGCAACCGCCGCGGTTGCAAAACGCAGCCCTACAAAGAAAAACGGATCGCTCATCGTGACCGCGTACTGAACGGCAAGAAAGGTTCCGCCCCAGAACATGGTGATCAAAATCAGGATGGCTTCCTGAGGCTTAATGGAGAAGGTAAAACGGGAAACGGACATGGGACACCAGCACGAAGAATCAATCCTGTAGTGTGCGATGCCTTTGATGACAGTTCAATGTAGCAGACATAAAAAAACCGCCGGGAAACCCGGCGGCAGAGAGTTAACCCGGCGTACTACTTGTTGCTGCCGTGGCTATTTTTACCCCCTTTTTTACCAGCCTCTGATGCGCGCTGAGGGTCGTTTTTAAAGTTGCCCCCGCTAGACTGGCCACCTTTACGACCTGCTTCTGATGCTCTTTCACGGTCTTCAGCGAAATTACCTGAACCACCACGATGGTTTGCCATCTCTAACCTCCAGAGTGTGAAACATTAGACATCATATTGCATTCAGTAAAAGAGGATTCTTTCACCTCGCGGCTCAAGGACAGTGCCTTTATCTGTGCCGCGTGAAACTAAGCTTAGTGTAATGCGGCTATCCGGCAAGCGAGAGGTAATATTCTGCAACATGATCTCAGCCTTTCGTATGAAATATTGAGGAAGTCATTCATAAGCCATTCTTATATTTTGAAAAATCCGCGCCGCGAAAGTTGTTTCATTTTGCTACAAAGCACGTAACGAAAAGATATTGTTATATATCAAAGAAATGCCGTTCATTTTTGCAGTCTGGCCGTGATGTCATATCTTTAAAGGAACGCAGCGATCCGCTGTAAGAAAAACCAACGAGGAGTGATGCAAAATGGCAAAAGTTCTGGTGCTCTATTATTCCATGTATGGACACATTGAAACCATGGCTCACGCAGTAGCAGAAGGCGCAAACAGAGTAGACGGCGTTGAGGTCGTGGTTAAACGCGTACCGGAAACCATGCAGGCGGAAGCCTTCGCCAAAGCCGGGGGGAAAACACAAAACGCCCCGGTCGCCACCCCGCAGGAGCTCGCGGACTATGATGCCATTATCTTCGGCACCCCGACCCGCTTCGGCAATATGTCCGGCCAGATGCGCACCTTCCTCGACCAGACGGGCGGACTCTGGGCCTCCGGCGCGTTATATGGCAAGCTGGCCAGCGTGTTCAGCTCTACCGGCACGGGCGGCGGCCAGGAGCAGACGATCACTTCCACCTGGACAACGCTTGCGCATCATGGGATGGTCATTGTGCCGATTGGCTACGGCGCGCAGGAACTGTTTGATGTCTCCCAGGTCCGTGGTGGTACGCCCTATGGCGCAACAACGATTGCCGGTGGGGATGGTTCACGTCAGCCAAGCAATGAAGAACTTTCAATCGCCCGCTATCAGGGTGAATACGTCGCGGGTCTTGCCAAAAAACTGAACGGCTAACCTAACAGGAGGACAAGTATGCCAACTCAAGAATCCAAAGCTCACCACGTGGGCGAATGGGCAAGTTTACGCAATACCTCTCCGGAGATTGCCGAAGCCATCTTTGAAGTCGCCAATTATGACGAAAAGCTGGCTGAACAGATTTGGGAAGAAGGCAACGATGAAGTGCTGGTTCGCGCCTTCAAAAAAACCGACAAAGACTCGCTGTTCTGGGGCGAGCAAACCATCGAACGTAAAAACGTCTGAACGTTCCCCCCGCCCACGCGGGGGGTTATTTTCTATTTCGCCGCGTTATCCATCACCGCATTGATTTTATCGACAGGACAGAAGCCGTTGCCATCCACCGGACAGCCCTTCAGCTCCAGCGTCACGCGCTGCGCAGGGGATTGCAGCGACAGTACGCTGGCGTTACGCAGCTGATCTGAACTCTGGTAAACATACTCAATTTTCATCAGCTCCTGGTTAGTGTTTTTATCATGCCAGCGCTGGAAGACAATTTTACCGCCAATCGGGGTTCTTTCCTGCTGGTCGTGCAGCTGATAAGGCCTGAAGTCCAGCGCGGTCAGCAGCGAGGCGATGTTAGAGTCGTGCCCTACCAGCAGGGTGATTTTTGGCGCTTTTGCCTGGTCGGTCACCAGCGCTTTATCAATGTACTTCACCAGCGGTTTAGCCACGTTCTGCGCCACCTCCGTCGACGTAAACAGCGAGTCCTGATAGCCGTTTTTCAGCTTCGACAGCACGCGCCACTGCTGATCGGTTTTGATTTCCCCCCAGGCCACCTGGTCTGTCGGGAAGCCTTCGTAATACTGTAGCGTGAACGCATCCACCAGCGAGTTACCCACCTTCAGCGGCCCGGAGACGCCCGGCTCTTTTTCATAATCGGCGCTGAAGGTATCTTTCGCCTCCGTCAGGGAGCAGACTTTTTTCTCCTTGCAGGACGGCGAGTCGCTGTAGTTTGTCAGCTGTTCCAGCAGTTTGTAGCTTTCATCCAGCTGCATTTTCTGCCGTTCCGTCTCCATCGCTTTCAGCGCTTTCTCGCGAAACTCAGGGGAGTTATCGGTAATGACCGGATTGAAGGTGGGGTCCATGGTGCCCATTTTTTCCTGATGATGCACAGGAACATCGCACCCGGGGAACGCGCCGGTGATAAAGAACTGCGCGGTCGCCACGGTGCGCTGGAGGCTGTTGGCGTAGGCATAGACGGTATCCGCTGGCGGGCATTCACCCGTCTTCACCATTCCCTGCTCTGCCAGCCACTCGCGCATATAGTGACCCATATACACTTCCAGTACGCCGCCTTTGGTGGTGAGCTGTCCACCCGGGACGTCCCACTCCGGCCACTGCTTGGGCGTGGACTGCTCCAGCACGCTGCCGTTATTGGCAAGCGGCGCGCGCAGGTTGTGGCGGCTCATGATGAGCACCTGTTCCAGCTGATAGCCATCCGGCGTGTCCTGTGCCTGCGCCCCAAACGTCACTGAAAACGTTCCTGCCACGGCGACAGCGAGTAGTGCTTTTCTCATCCCTTTTTCCTCATGCGTTTTTATCGTTACGCTGAGTGTGACAGACTGGTGACCGTTTTTTCGGGAAGCATTTCTCAAACTGATGAATACGTTCAGATGCTGATGCCGGTGACGATGCCGACATACAGCGCCGCCCATGCGCAGGCTGACAGCAGGCTAACGACGTAAACCTTCATCGCGCTCATCCTGAGCATGCCGGCCGCCAGCGGCACGATATAACGCAGCACCGCCAGGAAACGCGACGTGAACAGCGCGACTACGCCGTGCTTTTGCAGCTGATGCTGTACCCGCAGAAACTTATCGGCATGTTTTGCGGTGAGGCGTGACACCAGCCGGGTATGCCCCATCAGCTGGCCGATATGGTAATTCAGCACCGAACCTGCCGTAGCGCCCATCACCACCGCCAGCCACGTCATTCCGGGATGCAGACTCGACTGACTGACGGCGATCCCCGCCATCAGCATGACCGATGCGGGCGGCAGCACCGAGGAGACCAGCACCGTCGATTTACTCAACGCCATAACAACGAGCAGCGCGAACAGATGCGTCGGATAATGCGCAAAATGATCCAGCAGCGTGTCCAGCCATGCCATTTTACTCTCTCCGGTAACAAATGAATTATCCATTTAAAAAGAAAGCAGTTAAATAAAACCTCAACATGCGTTTAATACTATTCATTTAAACCGTTCTTCAACATTATTAAAATTCCTCAGCAGCGGTTTTAAATAAGCGTATTATCCCTCTCGTTTTACAACGATCTAGTTATGGCGAGGCTCCTGTACAAATACACGTTATCGCTCTGGCGGGTTCGAGAGAACCGGCACAGGGTAAAACAGGCACTGTCGAATCAAGGCTTTGTCAGTATAACTTCCCTTGCGGGATACGGTGTACAGTGCTGAACCCAGGACGTGGGGATCTCCTTTCCGACATGCCCTGTCTTGCTCGCCCCTGAGAGATTTTATTATTCAAAGGGAATTTACTATGTCTTACGCTATTCACAACCAAAACCTGGCTTTCAATGACAGCGCCATCGCGCAATATATGAATACCGATTTTATCGTTATCGATATTTCATTATGCGTAGCTCTGGCACGCGAGCAGTTTTTTGGAAAATTAAAAGATGATGATATTCCGTCGCATATTTTTATCGAAGATAACGGTCGCCTCGCGGGTTTGATCGCCGTACGCAAATTGTTGCAGGCCACCGACACCGTGCAGCCCGTTAAGGGGTTGATGATATCGGATTTTATTCAGCTCAAACCGGAAGATGAGCGGGCGGATGTCGCCGGGGTGCTGGCGCACGCGGGGGCGGATGTGGTGCCGGTGGTGGCCCACGGCAAGCTGGTGGGCTGCCTTACCGAGCGTGAAATCGCCCATCTGCTGGAAGATGACGTTACTGAAGATGCCCAGCTTCAGGGGGCGACGCTGCCGCTGGAGAAGCCCTATCTGGAAACCAGCGCCTTTAGCCTGTGGAAGAAACGCTCCGTCTGGCTGCTGCTGCTTTTTGTCGCGGAAGCGTATACCAGCTCGGTGATCCAGCATTTTGAAGAGGCGCTGGAATCCGCAATTGCGCTGGCGTTCTTTATTCCGCTGCTGATTGGCACCGGCGGAAACAGCGGGACGCAGATCACCTCGACGCTGGTGCGCGCCATGGCGCTGGGTGAAGTCCACCTTCGCGATGTGGGTCGTGTGCTGCGCAAAGAGATGAGCACCTCGTTAATGATTGCCGCCACGCTGGGTCTGGCGGGTTGCGTTCGCGCCTGGATGATGGGCATTGGGATGGAAATCACGCTCATCGTCAGCCTGACGCTGGTCTGCATTACGCTGTGGAGCGCCATCGTCTCGTCGGTGATCCCGATGGTACTGAAACGCTGCAAAATCGATCCGGCGGTGGTCTCCGCACCGTTTATCGCCACGCTAATCGACGGCACCGGGCTGATTATCTACTTCAAAATTGCGCAGTATACGCTGGGGCTGGAATAACGAAAAAACCCTGCGATATTGCTATCGCAGGGTTTTCGAATTTGGCGGAAGCGTAGAGATTCGAACTCTAGAACCCTTTCGGGTCGCCGGTTTTCAAGACCGGTGCCTTCAACCGCTCGGCCACGCTTCCAAAGTGAGGCGCACTATAAACATCTCTGAGCATGATGTAAAGCACGAAATTGCATAACGTTACACGTCTTTCGTCGTCCCCTTCCGTCCCGCTGATTTCTTCGTCATCGACTGGTTAAAATGTAAACATTTATTTTTACATTCATAACGTTTATTAGATTCGCGGGTGGTCATTTAGACTCTTTTTCGCACAACACCCATTAACCGTGGATCACTGCGATAAGAGATTAGCCATGACTTTATTTAACGACGATTATGAATTTTTTATTTATCAGTGATAACTATTACCTTTGCCATGGTGTATCAAGCTCCCTGACATCAACCCATTTGATTCGCGATGACGCGGATATTCACGATCTTGATGGGGTCGATCAGGCGATGGATTTTATCATTGCGATTGAACAGGATAAGTTACGCAATAAAACCATTCGGCAGGTCAAAAAAGTTAAGCGTGATTACATTGTCCTGATGCATGAGATAGAAGCCAACCGCGCGGTGAGAATCGATAATATTATCTATTCGTCGATGCATTTTACTGCTCACCCTTTTCAGCAGCTGATGCGTTTTTATCGGGCGCTCAGGACACACTCCTTTACGCGACGCGAGTATGACGTGCTGAAGCTGTTTCATTTGGAAAACCATGAGATCGCGAAAAAGCTGCAACTGTCACAAAAAACGACCAGCACCTACCGCGTGAGGATCATCGAGAAATTAAATATGCGCTCAAAAAACATTCTGGCGATGACCCGTGTAAAATCGGCGATCGTCGATTAAAAGCTGTGACATTTTGCCTTGCCACGGAAAAACCGGGCCGTCACGTTTCGCCCTGAGGGGGTTTGGCTGGCGCGGTATACCAGTTCTCTTTGGCAACCATCACGCTGCCCTCTGGCTGCATAACAAAATTCGGGGACATGATCTGCACGTTAAATTCGTTAAACACATCCTGTATCTGGCTATGCAGTTCATTGCGGGCAACCGCGAGGGACTGATCGGGCAGCAGGCGGACCTGCAATTCGTAAGCGATATACCAGTCCATTAACCCTAACTGGCGCACCAGCGGCGGCTCGGAAAGGTCAAACCCTTTTGCCCGTTTCGCGGCCAGCTCCAGCATGGCATGCACCTGACGCCATGGGGTGTCATAACCGATAGTGACGCTGACCGTCAGATTGAGGCTGCCATCGGGCTGTAGCGCGCTCAGATTGGTGATCTTACCGCTCACCACCACCGCATTGGGCACGGTAACGACATAATTTTCCCGGGTAATAATTTTGGTCGCCAGCATGCCTATTTCACTGACCTTACCTTCGTTATCCGCCACCCGAATGACATCGCCTTTACGCAGCGCGCGGGAGTAAATCAGGACCAGACCGCTCATGGCATGGTTCATCACCCCTGCCGAGCCCAGCGTTAACATCAGTCCAAAGAAGACGCTAATACCTTTAAACGCCAGCGAGTTTGCACCGGGAAGAAACGGCCAGGCAGCGGAGAGAGCAAATAGCCAGACGGCGACGGAAATGAGCTTACGGGTAGCCCCCACGGTTTCCGGATGTACGCCGGGAAGTTGCAGACGACCAGCCTCCACCTGATTCAGCACCATCTTAAGAAGCTTCAGAATAAAAGCGGTAATGAGGAAAATGATCAGAACAATCGTCAGCCCCGGCAAGGCCGAGACAATCGCCAGGGCAATTTGCTGTACCACGCGAAGCGTCCAGTCTCCCAGCGACGTGCCCCACACCCGCGTCCACGGAAACAGACTGAATGCCCAGCTCAGCCAGACGTAAAAGCCAATCAAACCCAACAGGAACATCAGCAAGGCGTAAAGCCGAATCTCAATGGCGCCAATGTACCGCCGCCAGCTTTGCGGCACCCGGCTGCGGTTCTCCACAATACGCCGACGGTAGACGCGCCGGAACCAGCGCCAGGATCGCCACGCGCCGTAGCAGAGCAGCAACAGCGCCAGCAGGCCAGCGGCTCACGCACATCCGCCTCGGTAAAATTGCGCAGGGTGTTGCGGATGCGTAAAACGCGCTCTTCCGGCGTAGTCAGGCCAAATTTCGCCTGTAGCATGACGATGGGCTGATGGAAGATATAGACCGTTCGGGCGCGCTCCTGCTCCGTAGGCGCCTGGCGGGGCTCTGCGGCATACGATGAGAAGGCGCTCAGGGCGGCAAAACAGAACGCAAACGCGAGCAGGATCTTTTTCATCCTCACTCCCCCAGGTCAGAAATCTTGTTATTTTTCAGGCAACCCGCGAATGCCAGGTGGGTATGTTGAGAATAGTCCAGCCTTTCGTTTCTGCAACAAGCGACGGTGAGCGTGTTGCTCTCAATCGCAATATATGTATTATGTTATAACATAACAATTTCGGATAGCGTTCTATGTTACTTAAAAAAGGGTTATTTCTGGCTTCACTGCTCTCCATGGCACCTGCCGCTTTCGCCGCAACCACCTGGCCTCTCACGATTGAAAATTGCGGCGTAAAGCAGACCTTTACGCAGGCTCCTCAGCGCGTCGTGACCGTGGGTCAGCATGAAACAGAATTACTGCTCGCACTGGGGCTGGAGAAAACCATCGCCGCGACGTCAGTCTGGTTCGGCACGCTGCCACCCACGCTGGAGGATGCCGGGAAAAACCTCCCCCGGCTTGCGGATAATTCCCCCTCCTTTGAGGCCGTGGTAGGGCAGAAACCTGAACTCGTTCTCGCGCAGTATCACTGGCACATTGGTCCGCAGGGAGAAGTGGGAACCCGTGAACAGTTTGCGTCGCTGGGGATTAATACGTGGATCTCCCCTGCCGACTGCACGGATAAAACGGTAACGGAAACCTCAAACGCAGACGGAGCACGTAGCGCGCCGTTTTCACTGGCGGAAATTACGCGGGAAGTGACAGATCTGGCGACGATTTTTGATGTTTCCGCGCGAGGTGAGCAGCTCAATCGTGCGCTGGCGGAGCGTATTAAAAAGGCCCAGGCGCGCGCCTCCGCGAAACAACTTAGCGTCGTATTCTGGTTCTCCAGCAGCCGTCTGAATGGCGATCCCTGGGTGGCGGGGAATTACGGCGCGCCTGGCTGGATTAGCCGCACGCTGGGGTTGAAGAACATTATTGACTCTCACGACGAATGGCCCGCTGTAACGTGGGAACATATTGCCCAGTCGCAGCCGGACGTGATTGTTATCGCCGGGATGTCCCGCAGGCTCTATCCTGCCGATGAGGTTGAGGTAAAAAAAGCGTTCTTGCGCAGTGACCCGGTGACAAAGAACATGCCTGCGGTCAGGAACAACTACATCATCGTGGTGCCAGCGATGTCGTTAAACCCTTCATTGAGTAACGTCGATGCGGTTGAGCTTATCAGCGATCGGCTGGCTTCTTTCCAGGATGAACAATGAGTCATTTCGCTTTTGACCGCCGCCAGCAGGGTTTACTGGCAGCAGGTGCCATGGCGCTGCCGCTGATGCTGGTCTTTGCCGCCAGTATCGGGGATATGCCGGTGTCGTATGCCAGTACCGGGAAAGCGATCCTCAACGGACTGGGTTTGACCTCTTATGCGTTGCCGCAAACGGAGGAAGGTATCGTCTGGCAATATCGCATGAGCCGGGCAGTAATGGCCGCGTGCAACGGCGGCGGCCTGGCGTTGTGCGGGCTGGTGTTGCAGTCGATCCTGCGTAACCCTCTGGCTGAGCCTTATCTGCTGGGGATTTCCGCGGGCGCATCGCTGGGGGCCGTCTGCGTGATGCTTCTCGGCATCGGGGGGAGCGTGATTGGCGTGAGCAGCGGTGCGTTTGTCGGCTCGTGCGCCGCCTTTGCGCTCATCATGGTGATAACAAACGGGATGAGTGAAAGCCCGTCGCGCATTTTGCTGGCTGGCATTGCGGGCACCCAGCTCTTCAACGCCATGACCGCGTACGTCGTCAGCACGTCCGCCAATGCCGAGCAGTCCCGTAGCGTCATGTTCTGGCTGCTGGGAAGTCTGAGCGGCGTGCGCTGGCCTGACGCGCTGCTGGCGCTGGCCGTTACGCTGGCGGGTTTACTGGTGGTATTGCTCTTTTCACGGGCGCTGGACACCTTCACCTTCGGGGATGAGGTCTCCACCACGCTGGGGATCCCGGTTACCGCCGTGCGTATTGTCTTATTGCTGACCTGTGCCATTGTTACCGCAACGCTGGTGAGCGCCACCGGCGCAGTGGGGTTTGTCGGGCTGGTCATTCCCCATGTGACGCGCATGCTATGCGGGCCGGGCCATCGTCGCTCGATCCCGCTGACGTTTCTTATCGGCGCCCACTTTATGATCCTCGCCGATATCGTCTCACGCACGCTGATTGTGCACCAGGTTCTGCCCATCGGGGTGGTGACTGCGCTGGTGGGCGCCCCCGTCTTTGTGGCGTTGCTTGATCAAAACCGAAAGGAGCATCCATGAATATTACTGTGGCCGGGTTAACCGTAACCCGACAAGCGCAGACGGTGCTTAAGGGTATCGATCTCGACCTGCCATCCGGGCAGATTATCGGCCTGTTAGGGCCAAACGGCTCGGGCAAGTCGACGCTGCTGCGCTGTCTCGCCGGGCTGTTTCCACGACTCGGCGAACGCGTGGCGCTTAATGGCACAACGCTCGGCATGATGCCGCTGAAAAAACGCGCGCAGCACATGGCGTTTGTCCCGCAACATGCTGAGGTCGACGGAGAACTGACCGTTGAGGACATTGTCAGACTGGGGCGTACGCCCTACCGGAAAACATTCCAGAAAACCTCGCGCGACGATGAGGCTGCGGTTGAGCAGGCGATTGGCCTGATGCAGTTATGCCGCTTACGCCAGCGGCGATGGCACTCTTTGTCTGGCGGAGAGCGCCAGCGAAGCCAGATAGCCCGCGCGCTGGCCCAACAGCCGCAGGTGCTGTTGCTCGATGAACCGACAAACCACCTGGACATTCAGCACCAGCTGGAGCTGATGCGGCTCGTTTCACAGCTGCCGCTTACGGTGGTGGTTGCACTGCACGATCTCAATCTTGCGGCCAATTATTGCCAGCGTTTGATCCTCCTGAAGGCCGGGCAGATCGCCGCCACGGGCGCGCCCGAAGCGGTTCTGACGCCGGCAAACATCGAGGACACCTGGTGCGTAAAAGCTCAGGTCTGCAAGGCCGACGCCGGGATCACGATAAGCTACAACATGGTGGCATGACGGAAGACTGGCGCAAAAGCAAAAACTCCTGCGATATTGCTATCGCAGGAGTTTCGAATTTGGCGGAAGCGTAGTCCGCCAAATTAATGTACGAAAATGTCAGAAATCGTCCATTTTTACCATTAATAAACAATATGTTGTCAGAATCGATTGTTCGAGGACGTCTTGCACCATCCGAAAAAATCTGACATTTTATGCAGTACCTTATGCATGGCGGTTTGTATGACAGGATTTAACATATGCCAAAGAAAGCCAAAGAACTCACCGGACTGGCTGTTGCCAAGCTAAAAACTGAAGGCTCTTATGCTGTTGGTGGAGTTGACGGTTTATATCTCCGGGTCCGGGGTCAGTCCCGTTCATGGATACTCTGTATTGCAATGGGAGTCAGAGTAAACGGATTGGGAAGGACGGTCCCCAGACGTTTGAACATGGGACTTGGTGCCTACCCTGAAGTCTCCTTAGCAGATGCCCGTGATAAGGCCCGTGAGTTACGTAAGCAAGTCCGTAATGGTGTTAATCCACTTGAAGAAAAACACGCCGCCAGAGCAGAACAAGAAAAGCTAGCTCATAAGAGAAAGACATTTACCGAATGCGCTGAAGACGTTATCGAAATTAAGGCCAAGGAACTTAAAAATCAGAAACACATCGCACAATGGCGTTCAACGCTTGAGGCCTACGCTTACCCTGTCGTAGGTGAAAAGCCTATCAGCTCAATCACGAAAGCTGATGTAGTGGCAATACTTGAACCTATCTGGTTAACAAAAAACGAAACCGCCAGCCGCCTGCGTGGTCGCATAGAAGCCATTATTGATTACGCCAAGGCGAAAGAATACTTTGAGGGCGATAACCCAGCTTCATGGAAAGGTATGCTTAAGCCCCTGCTACCAATGCCAAGTAAGGTTCAGCAACAAAAACATCATGCAGCCCTGCCCTATAGTGAGATCAAACTCTTTATCTCCGAACTGCAGAAACGAGCTGGCATTTCAGCACGAGCACTTGAGTTTTCAATCCTGACTGTTGCCCGTTCTGGTGAAGTCCGGGGTGCTGAATGGTCAGAAATTGATCTGAAGAACAAAACGTGGACCATTCCCGCCAGCAGAATGAAAGCCAGTAAAGAACATCGTGTACCGCTGTCTGACGCTGCGGTAGATTTGTTAAAGGCTTTACCCCGCTTTAAGGACAATAACCTTGTGTTCCCTGCCCCTCGTGGTGGACAGCTATCTGATATGTCTTTGCTGGCAGTATTAAAGCGAATGAATCATTCAGGCTTAACCCAACACGGCTTCCGTTCCACGTTTCGTGACTGGGCTGGTGAAACTACAGATCATCAACGTGAAGTTATTGAACACGCACTGGCCCATCAACTAGCTGATAAAGCAGAGGCCGCTTATCAGCGCGGAACGTTATGGCCTAAGCGTGTGGCGTTGATGGATGATTGGACGCGATATTGTTTTGCCGTTTAACTGCTCTGTTTGAAAACACCATCAATAAAGCGCTGCGTAAGATGGGCTATGACACTACACAGGACATCTGCGCTCATGGTTTCCGCACACTAGCCTGTAGTGCCTTAATTGAGTCAGGTTTGTGGTCAGAAGACGCTGTAGAGCTTCAAGATGAGCCATTAGGAAAGCAACAGCATCCGTGCTGCTTATACCCACACAGCCCAGCATCTTGAGCAGCGCCGCCTGATGCTCCAGTGGTGGGCTGATTTCCTTGATGCTAACAGCAACGATATGGTCAGGCCGTTTGAGTTTGCTACAAATAAATAAAGGGAAAGGCCGTTCGCGGCCTTTCAACTTCATGCTTAATTACAGTCTATGCTGAATATGATACTGAATCTTTCTCTATCGCTAAACCAGCGATTTTTTCCAGCATTATTTCCCAGAGTGCGTATTTTCTTTTGTGCTCAATAAACAGAGATTTTAAATACTCTTCTGTTGAAGGGATTTTTTCAGTCCATGCAATATCTTTACTGTAATCAATGCTTTTTTTCATATCAGATGCCGCATAGGTGTAGTATTTACTCTGAGAACGACTGATACTGTCCTCTGCCAGCACTCTACGGAGCAGAGTTGCAGAACATGCATAACCATGCCTGTAAAGCTCACTCGATAAGGTACGAACAAAAGAACCGCGTAATAAAGACATCATCTCTGCGATTTCATTTTCACTCGCATTCATGACTTCAGAATCAAGTTTTCCATAACTATCTGTCCCGGACAAGAAAAGAATAACAAACGGAAAGCCTTTTTTCTTTGCTATGCCAGAGAACAAATCCAGTGAGTCATTATTTTTCTCCACCCGATTATAGATATTATAAAAAATAACATCACACCTGTTCTTAAATCCGTCTATACAAATTGTTTTTGCCTGCTGAATCTCGCCTTCTTCAATCAACGCCAGAGCCAACACCTCAGTCCATTTATCACGAAGCCCTGCCTGATCAACTGATTTATCTTCTTTGATTTTATTGAGAACCTGAATGGCCTCCTCAGTACACAGTTCATCAACCAGCAACTCAGCAAACTTAATGATATATTCTGGATGATTCAGTTTTCTTTTCTCAAAGCATTGCCTGATGAAATCAACATCCCTGATATACAGACTTAACTCAACAGCATCATTAACATCACCTGTCTTAAGAAGACTTTCCCTTAAAGCACGAATAACATTGTATCCCAGATCTTTTTTATACTTATCAAAAATATCAAAGTTAAAATATACATCACCTTTAAGTACGGAAAGTATTTTATCCGCTATAACATCAATGCTTTTGTCTTTTTGTAGGGACAGGGATTTTAACCATATTTCGACAGCACCATTATAATAGTCCATCCATGATCCATCTGGTGTATCAGCAATTTCGCTGACTTTATCAAATGAGAGCAGTAAATCATGGCAAAACGCCTCGGTTTTTTCAGGCAGCGTTGATACCGTCTTTTCAAGTGGAAATATGACATTCCTGTATAGCCCCTCAAAAAAAATCGCTGCTTCATAATAATCATAAAAGCGTTTTGTTTTAATTACCCTTTTGTATTCAGCCTCAGCCTTTTTCAGTGATTCTTCTGGAGTTAACAGATATTTATTAATAAGAAAGGATTTTGCCTGACCATTATCCTCTGCAATATCACAAATTATTTGCATGAGTTGATCGGCAGGTATTTCTTTGAGTAAAGCAAGTTGTTTCTTGTTCAGTTTAGCCATCATCACATCCTGATAATGTTTGGTAGACGCAGAAAAGCTAATTGTACTAACACGAGGACAGAACATTCAATAAAAGCATTAACATAATGATTTAAAAAGAAATCTGTAGCACGCTGTTCATTGATGAAATGCACTATTTACCGTAAAATATCCCCCATCACACAGTAACCTGATACAGATACGTGGAATGGTCAATGAACAAACTTTCGCCTGAAATGCCCGAACTGCAATCAATGAATATCACTGCTGATAACATCACCAAGCTTAAATCATTGTTTCCTGAAGCTTTTAATGAAGACAGTGTTGATTTTGAGGTTTTAAAGCAGCTTTTGGGTGAGAATGTAGACGACAAAGAAGAACGCTATGGCCTGAACTGGCATGGTAAGCGTCAGGCTCGTCAGCTTGCTCTTACCCCTTCCCGTGGAACCTTACGCCCATGTAAAGATGAAAGTGTTGATTGGGATAACACCAAAAATCTCATGATCGAAGGTGATAACCTTGAAGTGTTAAAACTTCTTCAAAAAAGTTATGCCGGAAAAGTTAAGCTTATTTATATCGATCCTCCTTACAACACCGGGAAAGATTTTGTTTATTCTGATAACTTCCAAGATAACATGAAAAATTATCTTGAAATGACAGGACAAACAGAAGATGGGGTACGAATCACCACAAACGCAGAAACCAGTGGGCGTTATCACACAGACTGGTTGAATATGATCTATCCTCGTTTAAAACTTGCTAAAAACTTATTGAGTGAAAATGGCATTATTTTTGTTTCAATAGATGACATTGAAGCATCGAAGCTTAAAATTATTATGGATGAAATATTTGGCGAAGAAAACTTCTTAGCCCAATTTGTTTGGCGTACAGATGGCAACTTTGATAATCAAGCCAAAATAAAAAATTGTCATGAGTATATATTACTATATGCAAAAAAAGAAATTAATTTCCCACATCCTCCTATAGTAGACCCTAACATACCAAAAGGGAGCAAATTATTTAAACCAGAGATTAGAAATACCATTGTGAAGAATGGGCCTAAAAACCCGTCAAGTAAGATAATACTTCCTGTTGGATTCCCTTGTGATATTACAAGTGGAAGAGTTAACTGTGCTAAGAATACGTGGCCTATTTACCATTCAGATCCAGAAATTAGTGATAACAAATTAACAAAGCCTTTAGTTATCGAAAGTGGATGGAGTTCGAAAGAACTACTTTTGGATTTTATAAAAAACAATTGCAATCCGATTATTGATAGTAAAGGACAAGAAACCAGTTTTGTACTAAGTCAAACTGGAACTATTGAAGTTGTGAAAAAACGTTCCGATTCACAAAGCCATGTAGTTTCCGTTCTAAATGGATTTGGTGGTACTCAAAAGGCAACAGCACAACTTGTTGAGATAGGAGCTTGCTTTGCCGGTTATCCGAAACCTCTTGATTTAATAAGTTACATTATTCAGATGATAGCTAAGGGTGACGATATTATTCTTGACTTTTTTGCAGGCTCAGGTCCAACTGGTCATGCAGTCATGTTACAAAATGCGAAAGATCGCTGCCACCGTAAATATATTTTAGTACAAATTCCAGAAGCACTGTCAGCCGAAAAGGAAACTCAAAAAACGGCAGTAGAATATTGTAGAAAAAATAATTTAAAACATAATGTTGCCGAACTTACTAAAGAGCGCCTGCGTCGTGCAGGTAAAAAAGTTCGTGAAGAAAATCCAGAATGGAAAGGTGATGTTGGTTTTCGTGTTTTCAAACTCGATACATCTAATATCCGTCCGTGGGAAGCCTCCGCCGAAACGCTTTCACAACAGCTTGATGCTTATGTAAGCCCAATCCTTGAAGGTCGTAGTGAAGAAGACTTGCTGACTGAACTGATGCTTAAGCGTGGTATTGATCTGAGTGTAAACGTTGAAACCCGTCAGTTTGATGAATTAACTGTTTCTTGTGTTGATGGTGGCAAATTGTTTACCTGCTTTACCCGTCAAATCCCTGCCTCTTCTGTTGAGGCACTAACCAAGGGGATCATTGACTGGCATAAGAGTTTAAAAGCTGGCAAAGATACGGTCTGCTATTTCCTTGATGACGCATTTGAAAATAACGTTGCTAAAACAAATCTTTGCGCCATTCTGGAACAGCATGGCCTGACAAACTTGCACAGCCTGTAAGGGAATGAGATGAAACTACATTTTGAATCTGACCTTACCTATCAGCAAAACGCCATAACATCGGTCTGTGATTTGTTTGAAGGGCAAGAGAAATGGGAAAGCGAAATGACTGTGCTGGCCCCAGCTCAGGGTGCACTCTCATTTGAAGGCGCAACAGGTTCAATGCCTGTAAACCCACAGATACCCGAAGATGATGTTCTGCTGAAAAACTTAAACAATGTTCAGTTGAAAAATCAGCTTCCTCCCTCACCTATACTCGACAGCCATGATTTTACTGTCGAGATGGAAACAGGGACAGGTAAGACGTATGTTTATCTTCGCACCATGCTTGAGTTGAATAAACGATATGGCATGAGCAAATTTATCATCGTAGTTCCTTCCGTTGCCATCAAGGAAGGCGTTTATAAAACACTACAAATTACTGAGGAACATTTCAAAAGCCTTTATGCGGGAGTTCCATACGAGTACTATCTGTATGATTCGGCAAAACCTGCAGATGTTCGAAATTTTGCAACCAGTTCTGTTATGCAGATCATGGTAATGACTGTGGGTGCGATTAACAAAAAAGACGTTAATAAGCTCTATCAGTCCAGTGAAAAAACAACCGTTGACGATCTGGATAAGCCAATTGATCTGATACGTGCTACGCGTCCAATTATTATTGTAGACGAACCGCAAAGTGTGGATGGTGGCTTAAACGGTGCGGGTAAAACCGCACTTGATGCTATGCACCCCATGTTCACCTTACGCTATTCAGCGACACATGTGCATAAACATCATATGGTGTATCGCCTCGATGCCATTGATGCTTACAATCAGAAACTGGTGAAACAAATCGAAGTTGCCGGGCTTGAAGTCCAAAATGCAAGCAATAGTCCCTATGTAAAACTGGTCAGTATTAACAGTAAGAAGAATAGCATTAGCGCGACTGTTATTGTTGATATAGCCGATAAAAAAGGGAATGTAACTCGTTCTGAAATTACCGTGCATGACGGTATGACACTTGATGACGAAACGGGGCGTGATATTTATCAGGGATACAGGATAAGTGAGATCCGCACGGGCAAAGAAGGCTATCTGACACTGGAGACGCCTTCTAATACCTACTATATGCAAGTGGGTGATGTCGTGGGTGATATTGACCCGATGCTCATCCAGCGTCATATGATTAGGCGTACAATTCGTGAACATCTTGATAAAGAACTTCGCCTGAATTCCCAGCAAATCAAGGTTCTCACCCTGTTCTTCATTGATAAGGTTGATTTCTATCGCCAGACTAATGAAGAAGGACTTCGTGAACCGGGTGAATATGCTCGTATCTTTGAAGAAGAATATCTAAAAGCGATCAAAAGCCCCGCATATAAAGATTTGCTCCCTTCTCATCCAGAACATGCTAAAGACGTTCATGATGGTTATTTCTCCATTGATAAAAAAGGTGGATGGGCTGAAACAAGCGAAAGCAATAATGCAGGCCGCGAAAATGCGGAACGTGGTTATAATCTCATCATGAAAAATAAAGAGAAGCTTTTAAGTTTCTCCAATCCGGTAAGGTTTATTTTTTCACACTCTGCATTGAAAGAAGGCTGGGATAACCCCAATGTATTCCAGATCTGTAGCCTTCGAGAGATGGGAAGTGAACGAGAACGCCGCCAGACTTTAGGCCGTGGTCTTCGCCTGTGCGTTAACCAAGAGGGTGAGCGTATACGTGATGACAGCATTAACATTCTGACTGTCGTTGCCAGTGAAAATTATGAAGCCTATGCTGAACGACTACAGAGTGAAATTGAGAACGAAACAGGCATCCATTTTGGTATCATCGAAAAAGATGCGTTTGCCCATCTGATATGCTCTGATTCCTCACAAGTTGTAGGTATCATCGCTTCACAGGAGATATGGTCTGAACTACATGCTGAAGGTTATCTGGAAAAAACCGGGAAAATCACCAAAGCCCTGAAAGAAGTATTATTCGAAAACACTTTTGTTGTTAGTGAGAAGTATGCCTCACTACAGGAACAAATTGAAACTATCCTGCGTAAATCAGCAGGACGACTCAATATAAACAATGCTGATGAGCGTAAAACTATCAAATACCGGAAAGAGATTTTAAACAGCCCGGAATTCGAAGCGTTATGGCAACGCATTAGTCAAAAAACATTGTATCGTCTGGCATTTGATGAAGATTCATTGATCAAATCCTGTACGAAATCACTTTCTGAAATGCAGCCTGTAGCAAAAGCAATGGTCAGTTTCAGTAAAGCCACCATAAAACAAAGCCAGTCAGGTCTTGGTGTTGAAGTTCAGTCAAATGGAACGACAAGCTCTGTAATAGATGTTGCAGAGCAGCCACTACCTGATATTCTTGGTGTTCTGCAGGAACAGACTGGACTAACAAGACGCAGTTTAGGCCATATCCTTAAAGAGAGTGGAAAACTCGCTGATTTTGCCAAAAATCCGCAACAATTTATCAGCGAAGCTATAGGCCGAATCAACTACTGCAAACGCCTGTCAATTGTTGATGGTATTAAATATTATCCACTAAAAGGAGAGGTGTATGCGCAAAGTCTCTTTATGGATAAAGAGCTAACAGGATATGCCCGTAATCTTTTTGAAACCTCGTCTAAGTCAGTTTACGAATACGTTCCTAAAGATTCTGAAGTCGAAAGCCGTTTCGCTCAGGAACTCGAAGAACAGGATGAAGTTAAGCTTTATGTAAAGCTTCCCGGTTGGTTTAAAATCCCGACACCACTAGGAACTTACAATCCTGACTGGGCATTAGTTATTGAAGACAATGGTGAAGAACATATTTACTTTGTTGTAGAAACAAAAAGTAAACACATTGGTCTTGGTAATGAAGAAGATGCGAAAATTACTTGTGGTAATGCTCATTTTATCTCACTCAAAGATCAGATGAATAATCCTGCTAGATACATGCGCTCTACCAATCTAAATGAGGTTGTGAGCAGCATATAAAAGAAGGGGGCCAAGCGGCCCTTTCTTTTTATTTTTTGAATTAAACCAACTCGATTTCCGTGCCCTTACCCCCAGATAGTGGTGAGTGATTATTTCATGCTCAGGTCGAGACCTGTTATCAAAACTCTTTCAATTATAGTAAGTAAGAGTTAATCTCTTAATTTACAATTCTTATTGCAAAACATCTAACATTGTCCACTGAACAATTATTCCCGTCCTCAGTACAAGCATCAGACCCACTTGCGACCCAACCTTGTGCTGCCATTCCATTACTATTAATGTTGGATTGACAAATATCTCCATAATTACTACCACTAGAAACTAAAAATTGAGTTCTCTCAATTCTTGCAGAACTACTTTTCCACACACCATTAACACAAGATAAAATAGCCCCTTCTGGCGTTCTTCCCTGTAATCCATTAGGTGAACATCCCCATCCTACATTCGCTTGTCCATTTATATAAATAAATTCACCAGCATTTACTCTGCCATTAGCATCAATATTTCCTGTTGATTTTATATATCCACCATAGAAACCAGCGGATGTTTGAACATTTTTACCGCCATACGCATTTATTGTAGCTGTATCTCCCATATTCCAACCACCACCATACTTTTGGAAATAAATTCCTCCATCTCCTAATGTTCTAAACCAGTTTTGAGTATAGGTTTCAGAACGAGACGTTACAGTTGCGCCTGATAGGGTTTTGTTAGAATTTAAGTTCCCATTGACTTGTCCGTTTCCTGATACATTAAGATCAGAGGCTAATGTAGTAACTCCTGCTACGTTTAATGTTGCTCCAACGGTAGCAGTATTAGTTTCTAATATTCCTGTTGTTGTCGTTCCTGCTGCTGTTATATCCTGAGCATTATAGACACTTTGACCACCCATGTTAAGATTTCCTGTCATTGGCAGTGTTCCATCTCGTCTTAAATAAACAGAATATAATGCACTATTAAACCCAACACGGAAAGCCAACTGTCCAGCGGAGGTAATATTATTGAAATTAGCAGAGGTTTCAGACCATTGACCACCATAACCGAAAGCATTTGATGTTGTTCTTGTCATGCCACTGTCAATACCCGCTTCCTGCATAGCTTTACCTAATAAATCGTAGCGAAGTTTTCCGCTTTCACTCCAAGGTAAAGTTGTTGTGATTAAGCCATTAACCACATAGTTAGGAGTAGCTCCTGAACGTTTTAACATTATCTTATAAGAAGATTTCTGGGCATTTACCCCGGTATATGATACTGGCAATAACCCTTCATTAATGAGTGTCTGATAAGTGATTTCACAACCTGAACCATTACAGGTACGGGGACCCGGATCGCTTGACTGACTACTGCTTGACGTCAGCGTAGAAAGCTTGTCATATCTGATATTGATATAGCCATTTACCGCCTCACCTATCTGCTTCATCTGTTAACCAACAGCCTTAGCCATAACATTTTCTTGTTCAGTTTTCATATCCTGAAAACGCATAAAAGCCATCATACTACCAACACCCAGCACCAAAATGAGTTCAAGTAATGAGAACCCTTTTTTATTTTGTTTTTTCATTTTCATCGTCCTTTTTGTTTCACGTACATATCAATTAACAAAAATAAAAAAGAGGTCAAGGTTGGTTAAGATATAATCCATAAAAAAGACTTAACAATAAATTTTAGGCGGGGTAATTTTATCCATTATCGTCTTTTGTATGTTATCCTGCTCATGACCTTAAACATTCAGGATAAAAGATAATGACTGACGCTATTAAAACACTTAATAACATCCGAACCCTTCGCGCACAGGCACGAGAAACAGATCTGGCTACTTTAGAAGAGATGCTGGAAAAATTAACTGCTATTGTTGAAGAGCGACGCCAAGAAGAATCACTTGCACTGCAACAAAATGCTGAACGTCAGGCCAAAATTGAAGCGCTTCGTGCACAACTGCTTGAAGATGGTATTGACCCATCAGAGCTGCTGGCTAATCCTAAATCTTCCCGTCCGGCTGCTGTTCGTGCTCCTCGTCCTGCTAAATACAAATACATTGATGAAAATGGTGATGAAAAGACATGGACAGGTCAGGGGCGTACACCAAAAGCGATTGCTGCTTCACTGGAAGGTGGTAAAACTTTGGAAGATTTCGCCATCTGAAATGGGGTGTGATTTATTGCCACGGAAGGCAGTAAAAATTGACTACCGCGCCCTCTGAGGCTTGGTCAACAGCTCCCCAGCCTAAAACAAGTTTTAAGCCGGAGAGCTGTTCGGACGTGAAATGATTTTATGGTCTGAATTTTTTGAGAACTCTTTCAATATAGATTTGTCCATTTACTTTATACTGTTCGATATCGTGTGTATGTAAAGATGGAACTTCTAACAACATTCCAAAGAGTAATTGTTTATCTACCTCATTTATATCACAGTTTAAAACCTTGGCAACCTCTGCACCGAGAATTATTTTTTGTCGTGTATTTTCTTTTTTGTTATCCCTCTTTTCTTTTGCTTTAAGATAATTGAGCTTATTTTGTGCTCCTGCTATTTTTTGCTCAAGTGTTTTCTTAATTTCAGGCCTACTTCTATCACTCTGAAAAATATTGCCAGTTAGATAGGTATTTTTTATTTCATCTTCACTCATTCTTTTCTCCACTGATGCCTATGATTATAAGGAATATTACTTCTGAACTCATCATCTGAAAGTGCTCGTTTGATTGATTTAATCCGGGAACGGAACTGTTTCTTTTCCTGTTTCTTTTTAAACTCAACTCTTATTTCTGTGATTATCTTTTCTGCTTCACTATACGCTTTTTCCAGATCGGTATAGATTCCATTATCAAGTAATCTTTTTGCTTCAAGATCGATGGCTTCATCGTTATTTTTATACATAAAACCTCCTTGCCTTTATTTCCTTAACACCAATTAGCATAATTAATAAATTAATCAATAGTATACAAAAATTATTTTTTATATATCTTCAAGTCTTTTAATGGACTTTAAAATTATCTCTATAACTAACTACATTCAGAAGTAATCATGGTAAGCGCAGTAAATAGTAAGAAAGGGCCAAAAGGCCCTTTCTTTAACACTTATGCGCACTCAGGAAGACTCAAAAGGTTATTAGGCTGTTCGCCATCATTTTGTGTTTTTAAGTATTTGTTACCAGAAGCGCTAACAGCAACAATCACCCACACTGAATGTCCTCCTGCATTAACATAAAATCTCCATTTCCCAGATTCTATTCCGCTTATAGCCTCTTGCTGTGTGAGCTTCCATCTGGTGCCATCAGCATTCTTACCGCCAATATGAGTTATCCTTTCATGAGCACTCTGGCGATTGCTTTTATTGATACATAACACTTGATGTTCGGACATTTTATCCTCATTATAATTGCTGTATGTAATTAATAAACTGATCATCATTCCCAATGCATCAAACTGCTTTAAGAAATGATGCAGACTGAGTTTAGGCCATATCCTCACGATTTCCAGTCAACAAGAACCTGAATCGCGCACTTTGTAATTTATGCAACACAAGTGATAGCAACTACTAACTTAAAATATCTGATACTCTCCGCGTTACTTATTTTTGTTTATATATGATTTTCATTTCACCTTTCGGTTTTTCACCCTAGTTTTTAAACCTCACCTGTTAATTATATAACGGAGAAGTCATCTCTAAATTTAACTATTTTATTTATGTTTTAGTTTTTCCCGCCTTACGGCGGGATAAATTAACACTCTTTTTGTCCTTCGGACGCTATCAAAACCCCATTTATGTAATATCGTGGAACACTTCGCCCTTTCATCCAGATTGCGCCGCTTAATTCGGCGGTTTGTTTTACAGCCATTCATATATTTAGTATTAATTAATAAAGGAAAGCCTTATACATTGCCGTTATTTTTGAGCCATTTATGGCGATAAAAAATAAAGCAATGCCCACTTACGCATTATCGCTTCGCTCTAATGCCGTGGGGTCTACCGACGGTTGCCTGCCGCAGGCTAAAACCGTTTCCTTCGGAAACAAAATCAAGGTCAACGTCAACCCCGGCGTTTTCCTTACGTAAAACGAAAAGCAGCATTTGGCATTGAGGAATACTTGGATGGCGATATACAGTTTTAAAATGGAGAACATCAGCAGAGGCGAAGGTCAGTCTTCGGTTAACTCTGCTGCATATCGTCACCGTAAAGTTTTCTTCGATAACAGAACGGGTGAAGTTTGTGGTCGCAAAACAGCACATAAAAAGGACCTTGCCTTTGCGCAGATTTTTGCACCTGAACATACCCCTCCTGCCCTGATTGTTGACAGTGAAACACTCTGGAATGCTGTCGAAGCCTCAGAGAAGAGAAAAGATGCCCGCCTTGCCAAAGAGTTTAAGATTGCCCTCCCCGCTGAGCTAACACCAGAGCAGAACATTGAACTCACTGCAGCTTTTGTTCTTGAGCACTTTACCAAGCAAGGCATCATTGCCGATGTTGTTATTCACGATATTAATGGTCATAACCCGCATATCCATATAATGGGAACCACCCGTGAGGTTCTTTCTACCGGCTTTGGTAAAAAGGTCCGTGAGTGGGACAAGCCTGAAACCCTTGATAGCTGGCGTAAAGGCTGGCAGGACATCTGTAATGGGTTCCTTGACCTGTATGGTCATGATGAACACATCGATCACCGTTCTATCAGGGTTCAGTATGAGGAAGCCCTTGAACAGGCTACAGCTGCTGCTACAAACGAAGAGAAAGCAATCTGGCTGGCTAAAGCTATTGAAACAAACCGCGATCCAATACTTCATATTCCTCGTGACCGCTGGGGCACTGTTGCCGCTCAGGAACAACGTGCTGCAGAGCAAGCGATACGTGATGAGCTGAAAAAAGAAGCTGACGAAGCCTACTTTACCTTTAAAGATCTACCATTAGACATCGTGGTTGATGTTGCCAGCTTTAGGGTTCATGCACTGGCTGAACCTGAAGAAATTGTTATCCCGGATAATACCGGGAGAGCTTCATCTTCAGACTCGCAAAAACCTGTTCTGGTTGCCCCTGCACCTCATACACGCACTACACTGAAAAACCAATCCTCTTCAACTGCAAGAGTGAATAAACGCGCTCCTGTTAAAGTTAAGAGGAAGACAGTTGAACCTCGTCAGACTGGTGTGTTCAAACGTTTCACGCTGCTGGTAGCCGGATATATAAGAGAGAAATTCGTCTGGGCCAGAAGAAAACCTTCCCCTGTTTCAGTTGATGCTGAACATGATAAGCGTATTGCTGAAAACTATGTCTTCGATGAGGTTCAGGGTATCTATGTGCCACGCGCTGAGTATGAAAGACGTGCCAGATTTAACAGTCAAAGTTATAGTCCAACACCGGATGAAATCAGGCGCTTCCCAAGTCGAGCAAACAGTGACCAACATACAATGAATAACAATGCTGGTTTTATACCTTCCCAGCCATCTTTATCAGGAAAAAGCAGGTATTATCCATCATTGAAACCTTCAAATTTTGATAAAAACAAATGATTTCTATTTTTTCCTTAAAATTATAGTCTATAAAATAGTGGTTATTTATTTCCTTTGCCGATAAATAATTGTTTTTTGAATTGGATTGCCGCTTTCAATTCCTCATTGAATTTTGCCTCATCATTTAGGCTTGCTTTAAGCGTTAGAGCGATTCGTTCCAACTCAGAAAAAGGGAGTGGCTTATTTCCATGCAAAAACCTCTTACCTGAAACCTCATAGTATTTACCAAGATTTTTTAATCTACTTTTCGCTATTTTTCTAATATAACTTATAGGCCCTTGTTGACCATTAGCTATCATTTGGTTAACTGTATATTCTACTAAATCTTTTCTATCTTTCCCAAAATAATTCAATACAATTGGAAGTAATACCTCACGCATGCATATGTCATATGAAAAGATAACAGAAAAGTCATTACCCAAGATTTCACAAGCAGCCTCAAAGTCATTATATAAGAATATATGTCGATAAAAATCCTTAAATCTTTTGATAATGCCATCATGTGTTACGCTGTTTGCTCCGACATAACAACCAAACGGACTACCCTTACTGTATTCAATACTATCTATTAATTTATAACTTTGACACCCCGCAATAGCCACAAGGATATTATTGTTGATGAGCTTATTGATTTTTAATAAAAATTCATTAATTTCCGACCACGATACATATTTTTTAATCGTTGGAAGAAAAACGCCATCTTCTGACGAGCCATGACATTCAAAATGCAATATAGGAATTAAGCTCTTTTCTCTAACAACCACTTCCAAATCTGTAAAGAAAGAGTGAAGCATCGGCCGATTATGTATTTTGACAAAATAAACAGGAATAGGTAAGTTCAACGAGGATACAGATTTAAAAAGCTGTGATGCAGTGTTATTATTTAATGAAATCTCACAGCCTCTGTTCGTATTTATTTCTATTTCCTTTGGCAAATATAAATCATTTTCACCCAAAATATCAATGATGTACAATGTATTAAAAGCAAACTTCCTCGCCATTTTTAATTACCTTATTACAAACAAAAACAAATGCTATCTAATTTGTAATTATGAATCAAGCGTTAAATCAAGATAGGTATAATATCATACTACCATTTAACTAATCCACTATCCAAACCTTACTCTCAATGCTGAACGATCAGATAGCGACTGCAACGCCCAATATTATATGAGAACCGACTTAGATTGTGTTTCTATGACATACTCTCATTTAACATAAAAAATGTATGATTCATCATTAGAACATTATATTGACGAGAAAGCCTCCAACTTAAATATTATACAAAAATGATTAGAAACAAGAAATTCATTAGTGCATAATTTTTATGATCAAAAGATAAATGCATCTATGGCGGATGATTATACTAAAGCGGTCAAAAAATGTCTCATATTCTTTCAAATAAAATCAGTAAATAGCTACGCGGAATAGTAGATCACTTTGAGGGAACCCAGCCCGGATTGTACGATCTGATCAATTGTCAAATCAAAAATCTCCAACCAGACTGAGGGATGACTATCATAACACTAAATTGCCCCGCCTAATACCGCTACACTTTAACCAGCTCATGTTTGCTGCCGGAGAAGGAGCTTGCGGCCTCCATAAAGTGATGATAAATACCCAGTAACTGCCGCATTCAATGACACTGATGATTTAGCGTTAACATGCTAAGAAGCGCCTGCCATAATCACATAATGTGCTTCCCTTATAGTGAATAAACTCTCAACCAGAGGTGACTCACATAACAAAACTAGCAGCAACCAAAACCCCGTAAACAAACCCAGCCAGACACAGAAGGATGTCTTTTTTTGAGATTATCAGCTAGTATATCCTGATGAATGGTGGTAGTTTTTATATTAATTTTAAAGGAAGTTAATTTGCAATGCAAAATGACATCGATAATATATTCAGAAAAATATATCGCACTTTTAAAAGAATGAATAACAAGTGTGATAATATCGAAATCCTGAACTCCATACTGAATGAACAATTAGGTTGTGGTGAGTTCTCTGTTCAGCCAGCCACCATTACAAACTGTATGACTAACCTTCATGGCTTTTGTGTGTACTATAAAGAATACAAGGCATTCATCCCACAACTTGAAGTATATAGATCAAAGAATACTCTTATAAAAGCCATGGGTGAAACATTAAATGAAGCTGAGATAATCCTTCCCAATTATGTATCACTCGGTATTATTTCACATAACTGTGGTCAAATAAATAAAGCGCCAAGTCGGGAGATGAAAATACTGGCAGGTGAACGTTCTCTCACATCAATGTTCCCTCCCGAAGTGCTTTCACTCTTAGTTATAGAACACTACTCAAAATTTCCCGTTCTCGAAAAATGTTTAGTACAGATAAGAGAAACAACAGAGACATATTGTCTCGGATTATATCGTTCAGCAATAACCACTCTCCTACCTTGTATTGAAAGCACTATTCGATCGTTAGGTATTAGACTTGGGCTAGATGAACCTGAAAATGTGGGAACTAAATTTTTACTTAGTATTTATGATGCATGGCTAAAGTTCTACATTAATGATTATGTCTACCGTGATTATGACTGGAAACCTATTTGTATTAGTTCCAAAGAATTCTTCGCCGGATTTGAAGAAAGATACCAGATTGCATTAAATGGTAGAAACTATATAGAAAAACACCTTTATCAAAACACACAGAATGATACAGGGATAAGTAATTTAAATCGACACAGTATACTTCATGGCTTCATGACGGAATACTATACAAAAGGAAACTACCTTAGATTGATAAATCTCCTTAATAATCTTTGTTTTATGTTAACGATTTCAGGAGATCCTGTTTCATTGTTTCTTCCTTGCGATACAGTTCGGTCTGAAGCGTTCTTACTTAACCTTGCAATCTTTGAACGCACAGGTATGAATCGTGCTATTTTTCTTGATAAGCAGAATATTGCACGTTGATAAATACAACTATCATTATGAATGCTAGAATTATAATGATTAGCTCAGCAAGATAGCATATTTTAAACCACATCATTGTAAAATGATGTGGTTTAAATAATTATGATTTAATATTACATTCTTCGCCTAAACACAACATTATCAGAGAAGATCACCTTACCAGCAACAAAACTGATAATAGCAATTATTGGTAGGCTGATAGTTGCCCCCGCTATGCCTGTAGACATTCCGATCAGGATAGACAGGCCGAATGTCAGTAAGATAACCACAACAGCATACCAGCCGGGGTAAGCCCCATATAAAACAGTCGCCATGCAGCCGGTACAAACATGCACACCTCGCTGGCTCTCTTTCAGGCAAAACGGACACTGGATAGTTTTGTTTTCCATAATAGACCTCTTAGATCGCTTTCCAGCCATTGCTGGTTTTAACAAGATTAATCATGCCGTCTTCAGGTTCATTCATACCCTTGACGCTGGAGAACGCTTTTTTGTCCACCCATGCAGGAACATCCGCCAACTTCCATGTATAAGACACGCGAACAATTTTCTGATTACCGTTTCCCGGTTCAGTCCATTCCTTTATCTCAGCAACCGCACGATGACCAATACAGGCACCATCTTTACGATCCCAAAACTCAACCGCTTGGCCTTTGTCTGTTACTTCCAGAACATCGACACTGCTAAACCCATTTGCCTGTTGTGAAACAGTGAGCAGCCCTTGTTCAGCAAGTCCTTTCAGGATTTCATCACTGGCACTGTATCCGGCAGAACGGTAGCCACGGTTAACCTTAATCGGAAAACCTTTGTTGAATACAATGTCGTTGTCCTGCAGGGAGTAGCACAGCTTTGACTGTGATATTTTCCCGTTGATCGCTTTCTCAAAGTCGCCTTTTTCACCGCATCCCGATACAAGAGCAGCAAGACCCGCCACGAGTAAAAATTTACGCATAGTGTTATCCCAGAATTAATGATTGATTGTGCCGTTTCTCAGAACAACCAGACGAACTGCCATATCGGCGTTGTTGACGGTAGCGAACCCACGGACTTCGAAATTATTTACAGTTCCGGTGACGCTGATTTTCTGGCCTTTCTTATAGGTAAGAACTGCATCATCAATACCAGAGTAGTAATCCAGCCATACCATGCCACCGCAGTAGCTTGTATCGGCTGTTTTAAAGAGCAGGTAATAGTTAGGGGCTGTTTTGGGCATTCCCGTCATCATATCGCTGGCACTTCTGCCCTTCGTAACTTCCAGAACAGTGGCATTGGTGATAGAGATCCTTTTGCCAGTCCACTGTTTCTCTGCCGCCATTGCGTTTTCTTCATAGTCTTTGCAGACAGCACCAAGGCCAGATACAGACGATACCGGGCCAAGGCTTTGAGTGGTGGCGGTGCCCCCCAGCGCTTTACCTACTGAAGACAACGAAGAACTGATTGCTCCATTAACTGTATTCACACCATCGTTGAGCTGCTGGCATCCTGTCAGTGCGGCAGCAGACAGCAGTAGAGGCATCACTATCCGTAATTTCATATCTATCCCCAATGTGTGGAAACTTTATGTCAAAGACAGCCCTACCCATAGGTTGGTCTCTCTGGGCTGTAAAAAAGCATTAATCAATTGATAGGATTCAATTTATTTTTCTGTTCGTCATATCGTTTGTATCGATCGAATTCAAATCATTTGATAGATCAAATCTATCATATATCTATAATCGATCGATATAAACAATTAAAACACCGATCAATTGACGCTAATTTGATAGTTAAAATCTATCAAATGTAGTTTATTGATCTTTTTTATCGATCAATAAGAGGTGTAATGTACACGAAGAGCCATGTCAGTAGCTGTTTGCACATGGATGGAGATAGAAAGGTATAGGTCGGAACAGATAATACCCTGTCGACCATTACGCAGACAGGTATTGTTAGATCTCAGGTAATGTAGCTATCTTCAGATATGGTGTTGTAAAAACCTGTATGCAACGCATGTTTTAATATACTGTTTCATATGGAATGGTAGCTACCATTCAGACTTTTAAATCATCTTCCAAAGCACTAACACCACTTGCCGGGAAATTGGTTTTCATATTATTCGATATCTTCGGAACTAAGGACTCTATTGTTTCTTCGCTAACTTGGCTGAGTTCAGAAATCAATCTTCTGTATGTATTAATCATTCGTTCCTGATCACACTCATTTGCTGATTCTGATAAGAAGAAATAGTCATAATCTTTGACATGGATATTATCACCATTTTGTAAAGTGAGTTTTATTCCTTGTTCATCTTCTTCAACATTTTTAACAATACAAGTCATAAATGGTATTTTTTTATTTGTATGAAAGAGCGTAATAATCTTAATGTTGTTCATTCATTATTTTCCTTCTTTTTTATTATTTAATACCATATCGAATCGGTAAAAATCAAATTTAACTCATATAATAAACGTTTTACCTGTTTTTTCTTATTCTTTTGAAAAGATATTTCTCTTATGAGCTAACGCTCATGTGCTGACGCACGGCTACGCCCTAACGCTGTAAAATATATTTAACGATTTGACAATGGTATTTGCTATGTTTGAGGGAAAAGCCAAAAGGATCAATTTTTGTTCTTTTAATCATAATAAGATATATATGATCTTATATACCATAATAGTATTAGCACTAAAACATATAGCATTTGCTCTTAAACGCATAGGAAAACTATATTCATAGAAGCAGCACTTAGTGATTGTTCAAGACAATCACATTGCTGAAACAGGGTTCATCCCTGTTAATGATGGATTTATCCATAAAGAATTGCGGCGTAGCCGCCATTAAATTAAAAGTAAAACAATTATAGTATTCATAAAACATCAGCAGCGCTGCGTGATTGCACGAAACAATCACTTCGCTGAAAAAACACCCCAAGAAAACCACATTTTTTCACGTAAAACGCTCTGCACATAAGATAAAAGGAAAACTGGACTCTCTTAACTTCTTACTAATTATTTAATTATAAGCACTATCCCAGCCCAATAAAATCAAGGCTTCACACCTTTTTTTCCTATGTTTAAACATAGCAGACACCTATGTTTAAACATAGAACCCTCCTATGTTTAAACATAGCGGAATCTATGTTTAAACATAGTTTTTTTAACATATAGCAACATCATAATAATAAAAGTTCTATTTTATTTATAGTTTAACTATTGACTTTCATTTTTCTGCATAGTATTAAATAGGCATAATAAGAACTATAAGAGAGAATAATATGAATACTAATGACACTGAACTACTTCGCTTATTTGAAACATTAACCACAGAGCAAAAGATTGATATCGCAAGACACTTGCTACAAAACAAAGATATAAAATCAACCACCGTTATTGCAACAGAAGAAGATAAAGCGATCTCATTTGCACAGCCTTATGTTTTTGCTTTTACTTCAAACTTTCGTGTTTTTTCTGATCTGGATATATCTAAGAATGAATTCCGCGTGTTGACTTATATCTTAGAATATATGGAGTTTGGAAACCTAATCAACCTCTCACAGTCATCACTCTGTAAAGCGTTGAATATCGCATCCGGTAATATGTCAAACATATTCAAAAAGCTAAAACAAAAAGGTATTCTCGTTGAACATCATGGACACCTGTATATCAACTCTAATATTTTTGCCAAGGGTATGAGTCATCAACTTGATGAAAAACGTAAAGAGCATTTGAGTAATGCAAAAAGCCTCAATGCTGATATTGAACAATATCCAGAGCATTATGCAGATCTTTCACAGAAAGAAAGACGAAACTTATCTTTGGAAACTGAAAATAAAGAGATCTACACAGATGCCTTTGTTTTTAGCAAGAAGAAGAAAAATAATGCTGTTCCTAGTGCTAAAAACAGTGTCAAGATCGATAAACCTCGCAAGGTATATAAAAGAACAAAAGAAAATGAGGCGGCAAGAAAAGACGTGGCTGATATCGATACCTATTTAAAAGTTGCATCCTAAAACAGGACAATAAGGAAAAAACATCCTTAATACTTTTATGCAACGAAGGCAGGAATAAAATATTTAACCCCTCATTAATTTGACACTTTCTCTATATACCTTAACATATAAATATATCCACTATTTATTAACGAGGTATTCTCATGAGAAACGTAAAAACAGATAACAATGATTTAATACAATATTTAAAGACAGTCGAAGAACTAAAAAATCACATTTCTATTGAAGAATACAAAAAAGAATATCGCAAACTTCGTGCTGATAGTATTCCTTTCATTAAAGCGCAAAAATTCAAATCAGCACATACCGAACTACGTCGTTTGAACAGAAAAAAGGAATCTCTTCTTGATAAATTTCTTGATGAGCTTAACCCTGTTAACCAAGCCTCCGCTTTTGCTTCTAAAAACATTGATAAGCTCGAAACGTATAGTCTCTACAGGAGAAATCTCCTTGAGAAAAGCGATGAAGAAATAATTGCCTTAGTCATAAAGCAGCGTACAGAAGCCGCTATGGAATTCCAACGCTCCGTTGAACAAAGTCTTCAGCAACTCTCTCAAATCTCGTCAGAGTTCGATTCATCAAGCCAAAAACGTAGAAAAATGTCTCTTTAAAAATGACACTATGTTATTTCGTGTAAAATGGGATGTATTAGATTGCTCAAGCGGTAATTTTTACTATATTATCTACTAACTGTATGTTTTTGATTTTTCAACAGCACCGGATACATTTTTTTACTAATCATCTATTTTAAAATACGGGATAACATACTATGAGTGAAGCTCTCAAGGCACTGAACAATATTCGTACACTTCGCGCACATGCTCGTGAAACAGATCTGGCAACTCTGGAAGAGATGCTGGAAAAGTTAACAGCAATCGTTGAAGATCGTCGTGAGGAAGAAAGTGCCATCCGTAAAGAACAAGAAGAACGTCAGGCTAAGCTGGAAGCCTTCCGTCAAAAACTGTTAGACGATGGTATTGATCCAGCAGAACTTCTTGCAGCGGTTGGTTCATCTCAGCCTAAAGCCAAATCGACTCGTACTCCTCGCCCTGCCAAATACAAATATACAGATGAAAACGGTAATGAGCAGACTTGGACGGGTCAGGGCCGTACTCCGAAAGCAATCACTGCTGCTATTGAAGCCGGTAAAACACTGGAAGACTTCGCGATCTAACTGATACGGCGCATCCGGGCTTCACTGTTCTCAATATAGCTGGCCCGGAAATTATTCGAATATTCATCTAAGACTATCCCAGTCGGGAAGATTATTGGCTACTCTTCTCCACCAATGGTACAACGCCATAGAAATCCCCATCCAAACGTCAAATAACAAACTTCTAGCAATAGCATCAGTTGGATCCATCCCCGATTCCTTCCATGTAAAAAACCACATCAGTATACCCCAGACAGAGCCAATCGGTATTCCCATTAACAAAGCAACTTGCCAGAATCGAGCGAAAGGCAACGGAGGTATCCTGATACCCATTTTCCATGCAAGGCGTAGCAGAGGGGGGGCATAGTTACTGCTCCACATTTTCTTGCTTTTCATAATGGAAATGGCTCGTTCTTTTTTCTCTTCAAAATCCATGCAAGTCCTCTCTAATTTCATCAGAACCCATCTCAGCATGAAAAGCCAGCTTAGCAATGGAATGGTCTGCCCAAAACCTCACTCAGTTCTCTCCACTGAGGAAGTAGAAAGGCTTTCAGGCACTACTTTGTCAGATGGCAACTATCACATCAGTTCAACACCCCTGTATGCTTTAGACAAACTAACAATACCTTCACCAGTCGAGTTATTACAATTGCTGTTATCAGTTTACCCGGTATGTTCGTCCACATTTCGTGTCCGGGCTATCATTATTTGAATAAACTTTCCGGCGATACACGGTCACGCCCCATTTTCTCAAGCAACTGTTGTAATCTCTTGGCCCTCAAATTTTGTGCCTTTTTCTCACCAATCTCCAGATAGTATTTTTCCCGGCGCTCCGCAACGACTTGGCGGAACTTCTTCAAAAGCTGCTCCAGTGTTTTCATATCTGTCGTTGCAGCTTCAGCTTGGATTTTTTTATACATATACATAACATGGAATTCATCAATCATATTGGTTATCTCCGTTTCATTACAGGATTATTTCCCTCTGTACGAGGGAATATTGCCATTTTCAATACTGACTCACAGTCATTTTTAACTTCCAGTAAATATGCTCCTCTGCATCATCCGGTTTTATGTTTTTCAGTACAAGTTCAATGATATGCTCTTTATGCCAGTATAAAATCGTTTCCTTTAACTTATCCATGTTGATCTCAGATACATCTTTGCCTCTTCCACTTTTAACATAGTCTTCAACTTCACAGGCAATCAAAACATCATAAAGTATCTCTGATAACATTTCCCCTGTTAAAATATTCATGGCTGTTTCAGGCTGTTTTTCAGAGATACTATAGATCGTTTCGCAATACCCCTGTAATACATTTGTGATAAAATCTACTACCATTTTATTACTTTCATTTAAAATAATCTCTTTCATACTGATTCCTTTTATTAAGTTAAACATTAGATACATATCGAGAAGGTATTAATACTATTTATTAGATACTATTTTGATGATTACAGAACCATATTCCACATCCATCTCATCATACAGTGTCTCATTTACATAACGATTTAAATCATCTAACAAGGTCTTATCATTCATGATTTCTTCGACAGAGCTACCTCTTAATGCGATAAATATATCCAAGCTCTCTTGGATAAGGCTCATCACTTTAGGTGTTTTTTCACATAACATACTTACGATTACTGTCATATCATTATTCATCTGTTTTTCCTTTTGTTTATAGTTAGCCCCTTCCGGGGCAAGATTAGTTCTTACTTTCTAAAGTTTTCTGAATACCCTACCAGTAAGGCTGCTACTTGTTCAAAGTTGACCTGATTAATATCACCACAGTTTCCTTCTTGCGTGGTAAATCTCTCAAAGTTATTCTGAATATGGTCAATCACATAAATAATAAATGGACTCATAAAATCCGGATCATCCAGATAGTCATTGGCATCTCCATCACCATTCACTTCCATGAACAGATTCCAGCTTGCTGTAAACGATCTACAAGCAAGATCATAAAACAGTTCTGTTGATTTATTTTCAATAACAGTTTCTTTAGACATACTTATATCCTCATAATTAAATGCTTATTTTATTCATTTCGTTTTATATTAGCCCCTTGCGGGGCCGAATAGATGACGACAGCGATTATGTATATAAAATATAGTGACTCATCACATGATGTATCTGCCTCAGGTTGACAAGCACTTCATCAAAATATACGTTTTTAATCGATGCTTTATATTTATGTTTTTTCAAGAACTCATTAAAATCTTTCTTACCATTCTCTATTATTGATTTTAAAACACCCTCCATATAACCATCGTCTTCAAGGTTATGATAGAATCTTTCCCCCATATACTCATGCATACATCGCAAATAGTAGTCATAGTCTTCCCCGCTTTTCAGAACAAAGTATTTTGTATCATCATTGCTAACATTTATTTCTATTTTTTGCACTTTCATTTTCGCTTCCTCTTTTATGTTATTTATTATTTTTGCGTGAATCTGAAATAGTATTTTCAATCCAAGCATCAATCTCACTTTCCACAAAGGCTACAGATCTTGCCCCTATGATTACCTTATCCGGGAATCGGCCTTCCTTAATAAGCTCATACATTGTGGTTCGACTAAATCCGACTCTTCTAAGAACTTCAGGAACACGGATTAATCTTTTACCTGCGATTTCATTTCTCATTTGTTTTTTCCTCTGTTGTTTCGACGAGGACAATAATAGCTAATTCGCTTATGGCGTTTTAGGGATGTTGGCAAAAGACTTTTTCGAAAAAAATGGGGGTAGGTGAACAGAAAAAAAATGGTTGAGGATGGATGTGATCACGTTCGCTCAGGGCGAACGTAACCCTTTTTTACTTATCTTCTTTCTTCTTCTCGTCTTTGACGTGATCTACAATTTTTGTGTCTTTTAATACATTGTTTTCCATCATGTAATCTTCAAACGATTTCAGATAGTTCTCATCTGTCAGCAACGCCATAGCCAGCGGATAGTCAGTCACCTTAAGCATTCCCTCATCCCTATCCTTCTCGCTGTTCTCATGAAGCAGCGATGACATCAGCGACAGTGAGATTTTGGTATCATTATTATCTGCCCCCCAAAAAATGAGATCCATCATAGGGATGAGTCGATAGTCGATGATTTTTCTCAACGTGCTTTTACCAAAACGATACTTCCGAACAGCCGGATCGTTCATTTTTAGCTGTTTTTTCCATTGGGGAATGAGCACCTTCAGGTGTTCGATGATATCTTCGGTTGAAGCCTCTTGCAGGAAGATATCGACAGTAATTGAGGACAGACTTTTGATGCCGGATTCCTTCAGGTACTCCGACATATATTCAGACTGACTTCTTTGGGATGTTTCAGGATGGGTTCCAATCAGAGTTAAACTTTTCGCATATAATTGTGCGTTGCTCCGGGTTACGGGGACCACTGCGTAAGTTCTGGCAAGCCCATGTCCTTGCGTGGACGTGTCGCCGCTAAAAAAAATTTCACCTCTGAGGATCTTATAGCGGTAATCATCTAATAAAAGTCTGTTCAGAGGCGGTAATGTATCCCGTTTCAGCAACATCTTGTAAGCCAAGATACGCCGCTCAACCTCAACATAGAATTGCTGAAGGGTGAGTTCCTTTATCGCTTCATACCGCTCTACATCAAACCATTCTTCCAATAGTTTCCTGAGTTCACTTCGTTTCATTACTGTGCTGTCCGTTTTACCATTTTTAGTTGTTTTAACTGACAGAACAACAGGTTGTCCAGTAATGGCGTAGGTCAGCTGAGCTTATTGCTGGTAGGTTCTTAAGATTGGTGTGAAATCATCCGTCGATTACTAAATTTCCGGAGGCTCCCTGCTATCGTATTTCTGCTTTTAAAGGGTTTTGTTGTACAGGAAGGGATGAAGACTGGATAAGTTTTTTGATGAAAAACAGGAATTTTAGATACAAAAAAAGCCCGTTTACACGGGCTTTTGATGCAATACTTTATGCAGTACAAAATCAAAACTAACTCTTAAGTTATTGATTCTGTTAAGAAATTGGCGGAAGCGTAGAGATTCGAACTCTAGAACCCTTTCGGGTCGCCGGTTTTCAAGACCGGTGCCTTCAACCGCTCGGCCACGCTTCCTAAGTGAGGCGAACTATAAACACCTCACCGCGCGCTGTAAAGAGTGCGCGCATTCGTTCGCTTTAAAAATAGCCAAAATGCGTTTAATCGGTTGAATAGACGACAGATTGGCCGTTTTGACAGCATAATATCCACCGCGGATCGTTAGTGCTTTTTGATGTACATATCTTTGGTGTAGTAGTACCCGAGCTTGTCTGGCGTGAAGCCCCCTACCCACGGTTTCACCAGGTGCGTGCGCACGTAATGATAAACAGGGATCGCCGGGACATCGCGTCCCAGCAGATCTTCTGCCTGCTGGTAGAATTTACCGCGCTCCTCCGCCGTTTTCGATTTCGCCGCGTTCACCAGTGCCCGATCGTAGTCCGGATTGCTGTACTGAGTGGTGTTTTGGCTATCCCCGGTACGAAAGTTGTTCAGGAAGGTTGCCGCATCGTCGTAATCGGCAATCCAGGCGTAGCGTACCGCGTCAAAGTTATGGGTGTGCATGGTATCAAGCATGGTTTTCCACTCCTGATTTTGCAGCTTCGCCTCCACGCCGAGGTTCTTCTTCCACATTGAGCTGGCGGCAATGGCAATACGCTGGTGCGATTCCGAGGTGTTATAGAGAAGATTAAAGCTGAGCGGATGGCTGTCGTTAAATCCGGCTTCGGCCAGCAGCTTTTTCGCCTCGGCAATGCGTTTATCCATCGGCCAGCTGGCGTAATCCGGGTTCTGGAGCTTGACGCCGCCAATATCCGGCTGGCTGATGAGCCATGCCGGGCGCTGACCCTGCCCTAATACTTTATCGGCGATAATGTCTTTATCCAGCGCCAGGTTCAGCGCCTTGCGCACGCGGGCGTCGTTGAACGGCGGCCGGGTGGTGTTGAATTCGTAATAATAGGTGGCAAGCTGCGGCGATACATCCAGCTCGCTCCCCAGCGTTTTCTTCAGCTGAGCAAACTGGTTGATGGGCACCGTGTAGACAATGTCGATTTCGCCCGCTTTGTAGCGGTTAACGTCAGCAGCTTCAGAGGAAATGGGCAGATAGGTCACCTTGTTAATGACGGTATGTTCGTTATCCCAATATTTTGGGTTACGCACCGCCACAATGCGTTCGTTAACCACCCACTGTGACAGTTTATAGGCCCCGCTGCTGACGAAGTGCTCCGGTTTGGTCCACTTATCACCGAAACGGCCTACCAGGACTTTATCAATTGGCACCAGAGACGGGTGAGCCAGCATCGCCAGGAAAGCGGCGTTAGGTTGCGTGAGCGTCACTTCCAGCGTGGTGTCATTGATGGCTTTCACCCCCAGCGACTCGGGCGCTTTTTTGCCTTCTGCGATATCAGTGCCGTTGACGATACGCATACTACCGGGATAGCTGGCATACGGAGAGGCGGTTTTCGGGTCGACCAGCCGCTGCCAGCTCCAGACAATATCTTCCGCGGTGATGGGGGTTCCATCGCTCCAGGTAATGCCCGGGCGCAGATGGAACGTCCAGACGGTGTTGTCTTTATTTTCCCATTTCTCCGCCAGGCGCGGCTGGATTTCACCTGCCGGAGAGACGCTGACCAGCCCGTCGAATAAATCGCTGATAATATTGAATTCGACATCGCTTTCGACTTTATGCGGGTCGAGCGAGGCGGGTTCACTGCCGTTGTTCCTGACCAGTTCCTGCTTATCTGCCAGCTGGGTTCCTGCCGGCACCTTAGCCGCCCAGGTTGCCGTGCTGGCGCACAGGATCCCTGCGGTTAACAAAGAGAGTGTAAAGTGCGTGCGTGTTTGCGGTTTCATTTCCTTCGCCTTATTGTCTGTTTTTATGACGATCCGGAAATAACTCTTAGCGGCCTTAGGGAAATAACGCAATATTTTTCAGTGACCTATAAGAGGTTGATCTGAATACGCCCTACAAACCGCACTTCATTCTGAGTACAAAGGCTTTGCCAGAATAAAAAACCAGCATAATCCCTAAGGGGCTGAGTAAAGATGGGTAAAACCACTTTGCGTCTGCCGCGCCGTTTCCTATTCTTTGCGCTAATTACATCTGTCATAAGAGAGTGACTCATGGATCGTATAATTACTTCTTCACGCGACCGCACATCGCTACTCAGCACCCATAAGGTGCTGCGCAATACCTATTTCATGCTCAGCCTGACGCTGGCGTTTTCGGCGATCACCGCAACGGCCAGCACCGTACTGATGCTGCCTTCTCCAGGCCTGATCCTGACGCTGGTGGGTATGTACGGTCTGATGTTCCTGACCTACAAAACCGCGGATAAACCGGTGGGGATTCTCTCCGCGTTCGCCTTTACCGGCTTCCTGGGCTACATTCTGGGGCCAATCCTGAATGCCTATCTGTCTGCCGGAATGGGCGACGTGATTGGTATGGCGCTGGGCGGTACCGCGCTGGTGTTCTTCTGCTGCTCGGCCTACGTGCTGACCACCCGTAAGGACATGTCCTTCCTTGGCGGTATGCTGATGGCGGGTATCGTGATTGTACTGGTCGGTATGCTGGCGAACATCTTCCTGCAATTGCCTGCGCTGCATCTGGCAATCAGCGCGGTGTTTATCCTGATTTCATCCGGCGCAATCCTGTATGAAACCAGCAACATCATTCACGGCGGTGAGACGAACTATATCCGCGCCACCGTGAGCCTGTATGTGTCGCTGTACAACATTTTTGTCAGCCTGCTGAGCATCCTGGGCTTCGCCAGCCGCGATTAACTCACCGTGCTGTGAACAGGGCCCCGCTTATGCGGGGCTTTGTTTTTTTGGTAGACTGAGGCGGTTTTTGACTAACGCGTGAATGAATATGTTGAGTTTTGAAGGCAAAGAGATCGAAACCGATAACGACGGTTATCTGAAAGAGAGCAGCCAGTGGAGCGAAGCGCTGGCGGAGAAAATTGCGGAAAACGAAGGAATTACCCTCTCCCCGGAACACTGGGAAGTGGTGCGCTTCGTGCGAGAATTTTACCTTGAATTCAACACGTCGCCAGCTATCCGCATGCTGGTCAAAGCCATGGCGAATAAATTTGGCGAAGAGAAAGGCAACAGCCGTTATCTGTATCGCCTGTTTCCGAAAGGCCCGGCTAAACAGGCGACAAAAATCGCCGGCCTGCCAAAGCCGGTAAAATGCATTTAATAGCGAATACTGAAGTCAGCGTATTCCCGGCCGGGTTGATGCGGTTCCGTTAGCACCTTATCAACCCGCGCGCTGCGCGGTCCGCCCGCTTTCAGCCACGCCACCAGCTTCTCTACCCGATCCGCCTCACCGCAGGCCACAACCTCCACGCTGCCATCATCCATGTTACGCGCATACCCCGTCAGCCCGAGCTGAAGGGCTTCGCGCTGGGTGCTGTAGCGGAATCCGACGCCCTGTACAAGGCCATGGACCCAGGCAATGGTGCAAACATTTGACATCATCCTTCCCCTTATCCGACTGGCGCGTTGCATTTCCTCACTGAAGTCGGGAAAATGGCGGCCATTTCATTGGAATCGACAGAATAGCAAATTATGAGTGTACGTTTAGTGTTAGCCAAAGGGCGCGAGAAGTCATTACTGCGCCGTCATCCCTGGGTCTTTTCCGGCGCGGTTGCCCGCATGGAAGGTAAAGCCAGCCTCGGTGAAACCATCGATATTGTTGACCATCAGGGGAAATGGTTAGCACGCGGCGCATACTCGCCTGCATCTCAGATCCGCGCGCGCGTCTGGACGTTCAATAAAGAAGAAGCCATCGATATCGACTTCTTTGTCCGTCGTCTGCAACAGGCGCAGCAGTGGCGTGAGTGGCTGGCAAAGCGTGACGGGCTGGACAGCTATCGTCTGATTGCCGGAGAGTCCGACGGGCTGCCGGGCGTGACCATCGACCGCTTCGGCAATTTCCTGGTGTTGCAGCTGCTGAGCGCCGGGGCGGAATACCAGCGTGCCGCGCTGATTAGCGCCCTGCAAACTCTGTTCCCGGAATGTGCCATTTACGACCGCAGCGACGTGGCGGTACGTAAAAAAGAGGGCATGGAGCTGACGCAGGGCCCGGTCACCGGCGAACTGCCGCCTGCCCTGCTGCCTATTGAAGAGCATGGCATGAAGCTGCTGGTGGATATCCAGGGCGGCCATAAGACCGGTTATTACCTCGACCAGCGTGACAGCCGTCTGGCAACGCGCCAGTACGTTGCCGATAGGCGCGTGCTGAACTGCTTCTCTTATACCGGCGGCTTTGCGGTCTCTGCCCTGATGGGCGGCTGTGCCCAGGTTGTGAGCGTCGACACCTCACAGGAAGCGCTGGACGTGGCGAAACAGAACGTTGAGCTGAACAAGCTGGATCTGAGCAAAGCGGAGTTTGTGCGCGACGACGTGTTCAAACTGCTGCGTAAATACCGCGACCAGGGCGAGAAATTTGACGTTATCGTGATGGACCCACCGAAGTTTGTAGAAAATAAAAGCCAGCTGATGGGCGCTTGCCGTGGCTATAAAGACATTAACATGCTGGCGATCCAGCTGCTGAACCCGGGCGGCCTACTGCTGACGTTCTCCTGCTCTGGCCTGATGACGACAGATTTATTCCAAAAAATCATCGCCGATGCCGCAATAGATGCGAGTCGTGATGTACAATTTATAGAGCAGTTCCGTCAGGCCGCCGATCACCCGGTGATCGCTACCTACCCGGAAGGGCTGTATCTGAAAGGGTTTGCCTGTCGCGTCATGTAACTTGAAAAGAGAAATATTGCCCGCACATAGTGTGTATGTAATGTTTCCCGGGAGGTGACTATGATTGCCAGCAAATTCGGTATCGGCCAGCAGGTCCGCCACACCTTGCTTGGATATTTGGGTGTGGTCGTGGATATCGACCCGGAGTATTCCCTTGATGAACCGTCAGCAGACGATCTGGCCGTTGACGCAGAGCTTCGCGCCGCGCCCTGGTATCATGTGGTTATGGAGGGCGACGATGGTCAGCCTGTCCATACCTATCTTGCCGAAGCGCAGCTGAGTGGTGAACTACAGGATGAGCATCCGGAACAACCCACTATGGACGAGCTTGCTCAGACCATCCGCAAACAGTTACAGGCACCAAGACTGCGTAACTAAAGGTGTAAAAAAGCCCGTCAAACGGGCTTTTTTTATTTTGCCAGCCCCAGACGGGGAATATCGATTGCCGGACAGCGATCCATCACCACTTTCAGCCCGGCATCGCGTGCCAGCACGGCCGCCTGCTCATTAATCACGCCCAGTTGCATCCACAGCGTTTTCGCGCCAATGGCGATCGCTTCCTGCGCCACGCCCCAGGCCGCTTCTGAATTACGAAAAACGTCCACCATATCCACCTTTTCCGGCACGTCCGCGAGCGTCGCATAACCCTGCTGACCCAGCAGCGTTTTCCCCGCCACCTTCGGCGAGACCGGGATCACGTGATATCCCTGGTCCAGAAGGTATTTCATGACCCGATAGCTTGGGCGATCCGGTTTATCGCTCGCGCCGACCAGCGCGATAGTGCGCGTGGTCGTCAGAATCTCGACAATGTCGTTCTCTTTCATGCTGTGCCTCCTGGTTTTTTTCAAAGTGTACGTCAAAGCGAACATCTCAACCACGCATCCCATACAGAAGTATGAGGGCAAAACGGCAGAATATGTCTATATGTTAGTAAACGTGTTTATCGAAAAATTTTGATACATTCTTACCGGGTAGTTTGTCTACAGGAGTCTGCTATGAAAACCGGCATTGCCTGGGCTGTGGTTGCGTTAATCATGCCGGTTTGTGTTTTCGCAACTACTCTCAGACTCACAACCGACATTGACCTGCTGGTGCTGGACGGGAAAAAAGTCTCCAGTTCCCTGCTACGGGGCGCAGACAGCATCGAGCTGGATAACGGCCCGCATCAGCTGGTTTTTCGGGTGGAAAAGACCATTCGCTTCGCCGACAACGAACAGCAGGTGTACATTTCGCCTCCGCTGGTGGTCAGCTTTAATACCCAGCGTATCAGCCAGGTCAATTTTCGTCTCCCGCGCCTTGAGACAGAAAAGGAGTCACTGGCATTTGATGCCTCGCCGCGCATTGAACTGGTGGACGGGGATTCCATGCCCATCCCGGTAAAGCTGGATATTCTGGCGCTGACAAAAAGGCCAAAGGGAACTGACTATGAAGCGGACACCGAGACCTACAACAGGGCCAGCAGGCGCGCCTCGCTGCCCCAGTTCGCCACCATGATGGCGGATGACAGTACCCTGCTTTCGGGCGTATCGGAGCTGGATGTACTCCCCCCTCAGTCGCAGACCCTTACTGAGCAACGTCTCAAGTTCTGGTTCCAGAATGCCGATCCGGACACGCGCGCCCGTTTTCTGCAATGGGCAAAACAACAACCTTCGTCGTAAGCCACATTTTTTTGTCCTTTCTCTTGCAGCATCAGTCAGTTCCCGTCATCGTGTAGCGAGGTAACCTCACGGATAAGATTATGGAACTGACAACACGCACACTTCCGGCGCGCAAGCACATTGCTCTGGTTGCGCACGATCACTGTAAACAAATGCTGCTTAACTGGGTTCGTCGCCATCAGCCTCTTTTACAGCATCATGCCCTTTCTGCTACGGGAACAACCGGCAACCTGATCCACCGCGAAACCGGTCTGGAAGTGAATGCCATGCTGAGCGGCCCGATGGGGGGTGACCAGCAGGTAGGCGCTCAGATTTCAGAAGGTAAAATTGACGTTCTGATTTTCTTCTGGGATCCGCTGAACGCGGTTCCGCATGATCCGGACGTTAAAGCGCTGCTGCGTCTGGCGACGGTGTGGAACATTCCGGTAGCCACCAATCTTTCAACGGCAGATTTCATCATTGAATCGCCGCAGTTTAACGATCCGGTGGAGATTTTGATCCCGGATTATCAGCGTTATCTTGCGGAGAGACTGAAGTAGTTTTTTGCCCGGTGGCGCTGCGCTTACCGGGCCTACAGAATTTGCCCGGCGCGTTACGGCTTTCTCGCCACCGGCACGTCAATACTTTTCAAAATATCGACAAACACCGACGGCTCCTCTTTGTTGAACAAGAGCCACACGCGATGGCGCGCGCGGGTTATCGCCACGTACAGTAAACGCCGCTCCTCTGCATCCGGGAAATCTTCCGGAACAGGTAATAACGCCTCTTCCATCACGGATTCCCGCGCCGGCGCCGGGAAACCGTCGCTCCCCTCTTTTAGCCCCACCACAATCACGTAGTCGGCCTGCTGCCCTTTACTGGCATGAATGGTCATGAAATCGAGCTGTAGTTTTGGCCAGCGCGTCGCCGCTTTTTCCAGCGCCGTCGGCTTGAGGTGGTGGTAACGCGCCAGCACCAGAATTCGTTCATCCGGTTTCGCATAGCCGCTCAGTTTATCCAGCAGCGGTTCCAGCTGATCGTCCGCCAGCAGCGTGACGGCCTTTTTATCCCCAGACCTCAGGCTGTTAAGCGGTTTCGACAGCTGATGCGGGTTCTGCTGAATAAAACGGTTGGCTATTTCGCCAATCCGCGCGTTGAAGCGGTAGGTGGTGTCCAGATCGCTGCGATCGCCTTCCCCAAAATAGTGGTGGAAGGCTGTCGTGAGGGATAGTTGCGCCCCGCTGAAACGGTAGATAGCCTGCCAGTCATCGCCCACGGCAAACAGCGACGTGTGTTTATTCTGCGCCCGCAGCGCCGAAAGCAGCGCAGCGCGCTGCGGCGAGATATCCTGAAACTCATCCACCAGAATGTGTTTCCACGGGCTGACGAAGCGCCCTTTCTCCAGAATGATAATGGCCTGATGGATCAGCCCCGAAAAATCGACCGCGTTTTCGTCTTTCAGCGCGGTTTTCCACGCTTTCAGCATCGGCGCCATCAGCTTAACCCGCTTAGAAAACACGGCGCGGATCGACTCCGGTGCGCTTTCTATCATCTCCGTCTGAGAGCCGCCGTGCATGCGCATCAGGCTTACCCACCGGTCAAGACGAGAGCCCAGCCGGCGCGCCAGCTTTTCATCCTGCCAGAAGCTGCCCTCCGGCACCTCCCAGTTGAGTTCCTCTTCAAGCCACTGACGCCAGCCTTTCGCCTGCGCCTTTTTTTCACTGCACTGCTGACGCCATGCCTTGATAAACAGCGCCTGGCGAGCCTGAGCGTCATTTTCCAGTTTGCTGACAACAGGAACTTTTTTGCTGCCCTGTTGAATGATGTGTAAAGCGAGGGAGTGGAACGTGCGCGCCGAGATATCCTGGGTATGCAAACGCGCCTGAATGCGTTCATCCATCTCCTGCGCCGCCTTACGGCCAAAGGCCAGCAGCAAAATCTGGTCGGCAACCGCCTCGCCCGTTGTCAGAAGCCAGCCCGCGCGCGCCACCAGCACCGACGTTTTGCCGCTCCCGGCGCCTGCCAGCACTAAAAGAGACTGCTCGCCATTCACCACGGCGCGCGCCTGGGCAGGATTGAGGGGCGATGATTCCACCGTACTGAAAAAATCGGCATATTGCGTAAGCATCGCCTCAGTCCAGGCCTGGTTATGCGCCAGACGGCTTTTCTCGATATCGTTCAGCCAGGCCTGACACTTCCGCCACGCGTCGCGGCAGTTATCAAATTCCTCAAGCCGCGCCACCGGTAAAGGCAATGCCGTCAGCGCCTGGGCAATTTTTTGCTGAAGCCCGGCGGTTTGCTGGCGCGTCAGCCACTTCTGCTGCGTATTGCTTAGCGCGATATCGTCCAGCACCTGTTGCAGCACCTGTGCGGCTATCACGCTCATCTCCTGGCTCCACTGTTGCCAGCGCGTATTCAGATGGTAGTGGAAGCGTTGGGTTTCCGCCCACTCGGTCCCGTGAAGCCGCACCACTTTGTCTGACGGCAAGACGAACTCCAGCTCCCCCCATACCAGCCCTCGTTTACAATGAATGGCCAGTAGCTGATTAAACGGAATAAGGTATTCGTGGCGTTCCCCGGAGACTTTCACTCCCGCATTGAGAAGGACAACCTTGTCGTAAGGGTGCTGCGCCAGGCGTTTGCCCATTGAAGTTGCTTTCAGTTCCATATCCTGCCGGATCCACGAGGTCAAAATTTGTCAGACAGTTTAACTGCCAGTTTTAAGGTGCTCCAGCCCAAAAAAACGTTACAATCACCGGGCGTTAATCATATCGAAGGAAATGAGGGTTTATGCGTACCGTTCTGAATGTGTTGAATTTTGTCCTTGGCGGTTTTGCCACCACCCTTTCCTGGCTTTTTGCCACCCTGGTGAGCATTGTGCTCATCTTCACCCTTCCGCTGACGCGCTCCTGCTGGGAAATCACCAAACTGTCCCTCGTTCCTTATGGAAATGAAGCCGTGCACGTGGATGAGCTGGAGCCGGAAAGAAAAAATGCCCTGATGAATACCGGCGGCACGCTGCTGAATATTTTATGGCTGATCTTCTTTGGCTGGTGGCTGTGTCTGATGCATATTTTCGCCGGCATCGCCCAGTGCATTACGATTATTGGCATTCCGGTTGGCATCGCTAATTTCAAAATTGCCACCATCGCCCTGTGGCCGGTAGGACGCCGAGTTGTCCCGGTCGAAGTCGCGCAAGCCGCGCGTGAAGCCAATGCCCGTCGTCGTTTTCAGTAATAAGGACTGGCCGCTCTCATGCTAAGCCCCCTGCTTCGTCGCTATACATGGAACAGTAACTGGCTGTATAACGTCAGGATTTTTATCGCCCTCTGCGGCACCGTCGCTCTGCCGTGGTGGCTGAATGATGTGAAGCTCACCATCCCCCTCACGCTTGGGGTGGTGGCCGGTGCGCTGGCGGATCTCGACGACCGCCTGGCCGGTCGTTTGCGTAATCTGGTCATCACGCTGGTCTGCTTCTTTATTGCTTCCGCCTCCGTTGAGCTGCTTTTCCCGTGGCCCTGGCTGTTTGCCTTAGGGCTGACGGTATCAACCAGCGGCTTCATTTTGCTCGGCGGCCTCGGGCAGCGCTACGCCACTATCGCGTTTGGCGCCCTGCTGATTGCCATTTACACCATGCTGGGCGTCTCTCTTTACGAGCAGTGGTATCAGCAACCGGTCCTGCTGCTGTTGGGTGCTATCTGGTATAACCTGCTGACCTTAACCGGGCATCTTATTTTTCCGGTTCGTGCCTTACAGGACAATATTGCCCGCAGTTACGAACAGCTGGCCCACTATCTGGAGCTGAAATCCCGGCTGTTTGATCCGGATATTGAAGAGGACAGTCAGGCGCCCCTGTACGATCTGGCGCTGGCAAATGGCCAGCTGGTCGCCACGCTGAATCAGACCAAAGCGTCTCTGCTCACCCGTCTGCGCGGCGATCGCGGTCAGCGCGGTACCCGGCGCACACTGCACTACTATTTTGTCGCCCAGGATATTCACGAGCGCGCCAGCTCCTCGCATGTGCAGTACGCTGACCTGCGCGAGAAATTCCGCTATAGCGACGTGATGTTCCGTTTCCAGCGCCTGCTGTCGATGCAGTCTCAGGCCTGCCAGCAACTTGCGCGCTCAATACTGCTGCGCACGCCCTATCAGCACGATCCGCGCTTTGAACGCGCATTCAGCCACCTGGATGCGGCGCTCGATCGCGTTCAGGCCAGTGGGACATCACCGGAACAGTTCAAAGCCCTGGGATTCCTGCTCAACAACCTGAGAGCCATTGATGCTCAGCTCGCCACCATTGAGTCTGAACAGGCGATGGCGATGCCGGGCAATGACGCTGACAACCAGCTTGCCGACGACAGTCTCAACGGTTTCAGCGATATGTGGCTGCGCCTGAGTCGTCATTTTACGCCGGAATCCGCCCTCTTTCGCCATGCGGTAAGGATGTCGCTGGTACTGTGCGTCGGCTACGCGTTTATCCAGATAACAGGATTGCACCACGGTTACTGGATCCTGCTGACCAGCCTGTTTGTCTGCCAGCCGAACTATAACGCTACCCGCCATCGGCTCGCGCTGCGTATTGTCGGGACATTAGTCGGGGTCGCCATCGGGCTGCCGGTGCTCTACTTTGTGCCATCCGTAGAAGGGCAACTGATCCTGATAGTGATTACCGGTGTACTGTTCTTCGCTTTCCGCAATGTGCAGTATGCCCACGCCACGATGTTCATCACGCTGCTGGTGCTGCTCTGCTTCAATCTGCTGGGTGAAGGCTTTGAGGTGGCCCTCCCCCGTGTGATTGACACGCTAATCGGCTGCGCCATCGCCTGGGCGGCGGTGAGTTTTATCTGGCCTGACTGGCGTTTCCGAAATTTACCGCGCGTGTCCGACAGAGCAATGAACGCCAACTGCCGCTACCTGGATGCTATTCTTGAGCAATACCATCAGGGTCGCGATAACCGTCTGGCCTATCGGATTGCCCGTCGCGATGCGCATAACACTGACGCAGAGCTGGCTTCCGTTGTCTCGAATATGTCAACTGAGCCGCGCGCTACGGCAGAAATCCGTGAGACAGCCTTCCGCCTGCTGTGTCTGAACCACACGTTCACCAGCTATATCTCTACCCTTGGCGCCCACCGAGAGAAACTGACGAATCCGGACATCCTGGCGCTGCTGGACGACGCCGTTTGCTACGTTGATGATGCGCTTCATCATCAACCTGCGGATGAGCCACGGGTTCACCAGGCACTGGATGAACTGGTGCAACGTATCGCACACCTTGATCCAGGCACCGACAACAAAGCTCCACTGGTCCTTCAGCAAATTGGCCTGCTTATCGCTTTGCTGCCGGAAATTTGTCGGCTGCGACAGCAGATCGCTACCTGGCGGAATGATGGCCCTGCGACTCAGGCAGCGCATTAAACCACTCCGTAAGCTCCCGGCGAATATCCGCCGGGAGTGCCGCTTCATGTAACCCTTCAATCGCGCCTTCAAGCGCGAACAATACCCGGATACTCAGCGCTTTATTCTTCGAGCGCATTTTCAGCCAGCTCGTCTTCGCCCCCAACTGTCGTAGCGTCTCTTCATTGGTAATGCCCGCCTCCATAAGCAGGACCTCAATCTGAAAGGTCAGGTTCGGCAGATCTTTAAGCCGGTTACGCTGATGGCGCTGGTAGCGCTCTTTCCTGGCGGCATCGAGCGCAAACGAGGAGAGCTGAAGCAGTTTTTCCCTGTTTTGCCACAGACCTTCGTCCACACGGTAGTAATTAAGCAGCACTGGGCGTCCTCGTTTCATCAGGGTCAGAAAAGAGGAAGCGTTTTTTACACAGTATTTTGCACTTTGCTCACAGGCGCGAAGGTACAGCTCGCCGTCAGACACCATCGCGAACACCGCTTCATCCACGGCCAGGGTATAACCGCCAAACAGGGCGCGATGATGAATTTCGCCCAGCGGAGAGAGGTATTCTTGAGATTGATAAATCCGCTCATAAGATATCTTTTTCATGATAATTCCATTAAAAATCATACAATAACCACGATATTTCTTACTAACGGATCCGTTAGCAGGAAAATAGGCAACTTATTGCCGTTGGGCAAGATGATTTTTTCATGTTCACCAGGAATGGATGAAATTTGCGAGTCGCTTTCCGAAAATGAGGTTGATCTTTATGCATACAGGGGTTACTGTATATCCATACAGTAACTACAGGGCTGGAATGATTATGTACACTTCAGGCTATGCAAATCACTTAACACCTTCTACTTCTGCCGCAGGCAATGCTGCGCAGAATTCTATCGGGCGTGAATCGACAGGGCTTATCAGTGAAGTGGTTTACCGTGAAGACCAGCCGCTGTTGACACAACTCTTACTCCTGCCGCTTTTGCAGCAGCTCGGGCAACAGTCTCGCTGGCAGCTCTGGCTGACGCCACAGCAAAAATTAAGTCGCGAATGGGTTCAGTCGGCTGGGCTGCCGTTAGCGAAGGTGATGCAGATTAATCAACTCTCCCCTTGCGATACGGTCGAGTCGATGGTCCGGGCATTACGTACCGGGAACTATAGCGTCGTGATTGGGTGGTTGCCTGAGGATCTGTCGCAAGAAGAACATTTGCGTCTGACTGAAGCGGCTGAAGAAGGTAACGCGATGGGTTTCATCATGCGGCCAGTTCGTGGAGATTCCTACCGCAGAGGACAACATCCCGCGCTAAAAATTCACTCGAATGTGTACCATTGAGTGATTTTAAGAGTTTTCCTGGAATTTTTTTCGACCACAGTATGCAAAAAAAGTTCAACGCGCCAAAACTGCGGCAAGTCTTGTCTGACGCGGTTCTCGTTAATTTTACTGCACAAAATTCGTTCAAAAATTGTTAAATATTAGGTATACGGAACTTTTTTTTTCATATGCCTGACGGACTTCACACTTGTAAGTTTTCAGCTACGTTGTAGACTTTACATCGCCAGGGGTGCTCGGCCTAAGCCGAAGATATCGGTAGGTTTATATTTGACCACGCCCCCCGGTGAAGGATTTAACCGTGATTCCTCCGATGGAGATATTCATGGCAAATTTTGGATGATAACGAGGCGCAAAAAATGAAAAAGACAGCTATCGCGATTGCAGTGGCACTGGCTGGCTTCGCTACCGTAGCGCAGGCCGCTCCGAAAGATAATACCTGGTATGCAGGTGGTAAACTGGGTTGGTCTCAGTTCCATGACACCGGTTGGTACGACAGCGCAAACAACAATGATGGCCCAACTCATGAGAGCCAGCTTGGTGCAGGTGCGTTCGGTGGCTATCAGGTTAACCCGTATGTTGGCTTTGAAATGGGTTACGACTGGTTAGGTCGTATGCCTTACAAAGGCAACGAAACCAATGGCGCTTTCAAAGCTCAGGGCGTACAGCTGACCGCTAAACTGGGTTACCCAGTAACTGACGATCTGGACGTGTACACCCGTCTGGGCGGCATGGTATGGCGTGCAGACTCCAGCAACAGCCGTGCTGGTGACGACCACGACACGGGTGTTTCCCCAGTATTCGCTGGTGGCGTTGAGTGGGCAATGACCCGTGACATCGCTACCCGTCTGGAATACCAGTGGGTTAACAACATCGGTGACGGTGCTACCGTTGGCGTTCGTCCAGACAACGGCATGCTGAGCGTTGGTGTTTCTTACCGTTTCGGTCAGCAGGAAGATGCGCCAGTCGTAGCTCCAGCTCCGGCTCCAGCGCCAGAAGTACAGACCAAGCACTTCACTCTGAAGTCTGACGTTCTGTTCAACTTCAACAAAGCTACCCTGAAACCAGAAGGTCAGCAGGCACTGGATCAGCTGTACACCCAGCTGAGCAACCTGGATCCTAAAGACGGTTCTGTAGTGGTTCTGGGCTTCACCGACCGTATCGGTTCTGACGCTTACAACCAGGGTCTGTCTGAGAAACGTGCTCAGTCTGTAGTTGATTACCTGGTATCTAAAGGTATCCCAGCTAACAAGATCTCCCCACGTGGTATGGGCGAATCTAACCCAGTTACCGGTTCTACCTGTGACAACGTGAAACCACGCGCTGCACTGATCGACTGCCTGGCACCAGATCGTCGCGTAGAGATCGAAGTTAAAGGTATCAAAGACGTTGTAACTCAGCCTGCGGCATAAGTTATCGTCTTATAAAAAAACCCCGCCATGCGGGGTTTTTTATTATCTGAAGAAAAGCAAAACGCTTATTTTTTACCTAACAGTGCCTGTAGATCGTTCTTCAGCGTCGACATCTGGCTGGCATACTTCTCTTTGTGCTCGGCATCTTCAATCAGCTGCACCACCGTTTCCGACAGGGTTTTCCCGCGCCGTTGCGCAAGCCCGGCCAGACGCTGCCAGACCATAAACTCCAGGTCGATGGATTTCTTACGGGTGTGCTGATGCTCGGCATTGAAATGCCGTTTACGACGAGCACGGATAGTTTGCTTCATCCGGTTTAACAGGGCCGGATTAATGTGTTTCTCAATCCAGCCGTTGACCAGTACCGGTTCGTTTTCGAGGGTCAGCAACATATCCACAGCTTCTTGCGCCGCGCTGGCTTCGATGTAGCAGGTGATCAGCTCCCCTTCACGGTGCTTTTTGACCAGGTACTTCCATTTCCAGCCGCTTTCGAGGTTTTCCAGTTGTTGATATTTCATTGCGATCTCAGTGTTACCGTGTAACTCTGTTCAGAATATCAGTTTTTTGGCAATCTGCTGAAAAGAAATCATATCCTGTGAAACGCCGCAGGCGATCCGCATGACGAAAACCCGAATCCTGATTGGGCAGAGTGCGCCGCTTACGGTATACTCCACGGTTTTACTTCTGACTAAAAAACATCAACTTTGACCATTACGAAACTTGCATGGCGTGACCTGGTTCCGGATACCGAGAGCTATCAGGAGCTGTTTGCACAGCCAGACCTCACAAAAGAACACGAATTCATACTTAGCGATACACAACCGCGTTTGCATTACGCGCTGGAGCAGATGTCATCCCCATGGGCTACATCTCCTTTCATGCTGCTCAAAGCCCCGGAAGAAGCCGAGTATCTGACGCTTCTCGGTGATGCCATGCGCCAGTTGCAGCCAAAAACGAATGCCGTTTTTGGTGGCCAGTATCATATTGCCGGACGTGAGGTGACGTACGAACCTGCCACGCAGGCAGACGGACAGTTCGCTGCAAAAGGCGAGGTGATCACCGCCAACTGGGTGGAAGCAGAACAGCTGTTCGGCTGCCTTCGTCAGTTCAATGGCGATGTGTCACTGCAACCGGGGCTGGTACACCGCGCGAATGGCGGCGTGTTGCTCATTTCCCTTCGCACCCTGCTTGCTCAGCCTCTGCTGTGGATGCGCCTGAAAACGGTGGTGACGCAGCAACGTTTTGACTGGGTAGGCTACGACGATTCGCGTCCGCTGCCTGTATCCATTCCGTCTATGCCGCTGTCGCTGACCGTCGTGCTTACGGGCGACCGTGAATCTCTGGCTGATTTCCAGGAAATGGAGCCAGAACTCGCGGAGCAGGCTGTCTATAGCGAATTTGAAGATAATATTCAGATCGCCGATGCCGATGACATGGCGCAGTGGTGTCAGTGGGTTATGGCCGTGGCGGAACGTTTCGCACTGCCCTCGCCTGCCGAGGATGCGTGGCCGGGCTTAATCCGCGAGGCCGTACGCTACACTGGCGATCAGGAAACCCTGCCGCTCTGCCCGCTCTGGATCGGTAAACAGCTGCGTGAAGTGGGGGTTATCAGCGGTAACGGTCCGTTTACCGGTGAGCAGCTTAGCCAGATGCTGGCCCAGCGTGAATGGCGTGAAGGTTATCTTGCTGACCGTATGCAGGATGAAATTCTGCTGGAACAGATTCTGGTGGAGACCGAAGGCGAACGTATCGGGCAAATCAACGCCTTGTCCGTCATCGAGTTCCCCGGACACCCGCACGCCTTTGGTGAGCCTTCCCGTATCAGCTGTGTCGTACACATTGGTGACGGCGAATTTACCGATATCGAACGCAAGGCCGAACTGGGCGGAAACATTCATGCCAAAGGCATGATGATCATGCAGGCGTTCCTGATGTCTGAACTTCAGCTCGAGCAGCAGATCCCCTTCTCTGCCTCGTTGACCTTTGAACAGTCCTACAGTGAAGTCGACGGCGACAGCGCCTCAATGGCGGAGCTGTGTGCCGTGATCAGCGCGCTTGCAGACGTGCCGATTAACCAGAATATTGCGATTACCGGGTCCGTGGATCAGTTTGGCCGTGCCCAACCGGTGGGCGGACTGAATGAGAAAATCGAAGGCTTCTTCGCAATCTGCCAGCAGCGCGGTTTAAACGGCAAACAGGGCGTGATTATTCCGGCACCTAACGCTCGCCATTTGAGCCTGAGCCAGGCGATTCTGGATGCGGTAGAGCAGGAACAATTCACCGTCTGGGCCATCGAAGGGGTTGAGGATGCACTACCCTTACTGACAAACCTGGTCTGGGACGGCGAAGGCCAGACAACCCTGATGCAGACCATTCAGGAACGTATAGCTCAGGCGACACAGCAGGATGCTCGTCATCGTTATCCGTGGCCGTTACGCTGGTTAAGTTGGTTTAGTGCGAACTGATCGGACTTGTTCAGCGTACACGTGTTAGCTATCCTGCGTCCTTCACTAAAATAAGGCTTACTGAGAACATGGTAGATAAACGCGAATCCTATACTAAAGAAGACCTTCTTGCCTCTGGTCGCGGTGAACTGTTTGGCGCGAAAGGCCCGCAGTTACCAGCCCCAAATATGCTGATGATGGACCGTGTCGTGAAAATGACCGAAACCGGCGGCAACTTTGATAAGGGTTACGTAGAAGCAGAACTCGATATCAACCCGGACCTGTGGTTCTTCGGTTGCCACTTTATTGGCGATCCGGTAATGCCTGGCTGCCTGGGCCTCGATGCCATGTGGCAGCTGGTTGGCTTCTATCTGGGCTGGCTTGGCGGTGAAGGCAAAGGCCGTGCGTTGGGCGTAGGCGAAGTGAAATTCACCGGTCAGGTTCTGCCTACCGCGAAGAAAGTCACCTACCGTATCCATTTCAAACGCATCGTTAACCGCCGCCTGATTATGGGCCTGGCGGACGGTGAAGTGCTGGTAGATGGTCGCCTGATCTATACCGCGAACGACCTGAAAGTGGGTCTGTTCCAGGATACCTCCGCTTTCTGATAACGGCTTTTAGCCCCATCCAGAAAGGCGAAACCTCCGCATTGCGGAGGTTTCTTTTTAAAGAGACGGTATCAAGCAAGTACTGCCCTGTCTCCGATGGCTTCTCGCCAGCCCCCTAGCCATTGGGACCTTTGATTCAGGGCCTGATAGGGACACATTTCTTTTGAACGTCCGGCGATGCCAGCCTGATAACCACGTTGATGAGCCCTTTCCAGGCGATCTCGTTTCTGTCTCTTCATGCCTCGTTTCCCTCATTCTTTTGTCTGGTGGAAAGAAAACAGTGGTTGCAATATGTGCAAGCACAGTTAACGAATACCCCGAATCGACGTCAGCGTCAACGTTCAAAATTCATACGGGTGTCATATTTGTGAGCTACATGGAAGATCGTTTGTACAAAAAATGTGACGCGGGACAAGTAACAACCTGAACGCAAAACGAAAAAAAAGCCGCAATCAGCAAGAAGCTGAGTGCGGCTTTCGTCGATGAATTTTACTTATGGCAGGCGGGAAATCTCTCTTGCGATAGCAGCCGACTCCTGTGCCCATCCCTGCGCAAGTACTTTCACCATTTCGTCATAGCCATCTTTCTGCTGCTTGAGTTCAAGATGAAAAGGACGCTTAATCAGCTGACCCTGGTGATTCAGCAGCCACTCCCCGCTGATAACAACGGCACCATCATAGCGGCCATGGAATCCCGTCACGTTAACATTCAGAGTGTCCTGATCGCTTCCCAGAGGCTGCGAGGCAACGACCCAACCGGGGAGCTGGCTGCTCAGATTCGCCACCAGCGTATTGCGTAGCTGCTGATCCAGCGGGCTGGCCCACAGGTTATTGTTGGCGATTACGTACTGCACATCGCTGGTCTGGTAGACCACCCCGTTGCCCGCCAGGTAATCTGGCACGGCAACCTGTTCAACCCACAGCAGACGGCTGCCCTGCGAGGTGCTGCTCTGCGCACCGGACTGGGCGCTTAACGGCAGCTGGTAGTAGCTTTTGTTATCGCTTCCAGAGCTACAGGCCGTTAATACCAGTGCGCCTGCGATGATTAGCCATTTTTTCATTGTTTCGCCCTCTTAGGCTCAGGATCCTTTTTGTCTTTCGCTTCAAACACCAGTGCGTTGCTCTTTTCATTGAGCGTTTTCAGAACGGGCTGTAGCTCGCGTAAAACCTGATCAAGACGTTGCATATCCGCCACCATCTTGTTGTAGGCCGCTGAGCCCGGCTGGAAGCCCTGCATACTACGATTCAGTTCGCGCAACGTTTTCTGCATATCCTGCGGCAGCTGCTGCATGGACTGGTTAGCGGTGATCTTGTTGATATTATCCAGCGTGGTTTGCAGACGTAGCATCGTTGCCTGGCTCTGATGCAGTGATCCCGTCGCAGCTTCAAGCATTGGATTCAGCGGCAGATTGTTGATCTTATCCAGCGTTTCCATCAGGCGCTGTTGGATCTGCGCCAGGCCACTGCTGACCGTAGGAATGATTTTGTAGCCACCAAATTCACGGATACCCGTCATTGGTGGCGCTTTTGGATAGAAGTCCATATCGACATACAACGCCCCTGTGACCAGGTTGCCGGTTTTCAGCGAGCCGCGCAGCCCGCGATTCAGCAGGTCGCTGATATGCTCCCCAATATCCTGGTCCTCGCCTATCTGGTTAATCAAACGCTCAGGCTCAATGCGGATCAGCACCGGAATACGATAATCATCATCAAGCATCTGCTTCAGTCCCGGAACAAAGTAAGGCACTTGTCCCACTGTCCCCAGACGAATACCGCGGAACTCAACTGGCGCCCCTGGCTGCAAGCCGCGTACAGAGTCCTTAAAGAACATCAGGTAGTCGATGTGATCGGTATAGAGCGCATCCTGAATGCTTTTTTGATCGTCAAACAGTCTGAAGGCGGTTTTCTCCGCCACCGGTTGTCCCAGATCTATACCTTCCGGCACGTCAAAACTGACGCCCCCACCAAACAGCGTGGTGAGTGAACCCATCTCAACGCGCATCCCCGCAGAGGTGAGATCTACCGCGATCCCGCTGTCTTTCCAGAAGCGAACGTTGCTGGTCACCAGGCGGTCATTAGGCGCGTTGATAAATAGCTGATAGCTGATGGTCCGTTTTTGCGGATCGAAGGTGCTTGTTTCAACCGAACCGACGCGATACCCACGGAACAGCACCGGATCGCCCGGCGAGAGCTGGCCCGCTTTTTTACTGTCCAGAATCACGCGGATCCCTTTTGCATCCGGTGGCGCAAGCGGCGGTGAATCCAGCAGCTGATAGTTTGCTGGCTGGGCGCCTTTGTTGCCGGGCTGGAGTTCAATATAAGCCCCGGACAATAGCGTCCCTAAGCCGCTGATCCCTTCTCTACCAACCTGCGGTTTCACTACCCAAAAAACAGAATCTTCATGGAGCAGTTTTTCCATGCCAGCATTCAGGCGGGCCTTGATTTCAACATGGGTTAAATCATCCGTCAGGGTCGCGCTTTCCACGACACCCACATCCACGCTGCGGCTCTTGATGGTGGTTTTTCCGCCCTCAATCCCCTCTGCATTGGTGGTAATTAGCGTGACTTCCGGTCCCTGATGGCTGTAATGATAAAACAGGATCCATGCACCGATCAGCGCGGTCACGATGGGGAAAATCCACACCGGCGACCAGTTTCTGACCTTCTGCACTTTAGCCTCTCCACTCTTATTTTCCATGCTCTTACTCTTCCTCATGGCTTGAATCGGGCTCACGATCCCACGATAAACGAGGGTCGAAGGTCATGGCCGCAAACATGGTCATAATGACGACCAACGCAAACATCAGCGCTCCCATAGCGGGATAAATACTCATCAGCCCACCCATACGCACCAGCGCTGAGAGAACCGCAATCACGAACACGTCAATCATCGACCAGCGGCCAACAAATTCCACGACCTCATAAATCAGATGCATGCGCTCGCTGTCTCGCTTACCGTGCCCTTTTGCATCCCAGCAAAGCCAGGCAATGGCAATCATCTTTAAGGTCGGAACCATAATACTGGCGAGGAATATGACCCCTGCTACAGGGTAAGATCCCTCGCTCCACAGCAAAATCACCCCGGCCAGTATGGTCGAGGGCATTCTGTCGCCGAGCAAATCGGTGATCATGATCGGCAAGATATTGGCGGGCAGATAGAGCATGACAGAGGTCACCAGCAGCGCCATGGTCCATTGCAGGCTATTTTTGCGCCGGACGTGACCTTTTGTTTCACAGCGCGGACACACCTCGACATCCGCGGGCAGCACGGCGGTGCAGCACGAGCAGGAGCGCAGCCCCTGACGGATACCCGGTACGCCCACCTTTACCGTCTGCGAGAGCGTCGGTGCCGGGGCAATATCGTCCCAGGCCCAGCGTCGGTCCACGCACTGGAACGCGCGCAGTTGCAGCACGCAGTACAGACACCACGGAATAAAGCTGCTGCCAATCCCCACATCGCCGTAGGCCATCAGCTTCACGAAGCTGACCAGAATACCCGCGAGAAAAATTTCCGCCATCCCCCAGCTTTTCAGCTGGAACAGGATCCGCGCGAGTTTGATTTTAAGGGCGGTGGGCATCCTGACGCGATTGACCAATAGCAGAATGACGACCAGGCAAAAAGCCGGGACGATCTGCACGAAAAGAAGAAAGAAGGTGCCAAGGCTGGCGTAATCTTCCGAGAACATCACGCCAGGAATTTCCAGTAAATTTACCTGGCTTACCATCCCACCCACTTTCATAGAGATAAAAGGGAAGAGATTGGAGAGCAGTAACATGAACAGGGCTGCCAGCGCGTAAGCCGTAGGACGCTGCCTTGGCGCGTCCCACTCGGTCGTCAGCGTAGCGCCGCAGCGCGGGCAGGCAGCCTTATGTCCGTGACCAAGCTCTGGCAACGCCACGAGCATATCGCATTGCGAGCATAATATATGCCGATCGGCATGGTGCTGGTCACACATAGATTATCCCTGTTTATGCGCCGTTTTTCAGAGACTCAAGGTACTCCCAGCGCTCAAATGCCTCTTCCAGCGCCTGTTCAGCCTGGGAGAGTTCAGCCAATACTTTCTGAGTATAGTCGTGAGGCTGCGTAAAGAATGACGCATCAGCGACCTGGATTTGCAGTGCTTCCAGTGCAGCTTCCAGCTCTTCCAGACGCTGCGGCAGCCCCTCCAGCTCGCGCTGCAAGTTATAACTCATTTTAGCAGGAGACTTTTTGACAGTTTCTGCTTTTGCAACAACAGGTTCAGCGACATTTTTGGTCTTCGCCTGTTTTTGCGCCAGCGACTGTGATTGCTGTCCACGCGCGTCATGATAGCCGCCTACATATTGCCCGATGCGTCCTTCGCCTTCGAAGATCCAGCACTCGGTCACGGTGTTATCGACAAACTGACGATCGTGGCTGACCAGCATCACGGTTCCCTGATAACCATCAATCAACTCTTCCAGCAGTTCCAGCGTTTCGACATCCAGATCGTTAGTCGGTTCATCGAGAATCAATAAGTTACTGGGTTTCAGGAACAAACGCGCCAGCAAAAGACGGTTACGCTCACCGCCGGACAGCGCGCGCACCGGCGTCATGGCGCGTTTCGGGTGGAACAGGAAGTCCTGAAGGTAGCCCAGCACGTGACGCGGCTTGCCGTTAACCATGACCTCCTGTTTGCCCTCAGCGAGGTTATCCATCACCGTACGGTCTGGATCCAGCTCTGCGCGGTGCTGGTCGAAGTACGCCACTTCCAGTTTGGTACCGCAGTGGATACGACCGCTGTCGGCCTGGAGCTGGCCGAGCATCAGTTTCAGCAGCGTGGTTTTACCGCACCCGTTCGGGCCGATCAGCGCAATTTTGTCGCCGCGCTGAACCTGAGCGGAGAAATCGTTCACCAGCACTTTGCCGTCAACCGAATAATTCACGTTCTCCATTTCGAAGACAATCTTGCCCGAGCGTGACGCCTCTTCCACCTGCATTTTGGCGCTCCCCATGACTTCACGGCGTTCGCTACGTTCGCGGCGCATCGCCTTCAGGGCGCGAACGCGGCCTTCGTTACGGGTACGACGCGCTTTAATGCCCTGACGGATCCAGACCTCTTCCTGGGCCAGCTTGCGGTCGAACTCGGCGTTTTGCAGCTCTTCCACGCGCAGGTTCTCTTCTTTCTCCAGCAGATAGGTATCGTAATCGCCCGGGTAAGTCACCAGCTTGCCGCGATCAAGATCGACAATGCGCGTGGCCATGTTGCGGATGAACGAACGGTCGTGGGAGATGAAAATAATGGTGCCGTTAAAGGTTTTCAGGAACCCTTCCAGCCAGTCAATCGCTTCGATATCCAGGTGGTTCGTCGGTTCGTCCAGCAGCAGCACCTTAGGCCCGCTCACCAGGGCACGGCCCAGCGCCGCTTTACGCAGCCAGCCGCCGGAGAGCGCCGACAGCTCCATATCCGCTTCCAGGCCAAGCTGGGCCAGCACTTCATTAATGCGGTTTTCCAGCTGCCACAGACCGTGGTGATCGAGCATCTCCTGCACTTTTGCCAGCTCGTTGAGATTCTTGTCCCTCGGGTCCGTCATCACCAGATGCGAAATCTCGTGGTAACGCTTGAGGTATTCCGCCTGCTCTGAAATCCCTTCGGCCACAAAATCGTAAACGCTGCCGGTGACGTTACGCGGCGGATCCTGTTGCAGACGAGAGACGATCAGATCCTGCTCGTAAACAATACGGCCATCATCCAGCCCCTGCTCACGGTTGAGGATTTTCATCAGCGTCGATTTACCTGCGCCGTTACGGCCCACCAGACAGACGCGCTCGTTATCTTCGATATGCAGCTCTGCATTATCGAGAAGCGGTGAGTCGCTGAAAGAGAGCCACGCGCCGTGCATACTAATTAAAGACATTTATTTTTCCTTTCAGACCGCGGAAATCAGCCAGCAGTTGTGGATTTGACGGTTACGGGCAAAGTCCTGAGACAGCGTTTTTTGGCTGATTTCTTGTGCTTTCAGTCCCAGTTCGGCCAGGCCGTCGTGATCCATGCGGAATCCGCGCTTGTTGTTCGAGAACATAATGGTGCCGCCTTTACGCAGCAGGCGCTTCAGGTCGGTCATCAGGCGCAGGTGATCGCGTTGAACGTCAAAGCTATCCTCCATACGCTTGGAGTTAGAGAAGGTCGGCGGATCGATAAAGATCAGGTCAAACTGCTCGTCGGTATCGCGCAGCCAGCCCAGCACGTCGGCCTGTAACAGGCGATGCTGACGACCGGTTAAGCCGTTAAGACGCAGGTTGCGCTCTGCCCACTCCAGATAAGTTCGTGACATATCTACCGTGGTGGTGCTACGCGCGCCGCCAAGCCCCGCATGAACGCTGGCGCTACCGGTATAGGAGAACAGGTTCAGGAAGTCTTTGCCCTTGCTCATCTGGCCCAGCATGCGGCGGGCGATACGGTGGTCGAGGAACAGACCGGTATCAAGGTAGTCGGTCAGGTTAACCCACAGGCGCGCGTTATATTCGCCCACTTCGATGAAGTCACCCTTCTCGCCCATCTTCTGATACTGGTTTTTGCCTTTCTGACGCTCACGGGTTTTCAGCACCAGCTTGTTTGGCGAAATGCCGAGTACGGCGATGGTGGCCGCAATCACATCCAGCATACGCTGACGCGCTTTTTGCGCATCGATAGTTTTCGGCGGGGCGTATTCCTGAACCACTACCCAGTCCGCATAGCGGTCAACCGCCACGTTGTATTCCGGCAGGTCAGCGTCGTACAGGCGATAACATTCGATGCCTTCCTGCTTTGCCCACTTCTCAAATTTCTTCAGGTTTTTGCGCAGGCGGTTGGCGTAATCTTCCGCCACGCCTGACGGTTTGCTATCCGCCGCTATCTCTGCCAGATGGTAGTTTTTCTGCACGCAGTCCAGCGGGCCGTTTTTCGCCTTGAACTGGCGATCGGCACGCAATTGCAGGCAGCTCAGCAGCTCCGGCGAGGCGCTAAACAGGGAGAGGTTCCAGCCGCCGAAATGCGCTTTCATGTTGCGGCCCAGCAGGCTGTGCAGTGCAATCAGCGCCGGCTCGCTGTCCAGACGCTCACCATACGGCGGGTTGCTGATCACCGTACCGTACGGGCCTTTTGGCAACGGGTTGGTCAGGTTCGCCACGTCTTTCACCTCGAAGGTGACCAGCTCGCCGATACCGGCACGACGGGCGTTGCTGCGCGCACGTTCAATCACCCGTGCATCGCTGTCCGAACCGTAAAAGTGAGAGGTGTATTCCGCCAGCCCTTTACGGGCGCGGGTCTGCGCATCGTCTTTGACCTCTTTCCAGATGGCCTCATCGTGCTGCGCCCAGCCTTTGAAGCCCCAGTGGCCGCGGTGCAGCCCTGGCGCACGGTCGGTGGCCAGCATCGCGGCTTCAATCAGCAGCGTACCGGAACCGCACATCGGATCGAGCAGCGGCGTACCTGGCTGCCATCCGGAGCGCATCACGATAGCGGCAGCCAGCGTTTCTTTGATCGGCGCCATCCCGGTGCGATCGCGATAACCGCGCAGATGCAGGCCTGCGCCGCTCAGATCAAGGGAAATACTGGCCGTATCGCCGTTCAGCCAGACGTTGATACGCAGATCCGGGTTTTCACGGTCAACGTTCGGACGTTCTTTATTACGACGCGTGAAGCAGTCCACAATGGCATCCTTAACGCGCAGGGCACCGTACTGGCTGTTGCGGATCTCATCGTTGACGCCGTTGAAATGCACCGCAAAGGTGGCGTCCGGGGTGAAGATCTCTGTCCAGTCGATCATCTGTACGCCGGTGTAGAGATCAAGATCGCTGTAGACCTTGCACTCTTTCATCGGCAGCATGATGCGCGACGCCAGACGGCTCCACATCAGGCTCTGGTAAATAAGCCGCGTGTCGCCCTCAAAATGGACACCACCCTGAACCACCCGGCACTCTTTCGCGCCCAGGGCTTCCAGTTCAGTTTTTAACAGCTCTTCCAGCCCACGGGCCGTACTGGCAAACAGAGAATTCATATCGTCACTTTTACTCATAGAAAATTGTCGCGCATTATAGCTAATATGGCGTGTATGTCATAAAGTTGAAGGCTTATTTTCTTTAGCGGGAGTGTGTAGTGGCGACGTTATCCAGGCTTTTTATTCATCCGGTGAAATCGATGCGCGGTATCGGCGTGACTCACGCGCTGGCCGATATGAGCGGATTCGCCTTCGATCGTATTTTTATGGTCACCGAGCCTGACGGTACGTTTATCACCGCACGTCAGTTCCCGCAGATGGTTCGCTTTACGCCTTCCCCGCTTCATGACGGGCTGCATTTGACCGCGCCAGACGGTTCAAGCGTCGTGATCCGCTTTGCTGATTTTGCGCCGCTTGATGCGCCAACGGAAGTGTGGGGCAATCATTTTACCGCGCGTATCGCGCCGGATAACATTAACCAGTGGCTCAGCGGCTTTTTCTCCCGTGACGTTCAGCTGCGCTGGGTTGGGCCTGCGCTGACCCGTCGCGTGAAGCGCCACGATGCGGTTCCCCTCTCCTTCGCGGATGGTTTTCCCTTTCTGCTGACCAGCGAGGCCTCGCTGCGAGATTTACAAAAACGTTGCAAAGCCAGCGTGCAGATGGAGCAGTTTCGCCCGAATCTGGTGGTGACCGGAGCGGAGGCCTGGGATGAAGATACCTGGAAAGTCATCCGCATCGGCAGCGTTATTTTTGACGTGGTGAAACCGTGCAGCCGCTGTATTCTCACCACCATTAGCCCGGAGAAAGGCCAGAAGCATCCTTCCGGTGAACCGCTAAAAACCTTGCAGTCATTTCGCACCGCGCAGGATAAAGGTGATGTCGACTTCGGCCAGAACCTGATCCCCCGCTCCAGCGGCGTGATCCGCGTGGGCGACGAGATCGAGATCCTTACCCGAGGGCCTGCCAGGGTGTATGGCGCAGGTCAGGAAGAAGAGATGGTTGACGTGGTAACCAACGTCGCTTCCGCGGTGGATATTCACTGGGAAGGCAAAGTTATCCGTGGTAACAATCAGCAGGTGCTACTGGAACAACTGGAACAGGCGGGTATCCGCGTACCGTATTCCTGTCGCGCGGGGATTTGCGGATGCTGTCGCATTAAACTGGTCGATGGTGAAGTGAGTGCCCTGAAGAAATCTGCGATTGGCGGTGACGGCACGATCCTGTGCTGTAGCTGTGTCCCGAAAACATCCGTACAGCTGGAAGCTTAAACCGCCTGTTCGAGGCTGAAGGAATCAACGCGCAGCTGTGGCTTCAGCCTGTCGTTCATCACTTTGATGGCATCACCTAACTGCATAACTCGCCCGGCAATGTTCACGCCGGGTTGGGCCAGCAAACAGAGCGCAGCGTTTTCACCGGGTTCAACCACCAGCAAATTCACCTCCTCTTCGGTATCGCTCAGATTGACGCTCGCCGCATCGCCGATAGCCGGGGTCCAGCTCATGCCGTGCGCAAGGAAATGCCAGCTTTTCGGCATTTGCGGTTTCAGGAAACGGATCGCCACCAGCGCGTTTAATACCAGTTCGGCGCGCTGTTCTTTGGAGAGATCGAGATCGCGGCATTTTTCTTCAAAAGAGAAATAGAGCGCGGCATCGTCAACGCAAAAGCCTGAGGGAGCAAACGCGTCTGGCGTTAACATTCGGCGCGCAAAACGAGAGCGAAACAACATGCCGTTGGCTAAGTCGAGCATCATACGGTCATGCTCTTCACAAAAATACCAGCGCCAGTTATCGTCAGGTTTAATTCGCATGTTTCTCTCCCGTCCCCTAAACGTCCTGTACTAAAAATGTCCTGTTTGCCGCTTCGCTTATAACACTAGTAATAAAAGACTATAATGTCTAAATAAGCAACAATGACGGAATATAAAACAACCAGGGCTGGAAATAAAGCCCTGGTTGTCTGATTAAGAGAAAAGATTAGATATGCGTGACGATTTCTTTAATCAGCGGCGGCCCTTTAAAAATAAAGCCGGAATAAATTTGCACCAGCGATGCGCCTGCCGCCATCTTCTCACGTGCAGCGATGACGGAGTCAATGCCACCCACGCCAATAATCGGCAGCTGGCCTTTTAATTCCGCGGAGAGTGCGCGAATAATTTCGGTGCTTTTTAATTGTACCGGACGGCCACTTAATCCACCCGCTTCGTCACAGTTTTTCATTCCCTGAACGAGAGAGCGATCGAGTGTCGTATTGGTCGCAATCACACCATCAATATTATGGCGAACTAAACTGTCGGCAACCTGGATCAATTCTTCTGCCGAAAGATCCGGGGCGATCTTAACCGCGACCGGAACATATTTATGGTGGATCGCCTGTAGCGCCGTTTGTTTATTTTTAATGGCGCTAAGAAGATCGTCGAGCGCTTCGCCATATTGTAATGAACGCAGCCCTGGGGTGTTAGGCGAGGAAATATTCACCGCAATATAACCGGCATAGGCATAGACTTTTTCCATACAAATCAGATAGTCATCTTTACCCTGCTCGACCGGCGTGTCTTTATTTTTGCCAATATTTATACCCAGCACGCCATCAAAATGGGCTTTCTTAACGTTCTCAACCAGATGATCGACGCCAAGGTTATTAAAGCCCATGCGGTTGATCAGCCCTTCGGCTTCAACCAGGCGAAACAGACGTGGCTTGTCATTTCCCGGCTGCGGACGCGGCGTTACCGTCCCGATTTCGATCGAGCCAAAGCCCATCGCACCGAGTGCATCAATGCATTCGCCATTTTTGTCCAGACCGGCCGCCAGGCCCAGTGGATTTTTGAAAGTCAGGCCCATGCACTGAACTGGTTTTTCCGGCACGTTTTGACGCACCAGCGCGGCCAGAGGCGTTCCTGTAATACGGCGTAACTGCTGAAATGTAAATTCATGAGCGCGCTCAGGATCGAGCTGGAAAAGGGCTTTACGAACGAAGGGGTAGTACATGAACTCTCCTGGATTCCCGGTGTGCAAACCGGGAGGGGATTATGTGCGATCCCGCCCGGAAAGGGAATTGACCTGTGGCAAAAAAAGCCACGTAAAACGCAATCGTTTACTTATCGGTTCGCTTCTTATGCATTTTTCTGCATTCATCCTGAGGATAAATCATTTAGTGGAATAACCACGCAATGTCACACTCCTGAAAATTGTTATGAATGTTAGATAAAAGCAAACAATTAGTTATAAGGAGCAACCATGCGCGTCATTACCCTGGCCGGAAGCCCCCGCTTCCCCTCTCGCTCCAGCGCACTGCTGGAATACGCTCGCGAAAAGCTTAATGCTCTGGATGTCGAAGTGTGTCACTGGAATTTGCACAATTTCGCGCCTGAAGATCTGCTCTACGCCCGTTTCGACAGCCCGGCGCTGAAAACCCTGATCGAACAGCTTAAGAGTGCTGACGGGCTGGTCGTCGCGACACCGATTTATAAAGCTTCTTTTTCCGGCGCACTGAAAACGCTCCTCGATCTGCTGCCCGAACGTGCGCTGGACGGTAAGGTCGTCCTGCCGCTGGCCACAGGCGGTACGGTAGCCCATTTACTGGCGGTGGATTATGCCCTCAAGCCGGTTCTGAACGCGCTGAAAGCACAGGAGATCCTGCATGGCGTCTTCGCTGACGACTCACAGGTAATCGACTACCAGCATAAACCGCATTTCACGCCGAATCTGCAAACCCGCCTCGACAGCGCGCTTGAAACCTTCTGGCACGCCCTGAACCGTCGGGATCGCCACGCGGCGGCATTTCATCAATCACAAGGAGTGGCGCATGTTTAAAACAGTTACCCGTATCGGGCTGGCAGGTCTGCTGGCAGTGGCGTCGCTGGCTCAGGCGACGGAGAAAGCGCCGGAGAGCCTGCGTATCGGTTATCAGAAAGGCAGCGTCAGCATGGTGCTGGCGAAAAGCCATGCGTTGCTGGAGAAGCGTTTCCCGGAGACCAAATTCTCATGGGTCGAGTTCCCTGCCGGACCACAGATGCTGGAGGCGCTGAACGTCGGGAGTATTGATTTAGGCAGCACCGGCGATATCCCGCCGATCTTTGCGCAGGCTGCCGGGGCGGATCTGGTTTACGTTGGCGTTGAGCCCGCCAAGCCGAAGGCAGAGGTGATCCTTGTGCCGGAAAACAGCGAGCTCAAAAGCGTCGCCGATCTTAAAGGCCACAAGGTTGCTTTCCAGAAAGGTTCCAGCTCGCACAACCTGCTGCTGCGCGCTTTGCAGGAGGCCGGCCTTAAATTCACCGATATCCAGCCCGTTTACCTGACGCCTGCCGATGCGCGCGCGGCGTTTCAGCAAAAAAATGTTGATGCCTGGGCTATCTGGGATCCGTATTACTCCGCCGCACTGTTGCAGGGCGGTGTGCGGGTGCTGAAAGACGGCACCACCCTGAAGCAGACCGGTTCGTTCTACCTGGCGGCACGTCCTTACGCTGAGAAAAATAGCGCATTTATTCAGCAGGTGCTGGATACCTTCTCTCAGGCCGATGCGCTGACCCAAAGCCAGCGTCAGCAGAGCATCACGCTGCTGGCAAAAACCATGGGCCTGCCTGAACCGGTGATCGCCACCTATCTTGACCACCGTCCTCCCACCACCATAGCGCCGGTTGACGCCCACGTTGCCGCTCTCCAGCAGCAAACGGCAGACCTCTTTTATCAAAACCGCCTGGTTCCAAAGCAGGTGAATATTCGCGAACGCATCTGGCAACCCGCTGGCATTGAAGGAAAAAAATCATGAGTCTGAATCTTTTCTGGTTTTTACCCACCCACGGTGATGGACACTATCTTGGCACAGAAGAAGGCGCCCGCCCGGTCGATCACGGCTACCTACAGCAGATCGCCCAGGCGGCAGACCGCATCGGTTTTACCGGGGTGCTGATCCCGACGGGCCGTTCATGTGAGGATGCGTGGCTGGTTGCCGCGTCAATGATCCCCGTCACCCAGCGCCTGAAATTCCTGGTAGCCTTGCGCCCGAGCGTGGTGTCGCCCACCGTCGCGGCGCGTCAGGCGGCAACGCTGGACAGGCTTTCCAACGGCCGTGCGCTGTTCAACCTTGTGACGGGCAGCGATCCGCAGGAGCTGGCGGGGGATGGCGTTTTCCTCGATCATACCGAACGCTATGAAGTCTCCGCAGAGTTCACCCGCGTCTGGCGACGTCTGCTGGAAGGGGAAACCGTCACCTTCGAAGGGAAACATATCCACGTTCGCGATGCGCAGCTCTACTTCCCGCCGTTACAGCAGCCGCGCCCTCCCCTCTATTTTGGCGGATCGTCGGACGTGGCGCAGGAGCTGGCGGCTGAGCAGGTCGATCTCTATCTGACCTGGGGCGAGCCACCGGAGCTGGTGAAAGAGAAAATTGCTCAGGTACGCGCTAAAGCCGCAGAGCATGGCCGTACGGTACGCTTTGGTATTCGCCTGCACGTGATCGTCCGCGAAACCAACGACGAGGCCTGGCAAGCCGCCGACCGTCTGATCGCTCATCTGGACGACGACACTATCGCCAAAGCACAGGCGGCGTTTGCCAAAACCGACTCCGTGGGCCAGCACCGGATGGCCTCCCTGCACAACGGCAAGCGTGAAAATCTTGAGATCAGCCCGAACCTGTGGGCCGGGGTGGGTCTGGTGCGCGGCGGCGCCGGCACGGCGCTGGTCGGCGACGGTCCAACCGTAGCGGCACGCATTAATGAATACGCGGCGCTGGGGATCGACAGCTTTATCCTGTCTGGCTATCCGCATCTGGAGGAGGCGTACAAGGTGGGGGAACTGCTGTTCCCGCACCTGGATGTCGCTATCCCGGAAATTCCGCAGCCACGCCAGCTTCAGTTGCAGGGCGAAGCCGTGGCGAACGCGTTTATCCCGAGAAAAGTCGCGCAAAGCTAAGGAGCCACCATGTCTGCAACCGCACAAAAATGGCTACTGCGCGCCGCGCCGTGGTTTCTGCCCGTCGGCATTGTCCTCGTCTGGCAACTGGCGTCTTCAACTGGCTGGCTGTCGAGCCGCATTTTGCCCTCTCCGGAGGGCGTTGTGGAAGCGTTCTGGTCGCTCAGCGCCAGCGGTGAGCTGTGGCAACATCTTGCCATCAGCTCCTGGCGCGCGGTAATCGGTTTTTCGATTGGCGGAAGCATCGGCCTGACGCTGGGGCTGATCAGCGGCCTGTCCCGCTGGGGTGAGCGGCTGCTGGATACCTCCGTTCAGATGCTGCGTAACGTGCCGCATCTGGCGCTTATCCCACTGGTTATTTTGTGGTTTGGCATTGATGAGAGCGCCAAAATTTTCCTCGTGGCGCTGGGAACGTTATTCCCGATTTATATCAATACCTGGCATGGGATCCGCAATATCGATCGCGGTCTGGTTGAGATGGCCCGCAGCTATGGCCTGTCAGGTTTTGCCCTGTTTACCCATGTGATCCTGCCGGGCGCCCTGCCCTCCATTATGGTTGGGGTGCGTTTTGCGCTCGGCCTGATGTGGCTAACCCTGATCGTGGCGGAAACCATTTCGGCTAACTCCGGCATTGGTTATCTGGCGATGAACGCCCGCGAGTTCCTGCAAACGGACGTGGTGGTGGTTGCCATTATCCTTTATGCCCTGCTCGGCAAACTTGCGGACGTCAGCGCCCAGTGGCTGGAACGTAGCTGGCTGCGCTGGAACCCGGCCTACACCGCTCAGGAGGCGAAAGCATGAATACTGCACGACTGAACCAGGGAACACCGTTACTGCTGAACGGCGTGACCAAACGCTACGGCGACAACACCATTCTGAATGCACTGGATCTGCATATTCCTGCCGGACAGTTTGTTGCCGTTGTCGGCCGCAGCGGTGGCGGCAAGAGTACCCTGCTGCGTCTTTTAGCCGGGCTGGAAGCGCCAAACAGCGGTGACATTCTGGCAGGCACTACGCCGCTGGCCACGATTCAGGATGATACGCGCATGATGTTTCAGGATGCGCGTCTGCTGCCGTGGAAAACGGTGATGGATAACGTCGGGCTGGGCCTGAAGGGCATCTGGCGGGAGGACGCCCGGCAGGCACTCGCTGCGGTAGGGCTGGAGAATCGCGCGGGAGAGTGGCCTGCGGCCCTGTCGGGTGGACAAAAGCAGCGCGTAGCGCAGGCACGCGCGCTGATTCATCGTCCCGGCCTGCTGCTGCTTGATGAACCGCTCGGCGCGCTTGATGCCCTGACGCGGATCGAAATGCAGGATCTGATTGAAACCCTATGGCAGACTCACGGCTTTACGGTGCTGCTGGTGACGCATGATGTCAGTGAAGCCGTGGCAATGGCAGACAGGGTGCTGTTAATAGAAGAAGGTAAAATTGGTCTGGATCTGACGGTAGATATTCCGCGTCCTCGCCGCGTGGGATCGGCCCGACTGGGGGAGCTGGAAGCCGAAGTGCTGGATCGGGTGATGAAGCGTGGGGTAAGTGAACGGGTGTTGATTAAAGCTAATGCCTGATGCCCGCACCCCGGCCCTCTCCCACAGGGAGAGGGAGAAAAAACTAAAAAACGGCAACCGAGGTTGCCGTTTTGCTTTTACCTGCCCACCGGGCAATTTTTTATTACGCTAAGGCCTTAGCAATCTTCTCGTACAGATCGCCAGACAGATTTTCCAGCCCTTTCAGCTGCTCAAGCGCGGCGCGCATTTTCGCCTGACGCTGCGCATCGTAACGTTTCAGGCGGATCAGCGGCTCAATCAGACGAGACGCCACCTGCGGGTTACGGCTGTTCAGCTCGGTCAGCATTTCAACCATGAACTGATAACCGCTGCCGTCTTCGGCATGGAACGCGGCCGGGTTGCTGCTGGCGAAGGCACCAATCAGAGAGCGGACGCGGTTCGGGTTGCTCATGGTGAACGAACGGTGCTTCAGCAGGCTACGTACTTTGCTGAGTACATCGGCTGCCGGACTGGTGGCCTGAAGGATGAACCACTTGTCCATCACCAGACCATCCTGATACCACTTGTCGTCGTACTCCTGCATCAGCGCATCGCGGCACGGCAGCTCGGCGGCAACGCTTGCAGCCAGCGCGGCCAGGGCATCCGTCATGTTATCGGCTTCGTGGTACTGCTTGCTGACCAGCGTGTTCGCCAGCTCTGCCTCACCAAACGCCAGATAGCGCAGGCAGGTATTGCGCAGGGAACGTTTACCGATATCCGCATGTTCCACCCGATACGCGTCCAGCTTGTTGGCGTTGTAAATGGCGAGGAACTCATCTGCCAGTTCGGTCGCCAGCGTGCGGGTCAGCGCTTCACGCACGGCGACGATGGCAATCGGATCAATGATGTCAAACAGCTCGGCGATTTCAGTCGCAGACGGCAGCGTTAAAATTTCAGCCGCCAGCGCCGGGTCAATGTTCTCATCCAGCAGGATGGCACGGAACGCGTCTGCCACATGAACCGGCAGCGTCAACGGCTGGCCCTGCTGGTAACGGTTGACGTTCAGCTTGATGTAGGTCGCCAGCAGACTTTGTGCCGCATCCCAGCGCGAGAAATCGTTGCGCGCGTGACGCATCAGGAACGTCAGCTGCTGATCGCTCCACTTGTATTCGAGTTTCACCGGCGCGGAGAATTCGCACAGCAGGGCGGGAACGGGCTGGAAATAGACGTTATCGAAGATAAAGGTCTGCTCTGCCTGGGTCACGTTCAGCACGTTATGCACCGGGTGACCGCCCTTCTGTAACGGGATCACGTTGCCTTCGTTGTCGTACAGCTCAACGCTGAACGGAATGTGCAGCGGATGTTTCTCTTCCTGCTCGGCCGTTGGCGGCGTGCGCTGGCTGATGGTCAGCGTGTACTGCTCGGTTTCCGGGTTGTAGTCGTCTTTGACCGTCACGATCGGCGTACCGGTCTGGCTGTACCAGCGGCGGAAATGAGACAGATCCACGTTAGAGGCGTCCTCCATCGCCTGGACGAAATCGTCGCAGGTGGCCGCACTGCCGTCGTGACGCTCGAAGTAAAGCTGCATCCCTTTCTGGAAATTCTCTTCGCCCAGCAGGGTGTGGATCATGCGGATAATTTCAGCGCCTTTTTCATACACCGTCAGGGTGTAGAAGTTATTCATCTCAATGACTTTATCCGGGCGGATCGGGTGGGCCATTGGGCTGGCATCTTCTGCAAATTGCAGACCACGCATAGTGCGCACGTTGTTGATGCGGTTCACCGCCCGCGATCCCAGATCGGAGCTGAACTCCTGATCGCGGAAGACGGTTAAGCCCTCTTTCAGGCTCAGCTGGAACCAGTCGCGACAGGTGACGCGGTTCCCGGTCCAGTTGTGAAAATATTCGTGGCCGATAACGCGTTCGATATCGAGGTAATCTTTATCCGTGGCGGTATCGGTACGCGCCAGCACGTATTTGGAGTTAAAGATGTTAAGACCTTTATTCTCCATCGCGCCCATGTTGAAGAAATCGACAGCAACAATCATATAGATATCGAGGTCATATTCGAGACCAAAGCGCGTTTCATCCCACTTCATGGAGTTGATGAGAGAGGTCATTGCCCACGGTGCGCGGTCAAGGTTGCCACGGTCCACGAACAGCTCCAGCGCGACTTCACGGCCAGAGCGCGTTTTAAAGGTGTCGCGAAGAACATCGAAATCTCCCGCTACCAGCGCAAACAGATAGCAGGGTTTAGGGAACGGATCCTGCCACTGTACCCAGTGACGGCCATTCTCCAGTTCCCCCTCGCCAATCCGGTTGCCGTTGGAGAGCAGGTACGGGTACAGCGTTTTGTCGGCAATAATTTTGGTGGTAAAGCGCGCCAGGACGTCCGGGCGATCAAGATACCAGGTAATGTGGCGGAAACCTTCGGCTTCACACTGGGTACACAGGGCTACGCCTGACTGGTAAAGCCCTTCCAGCGCGGTATTGGCGGCAGGGCTAATTTCATTCACGATGCGCAGGGTAAAGCGTTCCGGCAGGTTGTCGATGACCAGCTGGTTGCCTTCTTCTTTATAGTCTGACCAGGCTTCATCGTTAATATGCAGGGAAACCAGCGTCAGGTCTTCACCATCCAGACGCAGCGGCACGGCTGTCGCGCTCTGGCGCGTCACCTGGCTTACCGCCGTCACGACGGTTTTTGTGGCATCCAGGTCGAAAGTCAGATCGATATCGCTTATCAGGTATTCCGGCGCACGGTAGTCGTGGCGGTATTTAGCTTGTGGCTGTTGTGTCATAGAAAACCTTATGCATCGTTTGTCGAGTAACGATTCAATATATTCCTGTTGTGTAAAACGCGCTATGCAGAATGTTCATCTTTTCAGGCACAACGCCCTTTTTAGCTACATTTTTATAACACGGGGCACGAAATGCTCTCGACCATAAAGTGTGCTTATGTTGTGATCGGGGTTCAATAAATCACTAAACAGGGTATACTCCGGAGTTGTTTATTGTACTAAACGCTCCCGTGAGAGGATGCTACAGCGCACCTATGACTCAATTCGCTTCTCCGGTTCTGCATACGTTGCTGGATACCGACGCGTACAAGCTGCATATGCAGCAAGCCGTGTTTCACCACTATCATGATGTCCATGTTGCGGCGGAATTTCGCTGCCGGGGTGACGACTTGCTGGGTATCTACGCAGATTCCATTCGTGAACAGGTCGAGGCCATGCAGCATCTGGCGCTCACCGATGACGAATATCAGTGGCTTTCAGGCCTGCCTTTCTTTAAAGCGGACTATCTGAACTGGCTGCGTGAGTTCCGCTATAAGCCGGAACAGGTCACCGTCACCAATGATAACGGCAAGCTGGTCATTCGTCTGACCGGCCCGTGGCGCGAGGTGATCATGTGGGAAGTGCCGCTTCTGGCCGTGATCAGCGAGCTGGCCCACCGCTATCGCTCCCCTGAAACCGGTGTGACGCAGGCGGTCGCCGCTCTGGAGAATAAACTCGTTGAGTTTTCCAGACTGACCGAAGGGCTGGATATGTCCCGCTTCCGTCTGATGGACTTTGGCACGCGCCGCCGCTTCTCTCGCGGGGTTCAGGAAGCCATTGTCAGACGTCTGCAACAGGAGCCGTGGTTCGTTGGCACCAGTAACTACGATCTGGCACGTCGCCTTGATTTAACGCCGATGGGCACCCAGGCGCACGAATGGTTCCAGGCGCACCAGCAGATCAGCCCTGACCTTGCCAACAGCCAGCGCGCCGCCCTCGCCGCGTGGCTAGAGGAATACCCGGATCGGCTGGGTATTGCCCTTACCGACTGCATTACCATGGACGCATTCCTGCGCGACTTTGGCCCTGAGTTTGCCGAACGCTACCAGGGGTTACGCCATGATTCCGGGGACCCGGTTGAATGGGGTGAGAAAGCCATCGCCCATTACGAAAAGCTGGGTATCGACCCAATGAGTAAGGTGCTGGTCTTCTCCGATAACCTTGACCTGGCAAAAGCCGTCGACCTTTATCGCCATTTCTCATCGCGGGTGAACCTGAGTTTCGGGATTGGTACGCGGTTAACCTGTGATATCCCTCAGGTGAAACCACTGAACATCGTCATAAAACTGGTGGAATGTAACGGTAAGCCGGTCGCGAAGCTCTCCGACAGCCCTGGCAAAACCATCTGCCATGACAAAGCGTTTGTCCGCGCATTACGTAAAGCCTTCGATCTGCCTCAGGTTAAAAAAGCCAGTTAACGGCTTCGGGGGAGCCTTCATGGCTCCCCTTCTCTTATTTATTTCTTATTTCTTCTCTCAAGACGGTGAAATTTACTTGTCTGATAGCGGATGGCAGGTAACATAGATATCCCCCCTATAAGGGCGGACAAGTGTTTATTTTTTCCGACTATTAACAGAGAGAATATTATGAGCGTTGTGCCTGTAGCCGACGTACTCCAGGGCCGTGTCGCCGTTGACCAGGAGGTCACCGTGCGCGGATGGGTGCGTACTCGCCGAGATTCTAAAGCTGGCATCTCCTTCCTCGCCGTCTATGACGGTTCCTGCTTTGATCCTGTACAGGCCGTCATTAATAATTCTCTGCCCAATTACAATGATGACGTTCTGCACCTGACAACCGGCTGTTCCGTGATCGTCACCGGTGTTGTGGTGGCCTCTCCGGGCCAGGGTCAGAGCTACGAAATTCAGGCGACCTCGGTGGAAGTGACCGGCTGGGTTGAAGATCCGGACACCTATCCGATGGCTGCAAAGCGTCACAGCATCGAATATCTGCGTGAAGTTGCGCACCTGCGTCCGCGCACCAACCTGATTGGTGCGGTTGCCCGCGTGCGTCATACGCTGGCGCAGGCGCTGCATCGCTTCTTTGACGAGCAGGGTTACTTCTGGGTTTCTACTCCGCTGATCACGGCATCCGATACCGAAGGCGCAGGTGAAATGTTCCGCGTTTCAACGCTGGATATGGAAAACCTGCCGCGTACGCCGGAAGGTAAAGTGGATTACGACAAAGACTTCTTTGGTAAAGAAGCCTTCCTGACGGTTTCTGGCCAGCTGAACGGCGAAACCTACGCCTGTGCGCTGTCTAAGATCTATACCTTCGGCCCAACCTTCCGTGCGGAAAACTCCAACACCAGCCGTCACCTGGCGGAATTCTGGATGCTGGAGCCGGAAGTGGCCTTTGCCGATCTGAATGACGTGGCAGGCCTGGCAGAAGCGATGCTGAAATACGTGTTCAAAGCGGTTCTCGAAGAGCGCGCAGACGACATGAAATTCTTCGCTGAGCGTGTCGATAACGACGCCATCGCCCGTCTTGAGCGCTTCGTCTCCGCAGACTTCGCGCAGGTGGATTACACCGACGCGGTCGCTATCCTGGAAAAATGCGGTGAGAAATTCGAAAACCCGGTTTACTGGGGCGTGGATCTCTCCTCCGAGCACGAACGTTATCTGGCAGAGAAGCACTTCAAAGCACCGGTTGTGGTGAAAAATTATCCGAAAGACATTAAGGCGTTCTATATGCGCCTTAACGAAGACGGTAAAACCGTTGCCGCGATGGACGTGCTGGCGCCGGGCATCGGTGAGATTATCGGTGGCTCCCAGCGTGAAGAGCGACTGGATGTGCTGGACGCGCGTATGCAGGAGATGGGTCTGAACCCGGCGGACTACAGCTGGTATCGCGATCTCCGTCGCTACGGCACCGTCCCGCACTCCGGCTTTGGCCTGGGCTTTGAACGTCTGATTGCTTACGTAACAGGTGTTCAGAACGTACGTGATGTGATTCCGTTCCCACGCACACCGCGTAACGCAAGTTTCTAACCGACCAAATCCTTAATGGCCAGCAAATGCTGGCCATTATTTTATCCTGCAATGTCAGTTTTCGTCAGTCAAAAGTAAGCGTCTTTAAACCACAACCCCGCGATTACCTCTACCTGTTACGTTTTGTTTCCACGAAATACCCTGAGATAAAAAATTAACTCCATTTTTATGGCGCTTAATACAATCCTTACGCAATAGCACAAAAAACAACCACCCTCACAGCCATCTGGATGGCTTTTGTCGATTATAAGAAAAAATGAGCCGTTTAACTTCTGTTTATACGAAAGGCCTTTAGCTAAATTAAACATAAGGAAATCATATATATAAGAATAAAGCGGAGGTTTAATTCACCAGAAAGCGCTGAAGTTTGAGGTGCTTCACAAAGTTCCCAAAAATACATATTTAGTTACATATATTTTCTTTTGGTAACTGAATTTTGAAGATTGTAGCACTTTCAGTGTAGCGAAACGGTTCTATGAATGGAAAGATGCCTGTCAGACACATAAAGACACCTAACTCTCATCAATAGTTCCGGAAATATTTATTGACAGAATTTATTGACGGCAGTGGCGAGTGTCATAAAAAAACCAATGAGGGTAATAAATAATGATGAAGCGCAATATCCTGGCAGTGGTAGTCCCTGCCCTGCTGGTAGCCGGTGCAGCAAACGCTGCTGAAATCTATAACAAAGACGGCAACAAATTAGATCTTTACGGGAAAGCAGTCGGCCTGCATTACTTTTCCGATAATGACAGCAACGATGGCGACAACACTTACGCACGTCTGGGCTTCAAAGGCGAAACTCAGATCAACGATCAGCTGACTGGCTACGGTCAGTGGGAATACAACTTCCAGGGTAACAACTCTGAAGGTGGCGATGCACAGAACGGCAACAAAACCCGTCTGGCATTCGCAGGTCTGAAATTCGGTGACGCAGGCTCCTTCGACTACGGTCGTAACTACGGTCTGGTCTATGATGCAATCGGCATCACCGATATGCTCCCTGAGTTCGGTGGCGACACCGGCGCGAGCGATAACTTCTTCTCTGGCCGTACCGGTGGCCTGGCGACGTACCGTAACAGCAACTTCTTCGGCCTGGTTGACGGTCTGAACTTTGGTGTTCAGTACCTGGGCAAAAACGAGCGTACTGATGCAGTACGTTCCAACGGCGACGGCTGGGCAACCTCACTGAGCTATGATTTCGAAGGCTTCGGCATTGTGGGTGCTTATGGCGCCGCTGACCGTACCAACAACCAGCAGACGCTGGAATGGGGTAAAGGCGACAAAGCTGAACAGTGGGCAACCGGCCTGAAATATGACGCGAACAACATCTACCTGGCAGCTATTTATGGCGAAATGCGTAACGCAGCGCGTCTGGGCAGCCGTGGTTTCGCTAACAAGTCTCAGGACTTCTCTGTCGTCGCTCAGTACCAGTTCGACTTCGGTCTGCGTCCATCCATCGCTTACTACAAATCTAAAGCGAAAGACGTAGAAGGTATCGGTGACGAAGACTACATCAACTACATCGACGTTGGTGCGACATACTACTTCAACAAAAACATGTCTACCTATGTTGACTATCAGATCAACCAGCTGAAAGACGACAACAAGCTGGGCATCAACAACGACGACATCGTGGCTCTGGGTCTGGTTTACCAGTTCTAATCAGCACACCTCGTTGTTATATGCTTAATGAACAGGGCTTCGGCCCTGTTTTTTTATTCCTGAGAGAAAATAATAGCGACTTTTGAAAAGCCGCACGCTTTTCGTCGCAAACGGTTGGCATTTTGTAAATCTACCGTTAACCTGATAGCGGATTTCACTTCTGTAATCACAATGGAACTTCGTCATGTTTGAGAACATTACTGCCGCTCCTGCCGACCCAATTCTGGGCCTGGCCGATCTGTTTCGCGCCGACGACCGCCCTGGAAAAATCAACCTGGGTATTGGTGTATATAAAGATGAAACCGGCAAAACTCCGGTACTGACCAGCGTCAAAAAAGCTGAGCAGTATCTGCTGGAAAACGAAACCACCAAAAACTACCTCGGTATTGATGGTATCCCTGAATTTGGTCGCTGCACCCAGGAGCTGCTGTTCGGCAAAGGCAGCACCATTGTGAGCGAAAAACGCGCCCGCACGGCGCAGACCCCAGGCGGTACCGGCGCACTGCGCGTGGCGGCAGATTTCCTGGCGAAAAACACTTCTGTGAAGCGTGTGTGGGTAAGCAATCCAAGCTGGCCGAACCATAAGAGCGTGTTTAATTCTGCGGGTCTGGAAGTGCGTGAATACGCCTACTACGACGCAGCCAGCCACGCGCTGGATTTCGACGGCCTGCTGGCCAGCCTGAGCGAAGCCCAGGCGGGCGATGTGGTGCTGTTCCACGGCTGCTGCCATAACCCAACCGGTATCGATCCTACGCTTGAGCAGTGGGAACAGCTGGCTAAGCTGTCCGTTGAAAAAGGCTGGCTGCCGCTGTTTGACTTCGCTTACCAGGGCTTTGCCCGTGGTCTGGAAGAAGATGCAGAAGGTCTGCGTGCATTCGCCGCCGTGCATCAGGAGTTGATAGTCGCAAGCTCCTATTCCAAGAACTTTGGTCTGTATAACGAGCGTGTCGGCGCCTGTACGCTGGTGGCTGCTGACGAAGCAACCGTCGATCGCGCATTCAGCCAGATGAAGTCCGTGATCCGCGCTAACTACTCCAACCCACCGGCACACGGTGCGTCTGTGGTCGCGACGATCCTGAGCAACGATGCGCTGCGCGCCATCTGGGAGCAAGAGCTGAACGATATGCGTCAGCGCATTCAGCGCATGCGTCTGCTGTTTGTGAACACGCTGGCTGAGAAAGGCGCTGACCGTGACTTCAGCTTCATCATCAAGCAGAACGGCATGTTCTCCTTCAGCGGCTTGACCAAAGAGCAGGTGCTGCGCCTGCGTGAAGAGTTTGGCGTGTATGCCGTTGCATCTGGCCGCGTGAACGTTGCAGGTATGACGCCTGACAACATGGCGCCGCTGTGCGAAGCCATTGTCGCGGTGCTGTAACCTGCATCCCTAAAAAAAAGCCTGCATCGTGCAGGCTTTTTTATTTTACCGGGTTTACCAGACAGGCATTTCATCCTGAAGGAACGGGTTATGCAACCGCTCATCCCCCAGCGTTGACATTGGTCCGTGTCCAGGGATAAACGTCACATCATCACCTAACGGTAATAACTTCTGCTTAATCGACTGAATCAGCTGACCGTGATCGCCGCGTGGGAAATCACTGCGTCCTACGCCCCCTTTGAAAATCACGTCACCGGAAATCAGCAGACGCGACACGTCATCAAAGAAGACAATATGGCCGGGCGTATGTCCGGGGCAATGCAACACCTGTAAAGTTACATTCCCTACGTTAACGCGATCGTCTTCGTTCAGCCAGCGGTCCGGTGTCAGTGGCTGACAGTCTTCCAGGCCAAACATACGGCTTTGAGCAGGTAATCCCTGTAGCCAGAACTCATCTTCTTTTTCCGGGCCGATAATCGGCACACCGTAGTATTCAGCCAGTTCAGCCGCTGCACCCAAATGGTCGAGATGGCCATGGGTGAGTAAAATCTGCATCAGCGTTACACCGCTGGCAGCGACTTCCTGCTTGATTGTCTCAGCGTCGCCACCGGGATCAACAAGCGCGGCCAGTTTAGTTTGTTCACACCAGATCAATGAACAGTTCTGTGAGAACGCGGTAACCGGAATAATACGATAGTTCATACTGCTCCTGTGTTTCGTTATTACCAGTGCCGAACCGGCCCGGTATCAATATGCACAAAGTTGCTACGTGGGTAGTATCCTACACCACCTGCGCGCATAGATAACGCCGCTTTGCGAATATTGGCTAACGAAACGCCCTCAATATGGAAATCCATCGCCTGCCCTTTGGTGTGATAGCTTTTTTTCGCTACCCCACGGCTGTGGGCACGCAGTTCATTGTTGGTATCCAGAGAGCGATAGCCAGAGATGAGCTGCACCGGCCTTTTGGTCCCTAGCAGTCCCTGCAAGCGGTAAAGCTGATCGAATAATCCAGGGTCGATGGCTTTGATTTTATTCGCGCGGAAATCACGGAAAAAATGGTTGAGTCTTGCTAATTCATCCTGAATATAGCCTCTGCCATCGAAAAATTCCGCTTTAAGCGTCTCACCAGTATGCAGATTGTTGAGCGTTAAAATACGCGGACGAGGTGTCGAGAGGGTGGCAAATGCTGGCGTCGGAAGGATGGCTGCTGCGCCCAGCGCAACGCCACCTAACGCCAGCAATTTGCGGCGATTAGCGTCAAATTTGTCCATGATAATCAGGTCTACAGGTAAAAGAAATTGTCAATATGCTTAGCGCACGAAGGGCACCATAACTGGCAAAACCTGTTACGTCAAGGCGCCCAACCCCAGTAAATACGCGGCTTGCAGCCAGATCGCCTCATATTCACCATAACTTACGACAATCATTTTTACCGAACTACTTCATTTACCTGATTAATTGTTCCGCTTTTGGCAAAATTTGTGCGCCGGATCGCGCTGTCAGATCATAATTGTAAATATCTGTACGATACTGGGTACGTCCGTCTGCCCCTACAAACGCCGTCAGATAGTAAAGATTGACCGGAATATTGTGGCGGATATTGACATAACGCGTATCTCCCTGCTTCAGCGCATCTGATATCCGCGTATCGTTCCAGCCTGCATCCTGCAACAGCATATTCGCCAGCTCAGAGGCCTTGTTCACGCGGACACAGCCCGAGCTGAGCGCGCGTGCGTCTTTCTGGAACAAATTATGGTTCGGGGTATCATGCAGATAGATTGCGTCCGAACTTGGCATATTGAATTTGTAACGTCCCAGCGAGTTATGTGCGCCCGGTGCCTGCTGGAAACGGAACGGCAGGTTCGAAGGCGTAATCGTTGACCAGTCCACCATCCAGGGGTCAATCGCTTCTTTGCTGTTCCAGCCACGCATCACCGTATAGTTATGTCGCTCCAGATAACCCGGGTCATTCCAGACCTTAGGCAGAATATCTTTGCGCGCCAGCGTCGGCGGCACGTTCCACGGCGGGTTAACCACCACGTTATTCAGCGCGCTGCTCATCATTGGCGTTTTACGGTCAGGTCGGCCGACAATCACGCGGGACGCCAGCACTTCACTACCGTCCTGATAGTAGACCAGGGAGTACGCCGGAATGTTGACCATAATGCCGGTGGATAACGTGCCCGGCAGCAAGCGCAAGCGCTGGATATTCAACGCCAGCACTCCAGCCCGCTGGGCCGGAGAGACGTTCAGCCAGTCGCGAGTAGATGGACCAATCACGCCGTCAGCGCCCAGCCCCTGCGCGGCCTGGAACTGCTTCACTGCGGCGACCAGCTCGCGATCGTAAGCGGCGGGCTTATTGCTCAACGCAACGGCGGTTTTCTCTTTTACCGGCGCCGACGGGCTGACGACCGCATTTTGCGTCTCGTCACCGGGCAGCGCAATTTTAGGGCCGCTGTCGAGAATGCCGGAGCGTTTCATAATTTCGCGGATCGCAGGCACATCGCTACTCCACTGCCCCGGACGCAGCGTTGTGGTGCCGCGCAGCTGAGGCCACGGGCGGGAATCCGCAACCAGCTCAAGAAGCGACTGATGCATCGTGGCATACTGCGGATGGGCAGGCGCAAGGCTTGCGATAAAGCGCGGCAGTTCGCCGTTGTCCAGCGACAGCTGCCACTGGTTAATGACGGACAGCGCAGGCGTCGCCAGCTTGTACGGCTTACTGCTGTATAACCAGCGGTTGCCGTTCACCGAAATCCCCGCAACAAACTGTAAGTAGCCCATCATGGCATCAGACAGCACCACGTCACGCGCTTGTCCGGTCACGGCAGGATCGGTCAGGAGTTCAACCCAGGTCGTGAACTGCGGCTGAAAACCTGCAATCGCCACTTCAGCCAGCTGCTGCTGGAAGGCACGTACAGCCTCGCGATTTTCCCACATCGGTTTCATATCGCGCGCAGCGTAAAGCAGCGTGAGCTGGTTAATATAAGCGGGAGTATAGCCCGAGGGCAGCCCGGTCATAAGCTGCTGACGTAATGATCCAGTATCGATGCCTTCCGGCAGCGGTTTAATGCCGGCCATGATGGCCGTTGCCGGAGACTGATCCAGCGGTTGTGACAGTGACGTCGGCTGCGCGCCCATCGTCGCGGAGCTGTCAGTCGGTACAATTTCAGGCTCATCGGCCTGAGCGGTAAACAGTGGAGCAAACATCACTGTCAGGCACAAACTCAGCGCAGACAGCTGACGACCACGATTCTTCTTAAGCAACATCCCTTGCCCCCTGTTTTTCACGACATGCCCAGTATTCTGGAGCTTTCCTTCAGTATAGAAAGGCATACACGCTGCTGCCTTGCCTTATGTAAAGAAGTTTAAAGATAACGCAGCCCTGAACACAAGTTAAGTGAATAAAAAAAGCGGCGCATGAGCGCCGCTATTTGTCGCACCCCAGGTTAAGAGGCGTCAGCCGTGCCCGGTAATGACTCCGGTGGCTGCGGGGCGAAACCACGCAGGCCCACGACGTGCACGTGTTCACTGTTCTGGAACACCTTACGCACCAGCTTATAGGTTGTCCCTTTTTCCGGACTGATGTTTTCCGGCGCCGCGATGATGAGCTGCATATCGAGTCGCTCGCAAAGCTCAAACAGCGTGGCGATGGAGCGGGCGTCGAGACGCGCGGCTTCATCGAGGAACAGCAGACGACATGGAGAGATGTCTTTGCCGCGCAGACGACGCGCTTCATCTTCCCAGCTCTGCACCACCATCACCAGAATCGACATACCGGTACCGATGGCTTCACCGGTAGAGAGCGCACCGGATTCCGCGCGCAGCCAGCCGTCTGAGCCACGGTTAACCTCAACTTCCATTTCCAGATAGTTGCGGTAGTCCAGCAGCTCCTCGCCGATGGTTTGCGGCGTACGCTGGCCCATGTCAATCTGCGGATTCAGACGCTGATACAGCTTCGCCAGCGCTTCGGAGAAGGTCAGGCGGTTACTGTTGAACAGATCCTGGTGCTGCTCATGCTGTTCAGACAACACGTCCAGCAGCGTGGAGTGCGCCTCACGCACGTTCACGTTCAGCCTCACGCTGTTGACCTGGCCAAACGACACGCTTTGCAGGCCCTGGTTCAGCTGACGGATACGGTTCTGCTCGCGCTGAATGGTTTTACGAATAATATTCGCCACGCTGCGGGAGCTGATTGCCAACTTTTGCTCGCGGGAGGTCAGCTCTTCCGTCAGACGGCCCAGCTCGATCTCCATCTGTTCGATCGCTTCAACCGGATCGTCGGTACGGATAATGTCCTGACGGATACGCTCGCGCAAGTGCTGATACACCGCCACGAAGAACTGGATTTTGCGCTCAGGACGCTTCGGATCTTCGGACATGCGCAGCACGTCGCGCAGGTGTTCGTTATCCGCCACCGCCAGACGCAGCGCGCCCAGCGCCTTATCCGACATAGAACGCAGTTCATCGGCCGACAGATACGCCAGCTCGCGGCGGTGCAGACGACGCTCCACGTTGTTGTCTTTCACCATGCGCATCACCGCGCACCAGCCCGCTTTCGCGGTCACAACCTGCTCGCGCATCTCGTGATAGTCACGTTCCAGCTTGCGCAGGCGACGCGTCAGGTTGTCCATCTCCGCTTCACAGAAGGTCAGCGCTTTTTCCAGCTGATTACGACGCGCACGGTTGTTGCTGAGCTGAGCATGCAGCTCATCGCGGCGAATACGTGCCCGCTCTTCTGCACCGCTGCCGGCGCGCACGCCAATGTCCTGCAACTCTTTATGCAGGTCGTTTAACAGCTCTTTCTTGGTGTCGAAGGAGCTTTTCAACGACGCCATCACCTGACTGTACTGGCTCAGCTGTGCGGCGTGAGTACGCATCGCTTCGCGCGCGCGCGTACGTTCCGCTTCCGCCTGCTCAAGGCGCTGGCGCAGCTTTTCATTAAGATCGCTGTTCCCGCTCAGCATTTCTGCTGAATCGGAGTAGCCGAAGTGCGCGCGACGTTGCACCACTTCCGTCAGGGCAAACGCCTGCTGACGCGCTTCGCGCTGCACTTGCTGTGACCAGGCGTAATCCTCTTTTAACTGTTCAAACTGTTCCGGGTCGCTCTGGAGAACGGAAACCATCGGCTCCAGCTTCGCCAGCTGATTGCCGTGCTGCTGCACAAAGCGCGCGGCTTCCTGCGCCTCGTCCAGTCGTTCCTGAATTTCATCCACGCGGTCGGCGAGCGTATCGTCCGCCAGCAGGTTCAGGCGTGGCAGAATGCGGTTAAGCGCCGCAACGCCCTCTTTCGCCTGCTCGAACTGGACGCGGCTCTGCTGGTTGTCATTTTCATGGCTAGCCAGCGCACGCTCCAGCTCACCGCGGCGGGTGTTGAGCTTGCGAATTTCGGCTTCCGGATCGGGCTCAAAGGCCACGCCCAGATGGCTGCCGATAAAGCGGCTGAACGCCTGATGCAGACGCTGCGTTTTTTGTACATCAAACGACAGGGTCGCAAAACGTTCAGAAAGCGTTTCGCGCTCCGCATGCAGGCTTTCAATGCGGCTTTCACGCGCGGCGCGGCCAAACAGCGGCAGTTCCGGGAAGCGCGAATAGCGCCACTGGCGATCGGCGATTTTCACCACCACCGCTTTTTCCAGCTCGTCAACGCTGAATACGCTGTCATCAAACGACTGCGGATCTCCTTCGATGAGGTAGAGATCTTCCGGGCAGTCTTCCAGCCCTGCAAGCTGGTCAGAAATCAGCGACAGATCCGGCACCACAATCGCGTTACGGGATGGACCGTACAGCGCGGAGAAGTACGGCGCATCGTCCAGACCAACATCGTCGTAAATTTCAGACAACAGCACGCCGCCGAAACGCTCGGCTAAGGCATTCAGACGCGGATCTTCTGAGCCGCCAGGCTGGCTTAAACGCTCGATTTCTTCATCGACGTCACGCTTGCGCGCGCCCACTTCGTCACGCTCAACAATCGCTTCACGCTCACGCTCCAGCAGCTGTTGCATGTATTCGGTGACGTCCTGGCTGGAGGCAAACTCCTGGCCACACTGTTCGCTGAGCTGGTTCAGGCTGCTTTGTGCAGCCAGCCAGATCGGCGCACGCTGTAAGAGCGTCTTCGAACGGGACTGAAGCTGTTCCAGCTCCTGACGCAACGTCATGCGCTGTTCGCTGGCATTCGATACGGTATCGGACAGGGCCGCAATACGCGCTTCCAGTTCCTGATGCAGGGCCTCAAGCTCGTCGAAATCGTAATTTTTACCCTGACGCTTGCAGAATTCCGCCAGGAGACGCTCGGCTTCCTGCTGTTCACGCAGACGCTGTTCCAGCTCGTTCAGGCGCATGCGCAGCGGCTGCACCTGCTCGGCCAGATGGCGCTGATTGACGCCGTCGCGCAGCAGCTCACGGGCAACGTCCCACGCTTCGTTACGCGCCAGCGGACCGTTAATCGCCACCACCAGCTGGTACGCCTGCTCAAACTGGCTATGCGCCGTTTGCGCCACGCTCATTTTCTGATCGAGAGAAAGCAGTTTCTCAGTGGCTTCCTGCTCTTTGGCCTGGAAGGTATCCAGCCATTCGTCAGCGCTTTCCGGGGTCAGGTCCGGCAGATGGCACAGCTCTTTGGCACGCTGCAACGCCTGCAACGCCTGGTTGTACTGAATCGCACGCGTCTGCTGCACGTCCAGCGCCTGTTGGTAGTCAGCAAGCTGGCTTTTCAGCTCATCCACTTCCAGCTCGGCGGCTTCCGCGCGGGCTTCGTTCTCTTCCTGCAATTCGGCAGCTTCGGCCACCACTTCATTTTGCTCTTCAAGACGAATTTGCAGCTCATCAAGATCGGCTTCGTAGCGCTCGATTTTTTCCTGCTGACGCAGCGCGGTCTGCACCAGATTCAAATGATCGCTGGCCGCCTGGTAATCGGCTTCCAGATCCCCTTCCGCACCATTGTGCTCGCCCAGTTCGCACGCCATTTCGACATGCTTATACTGCTCGGCCACCAGCTGTTTGCGGGAGGTAAACAGCTCGCGGCGATACTCCAGCGCCTGATCGAGATGAATACGGCGCTCGTTGGCGTGGCGCATATAGTCCGCCGCCACGTAGTTGGTGGCTTCGCTGATCAGGTGCTTAAACAGGTCCCGGTCAGACTGCGTAACGCGAATCGCTTCCAGCGTCATGCGGTTTTCACGCAGCGCGGCTTCCATATCCTGGAAGGCCTTACGCACGCCGCTGTTTTCCGGCAACAGGTAGTCGCGCAGGGAGCGGGTAATGGCGCTGGAGATACCGCCGTACAGGGAGGCTTCAATCAGACGGTAGTATTTACTACGATCTGACGCGCTGCGCAGACGACGGGCTACCACGCCGAGATCGAACATCAGAGAGTGGTAGTCGGTAATGGAATTAAACTGCTTAAACTGCACGCCTTCGATAGCTTCCAGCTTGTCTTTCAGCTCCTGGAGCGTCAGGACGCGCGCCTGACGTTCATTCAGGGTTTCCGTCAGCAGCGCGGTTGGCTGTACGGAGGTAGGCAGCCCCTGGATCGCAAACGGTTTGATATCTACTTTACGGTCGCGGCCGGCAACCTGTTGCAGACGCACGCCAACAACCACGCGCTGATGGCGGGAGTTGATCACGTCCAGCACTGAATAACAAACGCCCGCTTTCAGCTTACCGTGCAGACCTTTATCACGAGAGCCGCTCGTGGCGCCCGCTTCAGTGGTGTTACGGAAGTGCAGCAGGGTCAGGTCAGGTATCAGCGCCGTCACGAAGGCCGCCATGGTGGTGGATTTACCCGCCCCGTTACCGCCGGAGAGCGTTGTCACCAGCTCATCCAGATCGAAGGTTCGGGCAAAGAAGCCGTTCCAGTTAATCAGCGTCAGTGAGCGAAATTTACCGCGTTCAATCATTACTCTTCCTCCCCGCTATCCGGCTGATTCTCTTCGTGCTCGTCATTGAGCTGCAAATGGTTTTCCACCGGCATCGCTTCACCGTCACGGATCATGCGCAGCTGCGCTTCACGCGCATCATCACCCGCACGCACGTCGGCGCCAAAACGGAAGACCGATTCGGTGATGCGGAACTTGCTGCTGTCGTGACCCATGAACCAGACCATTCCCAGACGGCGCAGACGGTTAAGGGATGAGCGAACTTTTTCCTGTAATTTCTGACGGTCCAGATCGGACCCCGTTGAGCGGTTATTCACCAGCTTGAGCAGCTTGCTTTCATCCGCCAGCGACAGCAGCTCATCGTAAAGCTCCTGCTGGGTGAAGATCCCTTCATTCGCCAGACGTTCCGGGCTGAGATAGAGGTAGCAGAGAATTTTGCCGACCATCATATCCAGTTCGGAAAGCACCGAGCGCGGAATAAGCGTGGTAGAGCGCGGACGCAGGTAGAAAAACCCTTCCGGCGCGCGGATCAGCTCAACGTTATAGCGAGCGTAAAACTCTTCCAGGTACTCCTGAAAGTCCATCAAAAAGGCGTGATTATCCAGCTCGTCAAGGCCAATGTGACGACCGGCACGCAGCTGGCTGTCCAGCGCCGGAAACAACGGATTCGCCAGCGCCTGTGCCAGCTTAACTGGCATCACTTGTTCAATATTTGTCAATGACATGCGCCTGTACCTTGGCTCCGTAATCGTTAATCGGCTGCCACTTCGGCGGCAGTCCGGTGAAATCGGCTTGTGCGATGCCCAGGCGCACCGCCTGGTCTACAACAATGCGGGCAACATCGAAGTGGCGCGCGCGCGGATACTGCGCCAGATAGTCGCGTACCACGAGGCCAAGATCCAGCGGTGCTTGTCTGGTTTTGTAGACAGCGAGCTGTTCTTCGATCATCGCCGCAAGCTGCTCGCGAATTTCGTTAAATTCTTCGTATTCCAGATCCGGCGGCAGTTCACCGGTGACCTCTTCATCGCGCAGCGCCATCTCTTCGTCGCGCATATCCAGCAGACGATCGGCGTTGGCGTAGGTCAGCGCCCACGGCGCATCGAAATAGGTCTGTACCGACTGGCGCAGACGTTGAGCAAAGACGCGATTCTTATCCATATCGATGGCGGTACGGATAAATTTATGCACGTGGCGGTCGTAACCGATCCACAGGTCGATTGACTGCTGGCCCCAGCTGATAATGCGGTCAAGCTTGCTCTGCAAATCAAACACCAGACGGTCGATAAAATGCAGATCGTCGTGCGCCATTGTCGCGTCCTGGATGCGCAGCAGATTGGCCTGTAGCTTATCCCCCGCCGCCTCCAGCGTATCCTGCAACTCACGCAGCGTACCGGACGTTTCTGACAGCAAGAGTTCACAGCTGGAGATGGCCGCACGCCAGTCTTTATTAAGCAGTTGAGCGATATCGTCTTTCACCTGCTGCTGCTGTTCGTCCATCAGACGTTGAGTCAGATCGATACTGTCGAAAATCTCGGCGACCGAGTATTTCAGCGGCGCGTAAACGTTGCGATGCCAGTGGATTTCGTCACCGTTTTCATCAGCCGCGTCGGCGGCACGCTTCAGCTCACCTGCAACAATAGAGAGCTGCATGGAGAGACGCAGCGTGGAAAATTCGCGCTGGCGGATGTAATAGTCGGTAATGCCAATGCCCAGTGGCGTAAGACGATAGATGGCGTTTCCTTCCGCCTGCTCGCTGGTAAAGCGGTTCAGCAGACGTTGACGCACCATATCATTGATTGCGTTGTTGGCACGCACGCTAATGGTTTCGCTGGTTTGCTCAAACGCATCACTGACGTGGCGGAACGCATCCACCAGTTCGCCTTCACTCATTTCGCCATCCAGGCGTTCGCCGTTTAGCGTCGCAACCGCCAGCAGGAATGAGAGTCTGTCTACCGGCAGCGAGATGGAGAAATCGTTTTTCCTGGCCCAGGCAACCAGTTCGGGGACTGTCTGGGAAAATTCACTCATAGATTATCCTTGCATCTGCGGCTTGCGCGCGGTGACGTGTATATAGCGGCCAAGGCTCAGATAAGGCTCCTGGCGGCAGTACCGCGTCTCTATTTCTGTTAAGGCGTCTAAACAGTCATCCTGTTTTTGTTTATCACGCAGATAATCATGAAACACCCTCACGCCGGTTTTGCCGGTAATTTCCCAACCGATCTCCTCCAGCCAGCCATAGACCTGCTGCGGTTCACGGGGGAAATCCGGTGAAAGCGTGCGTCGTTTCTTTTTATACATGCCCTGCTGTACGTAGCCAAAATTGCCGACCAGCACGTTTCGCATTAGCAGGCCGTTGGCATTGTAAAACATCAGCGATAACGCACCGCCCGGGCGCAACATCGACCACAGCGTTTTTAACATCGCCTGGGGTTCGGCGATCCATTCGAGCACAGCATGAAACAATATCAGATCAACCTGCGTTTCCAAATGCTGCGGAATGTCCTGAGCGGCGCAATGTATAAAATGCATGTTGTCGCTCACACCTTTCTCTTCTGCCGCTCGCCCGGCGCGCGCAACCATCTCGGCAGAAAGATCGCAAAGCGTGACGTGATGTCCCCGCTGCGCCATCAGAATTGCAGTCTGACCTTCCCCACCGCCGGCATCCAGCACGCGCAACGGTCGGTCACCGAATTCAGCCAGCAGCTTGTCCAGATCCTGCCAGAGGATCGTCTGACGAAGCTGACCTTTGGTGGTGCCATAAATGTTGCGCGAAAACTTTTCCGCGATGTCATCAAAATTGCGATCCCGCATTGGGAGGGTTCCACTCACTGCAAAACCGCTATTTTGTCACACCCGTGCGGAGAATGAACCACTCTGGTGTAATATCACCGACAATCGCCTGCTGTATGGTTAAAAAAGGAACCAAAAAGGATGCTTTTTACCCTAAAAAAATATATCGGAGGCATGATGCTTCCCCTTCCCCTGCTGTTGCTTCTCATCGCGCTGGGGCTGGCAATGATATGGTTTAGCCGCTTTCAGAAAAGCGGTAAATCCCTTGTTACCGTGGGCTGGCTGGCGCTGCTGTTACTCAGCCTGCAACCGGTCGCTGACGGTTTATTACGTCCGATTGAAAACACCTACCCGACGTGGCAGGGAAATCAGAAGGTGGGCTATATCGTGGTGCTGGGCGGCGGGTATACCTGGGATCCGAACTGGGCGCCCAGCTCGAACCTGATCAACAACAGCCTGCCGCGCCTGAACGAGGGGATCCGCCTGTGGCTGGCCAATCCTGGATCGAAGATGATCTTCACGGGCGCTGCGGCAAAAACCAACCCGGTCAGTACCGCTGAAGCAGGAGCAAGAGTGGCTGAATCACTTGGCGTACCGCGTTCCGCCATCATCACGCTGGATAGCCCAAAAGATACCGAAGAAGAGGCGGCGGCGGTGAAACAGGCCATCGGTGATGTACCGTTCCTGCTGGTGACCTCTGCTTCACACCTGCCGCGCGCAATGATTTTCTTTGAGAAGCAGGGCCTGCATCCGCTTCCTGCTCCGGCAAACCAGATGGCTATTGACGCCCCGCTCAATCCGTGGGAACGGATAATCCCATCCCCGGTATGGCTGATGCACAGCGACCGCGTCGGCTACGAGACGCTTGGCCGCTTGTGGCAGTGGCTTAAGGGTTCGTCAGGCAAGCCAGGGCAGGAGTGATTTTGCGGCCAGATCGAAACTGGCGCGATTAAAGCGCCCGGTGTTGACCAGTTGCGCCACCTCATCCCAGAGAAGATAGAGCCAGCGTCGCCAGAGAAAGGCCTCCGCAACGGGGGCGCGCTGAAGATAGTGCCAGAGCAAATCTTCCGCCGCCCCGCCCTCGCTCAGCCTGAACAGTTCGTACTCGCGCGGCGCCCAGAGCATGATCCCCGGCCCGACCATCGCCAGCAGTTGGTCGCTGCGCGAGTCTTTAAGCATACTGCGTAGCGTGAAGTTGCCGTGAACCAGCACGCAGTTGTCGTTAAAACCCTCAAACAGCGTCGGCAGACATTCCCGGGTGCGGAACAGAATACGTTTGTCCTGCATCGTTAAGCCGGTGTTGTTGAACTGGTTCAGCGTGCCCCACAGCACTTCGACACGCTGGCGATACCACAGCGGCCACAGGTTTTCCTGGGTGCTGTCTACCGCGCCAACAAGACCCCGGCTGTCCTGCCGATGCCAGGCAAGCAGAGCCTCGACAATCTGATCTTTCAGCTGTTCCCAGCGCTCCGGTGTACGCGTCGGGGCTTCAACAGAAACCCCGCGTAAACGCTCGATAAGCAGAACATCCGGGCCGGGATGCTCCTCATGGGTCATCACGCCGTAGACCGTCGGCATACGGACAGTCCCTTCCCGCGCCAGCATCGACATTTTCCAGGCCAGCTGTCTGGCGACGCCCGGCGAGGTAAAACTTCTGGCCATCAGCGGCATGGGGTTTCCCTGACTGTCATACAACGACCAGAGTGCGGTATCGGCCTTTTCATTCACGCATTCCACCCGGCTTAGCTTTTCGCCAAGGAGATGGCTGAGTTCAGCACGCAGCTGTTCCATATGAGATTACCCCCATTAAGACTACTGCTTTTATAATGAGCGCGCGAAACCCGGATGTCACCCGGTAGAGATCAATAATGAAAAAGAAAAGGAAAATCGCCTGGCGGGAGAGCATCCCCCCAGACGAGGGGATGCCAGCGAATTAACGCATTTCGACGCGTACGCGCTCGAGATCTTCAGGGGTATCCACGCCGGTGCCTGGGATTTCCTGGGCAACCGCAACGTGAATTTTCTCGCCGTACCACAGCACGCGAAGCTGTTCGAGCATTTCAATATGCTCCAGCGGGCTTGGTGCCCAGGCGACGTAGCGACGAATAAAGCCGGCGCGGTAGCCGTAAATACCGATGTGGCGCAGGAAGGTTTCGCCGATTGTCTCTTTCGATTGCGCGAAACGATCGCGATCCCACGGAATGGTGGCGCGGGAGAAATAGAGCGCGTAGCCCTCTGCGTCCATGACCACTTTCACCGCATTCGGATTGAACGCCTCTTCAGCGTGGTGAATCGGCACCGCGAGGGTTGCCATCCCGACCTGACGCCGAGCCAGGTTGTCGGCCACCTGACGGATAATCGCCGCCGGGATCATCGGCTCATCGCCCTGCACGTTCACAATCACCGTCTCGTCGCTGAAACCGCATTTTTCGACGACTTCCGCCAGGCGCTCGGTGCCTGACTGATGATCGGCACGGGTCATGCACACTTCCCCACCCGCGGCCTCAACCGCTCGCGCGACATCCGGGTGATCGGTGGCGACGATGACACGTCCGGCGCCCGATTCGCGTGCCCGTTCAAGGACATGCACAATCATCGGTTTGCCATTGATATCCACCAGCGGTTTACCTGGCAGGCGCGTTGAAGCATAACGCGCAGGGATAATGACAACAAAACTCATGGTTTGATCTCTTCTGCCACCAGTGAACGGGCTTCATTTTCCAGCAGGACCGGAATACCGTCACGCAGCGGGAACGCCAGGCTGTCCAGTTTGCAAATCAGCTCTTGTTTATCCTGGCTGTAATACAGTTTGCCGTTGCACACCGGGCAGGCAATAATTTCTAGTAAACGGTGATCCATAGTTCCTCCGTATGGGTAATCCCTAAAGCTTATCATATTCCCTTTTCAGGGAGTGTCTGTTTCCCAGCCATCTCGACAGGTCGCAAACAGCTCCACAGGCACGCGACCGAGTACAATTTCATGCGCCCCCTGCCAGCGCGCAAATTCACTGAGCGCAGTCGTTAACCCTTTTTCCAGGCCAGCCGTCACCTTTATGCCCTCTTCCAGCCAGAGCGCGATAATTTCAAGCATGCCGGTTTTACGGTGCATTTTAGCGTCCATGCGCCCGACAAGCTGTCCTTTGTGCAGCAGCGGCAAAACAAAATAACCATACTGCCGCCTGGGCGCCGGGGTGTAGCATTCCAGACGGTAGCTGAAATCAAACAGCTGTTCGGCCCGCTTTCTGTCCCAGACAACGGGGTCGAACGGCGACAGCACGGCACTGTGGGTCGCCTGGAGTTTGCCCTCCTGCGCCTGCGCCAGCAGAGGGAACAAATCCGCATGCAGCCACATTTCACCTAACGACTCTACCGAGACCGGCATGACGCGCTGTTCGCGCTGCCACGTTTCGAGCAGTGGTTTTAGCCGCGGCTGACGCAGACGATAATAATCCGCCAGCCACTGCGGGAGGAAGATGCCAAGGCTGCGGGCGCTGTTCCCGAGCATGATGGCTTCGGCTACCTCCTGAGACAGCAGGTCACGCGTATCGTCCCAGTGAGGCATAACGCGGTGCGTGAGGTCATAGACGCGCTGAAAGTTGCGGCGCTCGACCACCATCACTTTGCCCGACGTAAACAGCCCTTCAAGATGGCGTTTGTGCGGTTTCCACTCCCACCATCCGCTGGCGCCTTTTCGCGGGTGTTCAAAATCCGCGGAGCGTACCGGACCGTTTTTCTGAATATGGGCAATCAGTTGTTCTATTTCATCCGCGTGTTCCACCATCCACTCCTGGCGGTATTTCCAGCCCATTTTGTCCGGGGCGAGCATGCGGTGACGCACCAGTGCAAAATCGCTGCGTGGGAGAAAACAGGCTTCATGCGCCCAGTATTCCATCAGTTCGCCCTGACTCAGCGCATTATCCAGCCACTGCGGAGGATAGTTTCCCAGGCGGCTAAACAGGACCAGATACGGGCTACGCGCCACGATGTTAATGGTGTCGATTTGCAGCAACGACATGCGTTGCACGGTAGAGAGGATATCAGCTGGCTGCGCGCGGCGGCGGGGCTTTTTCAGAAGCCCCTGGGCGGCAAGATGCAGGTTTCGTGCGGCTGCAAGTGAGAGTTGCGGTAGAGACATGCGTTTTCCTGTCAGTCAAAGCGCCACCGGAACCGCGTAGAAGTTACTGCACTAACGCGAGCAGTTCCTTGAACAAATGTTCCGGCTGTTCGCCGCTGAGTTCAGCGTCAACCGGCAGATACCACCAGTTTTCTTTCGCAAAGGCCCGGCATTTTACAGCGTCTTTTTCCGTCATGATCAGCGTCTGGCCCGGCGCTGCCAGCCTTTCAACCTCTTCGGCAACTAACGCCTGGTGATCGGCCAGCGGCACCCGTTTTTCCAGCCGCGCGCCGCACTGCTCCAGCGTTGCGAAGAAACGCGGCGGATGACCTATACCGGCCATCGCAACCAGACGATCCAGCTGCGCGACGTCTTTACGCTCGCCGGTCAGCATATTTACGGCCTGTCCGGGACGAAGAAGCATCGGGATTTCGCCCGCTCTGGCTTCACCACCGTTCACAATCACGGCATCGACGGTTTTCAGGCGCGACGCACGCTCGCGCATTGGACCGGCTGGAAGCCACCAGCCGTTGCCAAAACGCCGCACACCGTCAATGACCACGATCTCTTTGTCACGCGCCAGCGCGTAATGCTGCAAACCATCATCGGTAATGATGATTTGTACATCATGCTCCGCAAGCAGTGCCTTCACGGCATCACTGCGCACCGGCGATACCGCAACCGGCGCGCCGGTACGCTGGTAAATCAGTACCGGCTCATCACCGGCTTCAGCGGTTGTCGTAGCTGGGCTCAGCACCAGTGGATACTGCGCCGCTTTACCACCGTAACCGCGTGAGACAACTCCCGGGCGGATACCGCGCCTCTGGAGCTGCTCTACCAGCCAGATCACCACCGGGGTTTTTCCGTTTCCACCCGCCGTCAGGTTGCCGACCACCACTACCGGTACCGGTGCGCGCCAGGCGCGCTTGATCCCAAGGCGGTAAAGCAGACGAATAGCACCGCTCACCAGGCCATACAGCCAGGAGAGCGGGAGAAGCAGCACCCACAGAGGGGATTCACCCGACCAGATGCGTGCAATCATTGACCGAACTGCATTTTATGAAGCTGCGCGTAAACACCACGCTGTTCCAGCAGGTCCGCATGGCTGCCGCGTTCAACGATCACGCCATCTTCCACCACCACGATTTCGTCAGCCTGTTCGATGGTCGACAGACGGTGCGCGATAACCAGCGAGGTACGGTTTTTCTGTAATTCATCCAGAGCAGACTGGATAGCGCGTTCAGATTCCGTATCCAGTGCGGACGTTGCTTCATCGAGGATCAGAATCGGACTGTTGCGCAGCAGCGCACGGGCAATCGCGATACGCTGACGCTGACCACCGGAGAGCAGCACCCCGTTTTCGCCAATGATCGTATCCAGACCGTTATCCATTTTGTTAATGAAGTCCATCGCATAGGCCATACGCGCCGCATTCTCGATCTCTTCACGGCTGTACTCTTCGGTACGGGCATACGCAATGTTGTTCGCCACCGTATCGTTGAACAGATGCACGTTCTGCGAGACCAGCGCGACCTGGTTACGCAGCGACTGGAGGGTATATTCCCGCAGGTCGTGACCATCAAGCAGGATCTCGCCCTGGTCGATATCGTAGAAACGGGTAATCAGGCTGGCAATGGTCGACTTGCCCGAACCGGAACGACCGACCAGCGCGACGGTTTTACCCGCCGGGATGGACAGGCTGATATCACGCAGCGCCGGCACTTCACGGCCTGGATAGGTAAAGGTCACGTTACGGAATTCCAGGTCGCCTTTAGCGCGCTCGATCACGCGTGTACCTTCATCTTTTTCCTGTTCGGAATCGAGGATGCTGAACAGCGTCTGACAGGCTGCCATCCCGCGCTGGAACTGGGCGTTGACGTTAGTCAGCGATTTCAGCGGACGCATCAGCGCAATCATGGATGAGAACACCACGGTAATGGTACCCGCAGTCAGGGTTTCCATGACGCTCGGGAAGCTTGCGGCATACAGGACGAAGGCCAGGGCCAGAGAGGCAATCAGCTGAATGATCGGATCGGAAATCGACGAGGCCGATACCATTTTCATCCCTTGCAGACGCATTCTGTTGCTGACCTTGTCAAAGCGTTTGGTTTCGACTTCCTGACCGCCGAAGATCAACACTTCCTTATGGCCTTTCAGCATCTGCTCGGCGCTGGTAGTCACCTGCCCCATCGTATTCTGCATATTTTTACTGATGTTGCGAAAACGCTTTGATACCACGCGGATCGCGATGGAGACAATCGGCGCCAGCACAATAAGGATCAGCGACAGTTGCCAGCTGTAATAGAACATCATCGCGAACAGGCCGATGATGGATGCGCCTTCACGCACAACGGTAATCAGTGCGCTGGAAGAGGACGACGCAACCTGCTCTGAATCGTAGGTAATACGCGACAGCAGGGTACCGGTTGACTGCTTGTCAAAGAATGAGACCGGCATCCCCATCATATGGCTGAATAACCGACGGCGCATGGTCATCACCACTTTACCGGATACCCAGGAGATGCAGTAGCTGGATACATAGCTGGAGATTCCGCGTAAGATCATCAGCCCAATAACCACCAGCGGCATCCATAGCAGCACTGAACGATCCGTTTTACCGAAACCGTCATCCAGTAACGGTTTGAGAAGCGATAACATAAACGTATCGCTGGCTGCGTTGAGGATTAACGCTACGCCCGCCACGATCAAGCCTGCTTTGAAAGGAGCAATCATCGGCCAGAGCCGGCGGAACGTTTGCCACGTGGAGAGATCTTTGTCGTTATGCATTCAAAAAACCAGCATTTGTTGAAATAGCCGCATATTCTACCCGTTATCTACGGGCGCGCCAAACCACTGATGATACCAACGCGGTAAATAGTGTTCACGTAAGCGGCGAATTTGCCGACTTTGGTGCGAAAACGTCACAGATATCTGTCCGGACTGCGGAGTATCAAGCCAGAGATATCCCTCAGTTCGATAGCGCCTGACTACTTTGATGGAAGGGAAACGCCACGCGTTATAGCGGGCCATCGAGGCCAGCGAAACCTGTCCCTCCACGCGCTGTAGCAGCGGTGTTGAAGATGACGTGTTACTTCCATGATGCGGCACCTGAATCAGTGTAGACGCTAGTTGACGCCAGCGGTGGCTCAGCATTGCCAGTTCTGCCTGCCCTTCAATATCTCCGGTCAGTAAAACGCTTTGTTCGCCGTCATCGATTTTTACCACGCAGGAGCGGTTGTTACCTTTTGCCGAGGTATTTTCGGGTGGCCAGTGCACGGAGAACGTTAAACCCTGCCACTGCCATCGCTCTCCACGAAAGCAAGGAAGATGCCCGGCCCAGGATAAGGGGCTTCTGATCCACATTGCGGGCCAGGCAGCTTTTAGCGATGCCAGTCCCCCCGCGTGGTCGAGATGTTCATAGCTCAGGATCACCCCTTCCGGCCTCAGATGATGCCAGCGTAGCCAGGGGATAATCAGCTGCTGCCCGCTGTCCCCACCGGGCCATGCCAACCCAGTGTCATACAGAATGGCCTTCCCGTGACGCTCAATGACCATCGCCAGCCCCTGCCCTACATCCAGCATATGCAGGGACCAGCTGTCTGTTTTGGCCCTGTGCCAGAGGGGAAATGCCAGCACCACGCTGCCTGCCAGACAGACTGCGGGTACTGCGCTGAAGGCCCTGAATCGCCAGCCAATGATCAGCAGCCATGGCAGTAACGTCAGGTATTGCCAGCGTTCATCAACGTCCTGCCAGCCATTCGGTAAACGCATCAATAGCCAGAAAAGCCCTGCCAGAGATTTATCGGCAGCCAGCCAGACGATACTTTCCAGCGTCGCCACCGGAAACAGATGCAGAAACATGCCGAGCAGGATCAGCGGAACTGAGATAAACGTGACCAGAGGAACGGCAAACAGATTCGCCGCCAGCGAGGAGAGACTGAAACCATGGAAAATCAGCACCTGAAGCGGCAACAGAAGCAGCAGCATACCGACCTGCAAATACAACAGCGTAACCAGCGGCCGCAGGCACCGGCCACGTTGCCAGAGCGGGAGAGGCAACCACTGATACCAAAAAATAAGCGCGGCGACCGCAAACGCTGATAGCGCCAGGCTTTGTGACAGGACCGCCAGTGGATCGAAAACCAAGATCGCCGCCACGCAGGTAAGCCATACCTGCCAGGGCGACCACTGGCGACCACTCATTTTTAATGCCGCCAGTACCACAAGCGCGATAGCCGTGCGCAGCGCAGGCGGCTGTAAGCCTGTTAGCCATGCGTAAAACGCGGCAAAAATCAGCCCTGCCAGCAAGGGGATTTGCCAGATAATCCAGCGGCCCGGCAGGAAGAACTGGATGCCTCGCGCCAGAAACCAGATGACAGAAGCGGCCAGCGCAATATGCAATCCCGAGATTGCCATCAGATGCATCGTTCCGGTCTCACGCATCAGGTTTTTTATCTCCCGCGAGACCGACAGCCGCTCCCCCATTCCCAGCCCCAGTATCACGGGTCCCCACTGATATGCTGAAAGCGTACTCTGTAGTGATGTCAGGTACTGCGCACGCAGGCTACAGCCTTCGTCAACGAGCGCCGCATGGGTAAACCGTCCACTCAGCGTCTGATGTCGGGCAAAGGCATTTTTCTGTGAATCATAGCCGCCATCGTTGAGTTCTCCGTGTACCGCCCTGAGCCGCAGGGTCATTGCCCAGCGTTGACCCACGCAGACGTTTTGCGGCAGATAGTTGCCATACAGCGCCACGCCCATGGCAGCCCACACACGTTCTCCATTGAGGCTGATAATCCTTCCCTGATGCATCGTTGCGCCGTCCGTTGCGGTAATGACCACCTCGGCCTGCTGCGGAACTTTCGTTAAATGGTTCATCGGCCACACGCTTTCCTGAGCGGCCAGGATCCCCCAGCACATAAAAAGCAATGCGAGGCCTGAAAACCTGAGCCATTTTCTCTGCTGTACTGATAACGCAATTCCTGCGGCAATCAGCAACCAGACAATATGCAAATCTGGCAAAACGGGTAACCAATAGAGCGGGATTATGGCCAGAATGGCGCACATACTGATAACGTGGATCCCCATCTTCACCTCCATGTTTCAGGCGATTATGCGGCGGGACTGATGCGTCGTCAGACAGAAAAGGCGTGATTTACAGCGGACGCTGCAACGTTTTTTAGCGTTTACAGTAAAGAGAAAATTTAAATGCGGCGCGTATTCAGAAATGCAGGGGCGGGATACAAAAAAAGCACCCTAAGGTGCTTTCTTTAAACTCAGTTTAACCCTGATGATTAAACTCAGTTACCGTAAATATTGGCGCGATCGCGCAGTTCTTTACCCGGCTTAAAGTGCGGAACATACTTTCCTTCCAGCTCCACTTTATCGCCAGTCTTCGGGTTACGCCCGGTACGTGGTGCACGATAGTGCAGGGAAAAACTACCGAAACCGCGGATTTCAATGCGCTCGCCCTGGGCAAGAGTGGTAGCCATATGCTCCAGCATCTCTTTAACGGCATCTTCCACAGCCTTGGCAGGGATATGCGGTTGCTGACTGGCAAGTCTTTCAATCAATTCTGACTTGGTCATGATTCCTCCGGTTCCTTTCAAACCCATTAGCTGAACAGCTTATTAAACAAGGGCGGCCGTAGCCGCCCTTTGTTATTGATTACAGGACGAATCCTGCAATCTGTCAAGTCTGCTCTCCATCCTTCGCGCTGTAAATGCGTTACAGCTCAAATGATGGTGCGAACCTGAACTTACTCGCCTTTAGCTGCTTTGAAAGCTTCAGCCATTGCGTTGTTAGAGAAGTTTGCATCTTCCTGTTTGTTCACAGTTGCGATTGCATCTTTCTCATCAGCTTCGTCTTTAGCACGAACAGACAGGCTGATTGCACGGTTCTTACGGTCAACACCGGTGAACTTAGCTTCAACGTCGTCACCAACGCTCAGAACCAGAGTTGCATCTTCAACGCGGTCACGTGAAGCTTCGGAAGCGCGCAGGTAACCTTCAACGCCGTCAGCCAGTTCTACGGTTGCGCCTTTAGCGTCAACAGCAGTCACTTTACCGTTTACGATTGCGCCTTTCTTGTTCAGTGCAACCCAGTTGTTGAACGGATCTTCTGCAAGCTGTTTAACGCCCAGGGAGATACGCTCACGCTCTGCGTCAACTTGCAGAACAACTGCTGCGATTTCGTCGCCTTTTTTGTATTCACGAACTGCTTCTTCGCCTGCAACGTTCCAGGAGATGTCAGACAGGTGAACCAGGCCATCGATGCCGCCGTCCAGGCCGATGAAGATACCGAAGTCAGTGATAGACTTGATTTTACCTTCAACACGGTCACCCTTGTTGTGGGTTTCCGCGAACTGCTGCCATGGGTTGTTTTTGCACTGCTTCAGGCCCAGGGAGATACGACGACGTTCTTCGTCGATATCCAGAACCATCACTTCCACTACATCACCAACGTTAACAACTTTGGATGGGTGGATGTTTTTGTTGGTCCAGTCCATTTCGGAAACGTGCACCAGACCTTCAACGCCTTCTTCGATTTCAACGAAGCAGCCGTAGTCAGTCAGGTTGGTTACGCGACCAGTCAGTTTAGTACCTTCTGGGTAACGCTTAGCGATAGCTACCCATGGATCTTCGCCCAGCTGTTTCAGGCCGAGGGATACACGAGTACGCTCGCGGTCGAACTTCAGCACTTTAACAGTGATTTCGTCGCCCACGTTCACGATTTCGCTTGGGTGCTTAACGCGTTTCCACGCCATGTCGGTGATGTGCAGCAGGCCATCAACGCCGCCCAGGTCAACGAATGCACCGTAGTCAGTGAGGTTCTTAACGATACCTTTGACTTCCATGCCTTCCTGCAGGTTTTCCAGCAGCTGATCGCGTTCTGCGCTGTTTTCGGATTCGATAACGGCACGACGGGAAACAACAACGTTGTTACGCTTCTGGTCCAGCTTGATTACTTTGAACTCAAGCTCTTTGCCTTCGAGGTGCAGGGTGTCACGGACTGGACGAACGTCTACCAGAGAACCTGGCAGGAACGCACGAATACCATTCAGCTCAACAGTGAAGCCACCTTTAACTTTGCCGTTGATAACACCGACCACAGTTTCAGCTTCTTCGTAAGCTTTTTCCAGCGTGATCCATGCTTCGTGACGTTTAGCTTTCTCACGAGACAGCAGGGTTTCGCCGAAGCCGTCTTCTACTGCGTCCAGAGCAACGTCAACTTCGTCACCTACCTGGATTTCCAGCTCGCCCTGGGCGTTTTTGAACTGCTCAGCCGGGATGGCAGACTCAGATTTCAGACCGGCGTCAACCAGTACAACGTCTTTGTCGATAGCAACAACAACGCCACGAACGATGGAACCCGGACGGGTTTCGATTTCTTTTAAGGATTCTTCAAACAGTTGAGCAAAAGATTCAGTCATGTTTAATCTTCAGGTTAATATTAACGTCCACCTGGCTCCGTGCCGGATGGGGTTGTTTCACATACCCGCCGTCAATCCATTGCAGCGGGGGTACTGCTAAATCGGTCGCGATTACGCGAGTGCCAGTTTTTGGCGCGCATATTGTAGCGCTTTTTCAATCACTTGCTCAATAGTTAAACTGGTTGAATCCAGCACTAATGCGTCTTGCGCGGGAACAAGTGGTGCGACGGCGCGGTTACGATCGCGGTCATCGCGCTCTTTTATCTCGGATAAAAGGCGATCAAAGTTAACACTAAACCCCTTTTCCTGCAACTGAAGCATGCGGCGATGGGCACGTTCTTCTGAAGAGGCGTCAAGGAAAATTTTCACTGGCGCATCAGGGAATACCACGGTTCCCATGTCGCGGCCGTCGGCGATCAGCCCCGGCGCTTCACGGAAACCGCGCTGGCGACGTAACAGCGCTTCACGAACGCGTGGGAAAGCCGCCACCTGAGAGGCCGCATTGGCCACTTCCTGGGTACGGATTTCACCGCTGACATCTTCCCCTTCCAGGATCACTTCAAGGTTGCCATCGGTCGAGACAAAGCGCACATCCAGATGCGCAGCCAGCGGTACCAGCGCTTCTTCAGACGCAACATCCACATGATGATGCAGCGCAGCCAGCGCCAGCACGCGATAGATTGCTCCCGAATCTAAAAGATGCCATTGCAATGCTTCCGCCATCGCTTTGCACAGAGTACCTTTCCCTGCGCCACTTGGCCCATCAATGGTGATTACCGGGGCAATTGCCGTCATCTTTTTCTCCTTAATTAAGGCATACCGTTTACATGAACGCCGCGCATTATACGCGCCAATGTGCGCAACTGTTACCTTTGCGTGCAAATTACGGAATGATTGAAGCAGAGTGTAGAAGAAATGAAAGAGGATGAGTGTCAGAAAGCGTAAGGAAATGCCGCATCAGGTGATGCGGCATACGATCATCAGGCCAGGGTGCTAATGCGCGTCAGCTGTTCGAAGTAGTCCGGGAACGTTTTTGCCGTACACTTCGGATCAAGGATAGTGACTGGCGTATCTGACAACGCCACCAGCGAGAAACACATCGCCATGCGGTGATCGTTGTAGGTGCCAATTTCTGCAAATTGCAGTTTTGCCGGCGGCGTGACGCGAATGTAGTCTTCGCCCTCTTCTACCTCGGCCCCCACTTTACGCAGCTCGGTTGCCATCGCGAACAGGCGGTCCGTCTCTTTCACACGCCAGTTGTAAATGTTTCGCAGCGTGGTGGTGCCTTTCGCAAACAGCGCAGCGGTAGCAATGGTCATCGCCGCATCCGGAATATGGTTCATATCCATATCAATGGCGTTCAGCTCACCGTGGGTACAGGAGATGAAGTCATCGCCCCAGGTCACCACCGCGCCCATTTTTTCCAGTACGTCAGCAAAACGGATATCGCCCTGCACGCTGTTGCGGCCAATGCCCGTCACTTTTACCGTACCGCCTTTAATCGCACCTGCGGCAAGGAAATAGGAGGCGGAGGAAGCATCGCCTTCAACCAGGTAGTGGCCCGGGGACTGATACTGCTGCGCTCCGCGCACCACGAAGCGCTGATAAGACTGGTTTTCCACCTCAACACCAAAGGTGTTCATCAGGTGCAGGGTGATATCAATGTACGGCTTAGAAACCAGGTCGCCTTTAATGCTGATGACGGTGTCCTGTGGTGCCAGCGGTGCGGTCATCAGCAGCGCAGTCAGGAACTGACTGGAAACGCTACCGTCAACCTCAACATTGCCGCCAGTGAATCCCCCGCGCAGACGCAGGGGCGGGTAATTTTCCTGCTCAAGATAATCAATCTGCGCGCCGCCCTGGCGCAGGGCATCCACCAGATGGCCGATCGGACGCTCTTTCATTCGCGGCTCACCGGTCAGCACAATATCGTTACTCCCCAGACACAGCGCAGCGGCCAGAGGACGCATCGCGGTACCGGCGTTACCCAGGAAAAGCTCCAGCGCTTCAGCAGAATGTAACGCGCCGCCGTTACCAGTGACTTCACAACGGGTACGATCGTCAGACAGCGCGTACTGAACGCCCAACGCTTTCAGTGCATTGAGCATATGGCGCACGTCATCGCTGTCCAGCAGATTAGTGAGGACGGTGGTGCCGTTTGCCAGAGCTGCCAGCAGCAGAGCGCGGTTCGAGACACTTTTTGAACCAGGCAGATTAATGGTGCCATCTACCCGCGCGATAGGTTGTAACGTCAGGGATTCCATGAAACTCAACTCTCAACTCAACATAATAAAAACCCCGCAGGAACGCTGCGGGGGTGAAAAACAGCCAATTAACCGTGACGACGTTCGAAGTCGATCATGAAATCAGTCAGGGCTTTAACGCCTTCCAGCGGCATGGCGTTATAGATAGAGGCGCGCATCCCGCCTACCACACGATGGCCTTTCAGCGCATGCAGACCCGCCGCGAAGGACTCTTCCAGGAACACGTTATCCAGGTTGCTGTCCGCCAGCTGGAACGGCACGTTCATGCGCGAACGGTTAGTTTTGGCGACATCGTTACGGTAGAAATCGCTCTTGTCGATCACGCCGTACAGCAGTTCAGCCTTTTGCTGATTGATCTTATCCATCTGCGCCACACCGCCTTTTTGCTTCAGCCATTTGAAGACCAGGCCGGAGAGATACCAGGCAAACGTTGGTGGGGTGTTGAACATGGAATCGTTGTCGTTCAGGACGGTGTAATCCAGAATTGACGGGCAAGACTTATGGGCTTTCCCCAGCAGGTCTTCACGCACGATAACGATTGTCAGGCCCGCAGGACCGATGTTTTTCTGGGCACCCGCGTAGATGACGCCGTAGCGGCTGACATCCAGCGGGGTGGACAGAATGGTTGAAGAGAGGTCCGCCGTCACAATGACATTTTCGCCAAAGTCTGGCTCTTCGTGAATGGCAATACCGTCGATGGTTTCGTTCGGGCAGTAGTGAAGATACGCGGCGTTGTCAGAAAGCTGCCACTCACTCATCGGCTTCACGGCGCGCAGACCGTCAACGGTCACTTTGGCATCGATGACATTCGGCGTGCAATATTTATGCGCTTCTTTTACCGCACTGGCCGCCCAGTAGCCCGCATCAACGTAATCAGCGGTGGTTTTGTCGCCCAGCAGATTGAGCGGGATACCCGCAAACTGGCCGCGTCCACCGCCGTGACAGAACAATACTTTGTAGTTCGAGGGAATATTCAGCAGATCGCGAAAATCCTTTTCTGCCTCTTCCGCCACCTGAATAAACGCTTTACCCCGGTGGCTGACTTCCATCACCGACGTACCCAGACCGTTCCAGTCACACAGCTCCTGTTGAGCCTGTTTGAGCACATCTGTCGGTAACATTGCCGGACCTGAACTGAAATTAAAGACTTGAGCCATTTCCCCTCACCACGCTAAAAGCCATAAGTTATAACTGTGGATATCGGTTTTATCATTCAGTGACACGCGCCGCAATGTCTAAAACTGATGGCCGAAGAAATGTGTCACTCGTCACACAATACAATCTGCCGTACCGTTGTCACAAAACCGACAAAATCGCTGTCAGGTGATGCGTTTAGCCCGGCTAACCTTCGTCCATTCTGGATTCGTACAGCGGGGGCATAATTGATGATCGCCCGCCTGCATGACCACCACATGACTACATTTTATGCAGGCATACTCCCCCGCTTCAGGTACAGTTTTGTATCGTTCGATAAGCATATCCGGCAGGATGCACAGACCGGGCTTCACCTCATCGTCGGGATAGTAATAAACGCTGATTTGACCATTCGTTTCCATAATCGCCAGACGCACCTGCCCCAGTTGCTCAACACTGCTCAGACGGAGTTCCATAAAGAACTCAAACTCCGTCATATTGGCGCTTTGCACATTCTCCCAGGCCAGTTGACCATCTTCGACAATCACCACCGGCTTCCCTTCGAGCAGATCTTCAAGTTTCTCACTTTTCGACATCAGCCACATGACCAGCCGGTACAGCAGTGCAAGCGTCACAAAGACGATAAAGACCGGCACCATCGGCACATCGTCATAAAAGGCAACGTCCCCTGCCGCCGACCCCAGCGTCAGGATAATCAGTACTTCAAACAGCGACATCTGCCGCACGCCGCGACGTCCGGTGATTTTCAGAAACAGGAAGACGAGTACAAAGGTGTAAAGGCTACGCAACGCCACTTCGCCTAAAAACTCAGGCGGGACTTTATCAAACGCCATCCGCTGGAGATCAAATGCTTTCATTTTTCTATGCCTTAACAGTAGGTTACTGCTTATAAGCATAGCCCAGCCATTTATTTTCGCCGGAGATAGCACCCGTCACGCAAAACCCGTATCATTGCGCGCTTTACGTACGATAAAAGTGAACGCCATGACTCAAACGTTTATCCCCGGCAAAGACGCCGCTCTGGAAGATTCCATCGCTCGCTTCCAGCAGAAACTGACCGACCTGGGCTTTAATATCGAAGAAGCCTCCTGGCTGAATCCGGTGCCTCACGTCTGGTCCGTGCATATTCGCGACAAAGACTGTGCGCTGTGCTTTACCAACGGTAAAGGCGCGACCAAAAAAGCGGCGCTGGCCTCTGCGCTGGGTGAGTATTTTGAGCGTCTGTCCACCAACTACTTCTTCGCCGACTTCTGGCTGGGCGAAACTATCGCCAACGGTCCGTTCGTTCACTACCCGAACGAAAAATGGTTCCCGCTGACCGAAAACGATGAACTGCCGGAAGGCATTCTCGATGCCCGCCTGAGCGCGTTCTACGATCCGGAAAACGAGCTGACCGGCAGCATGCTGATCGACCTGCAATCCGGCAATGAGGATCGTGGGATCTGCACCCTGCCGTTCACCCGTCAGTCTGACGAGCAGACCGTTTATATCCCGATGAACATCGTCGGCAACCTGTATGTGTCCAACGGCATGTCTGCCGGTAATACCCGCAACGAAGCGCGCGTGCAGGGGTTGTCTGAAGTTTTCGAGCGTCACATCAAAAACCGCATTATTGCTGAATCCATCAGCCTGCCGGAGATCCCGGCTGACGTGCTGGCGCGCTACCCGGGCGTGGTGGAATCCATCGCCAAACTGGAAGCAGAAGGTTTCCCAATCTTTGCTTATGACGGCTCTCTGGGCGGCAAATATCCGGTTATCTGCGTAGTGCTGTTCAACCCGGCCAACGGCACCTGCTTCGCCTCCTTCGGCGCGCACCCTGACTTCGGCGTGGCGCTGGAGCGTACCGTGACCGAACTGCTGCAAGGTCGTAGCCTGAAAGATCTCGACGTGTTTACGCCGCCGACCTTTGATGACGAAGAGGTCGCCGAGCACACCAACCTCGAAACGCACTTCATCGACTCCAGCGGTTTGATCTCTTGGGATATGTTCAAACAGGACGCGGACTATCCGTTCGTGGACTGGAGCTTTGCCGGTACGACGGAAGAAGAGTTCGCCACCCTGATGGCGATCTTCCACGCGGAAGATCAGGAAGTCTACATTGCCGACTATGAACATCTCGGCGTTTACGCGTGCCGTATTATTGTGCCAGGTATGTCGGACATTTATCCGGCAGAAGATCTGTGGCTGGCAAACAACAGCATGGGCGCGCATCTGCGTGAAACCCTGCTGGCCCTGCCAGGCAGCGAGTGGGATAAAGAAGATTATCTGAACCTGATCGCCCAGCTGGACGAAGAAGGACACGATGATTTCACCCGCGTACGCGAACTGCTGGGTCTGGCGACCGGAAAAGATAACGGCTGGTACACCCTGCGCATCGGCGAGCTGAAAGCGATGCTGGCGCTGGCGGGCGGCGATCTGGATCAGGCTTTGGCCTGGACCGAGTGGACGATGGAGTTTAACCAGTCCGTCTTCTCCGCCGAGCGCACTAATTATTACCGTTGCCTGCAAACGCTGCTCCTGCTTTCTCAGGAAGACGACCGCGAGCCATTGCAGTATCTGAACGCCTTTGTGCGTATGTACGGTGCGGATGCCGTTGAAGCTGCCAGCGCGGCGCTGAGCGGTGAAGAACCATTCTACGGCCTGCAAGCGGTTGACAGCGATCTGAAAGCCTTCCCGGCGCATCAGTCACTGCTGAAAGCGTATGAAAAATTGCAGAAGGCAAAAGCCGCTTACTGGTCAAAATAAGCGCATATAACATTAATGGCTGTAGGCGTATTGAATCGCCTGAGCTATATTACGGGGCAATTTCATTGCCCCTTTTTTTTATTTTTCCGCAATGACGTTTAATTGTAATAATTAAGTTAACCACGGGTAAATATAAAAACGCTTACCTGAGCTTTACTGTTACTAATTATAATAAGAACTCCATTTTAATTAACTGTTCCATGGGAGGCTGACGGAAAAAATTCAACTCTTTTCATAACTTTTAAAATTTATTTTTATACGGATAATCAAACACTTACTCCGCTTTTGCTGTAAAACCATACACACTGCGGGCCTATAAGCCAGGCGAGATATGATCTATATCAATTTCTCTTCTATAATGCTTTGTTAGTATCTCGTCGCCGACTTAATAAAGAGAGAGTTAGTGTGAAAGCTGACAACCCTTTTGATCTATTACTCCCCGCTGCGATGGCGAAAGTTGCCGAAGAAGCGGGTGTCTACAAAGCCACGAAACATCCGATGACGACGTTCTTTCTGGCCATTACGGCTGGGGTGTTCATCTCCATCGCTTTCGTCTTCTATATCACAGCCACCACCGGCACTGCCGGGATGCCTTTCGGCATAGCGAAACTGATTGGTGGTATTTGCTTTTCACTGGGCCTGATTCTCTGCGTCATCTGCGGCGCCGACCTCTTCACCTCAACGGTGCTGATTGTTGTGGCAAAAGCCAGCGGAAGAATTACCTGGGGTCAACTGGGGCGCAACTGGCTCAACGTTTACGTTGGCAACCTGATTGGCTGTCTGCTCTTTGTTCTGTTGATGTGGCTCTCTGGCGAGTATATGACCGCCAACGGCGGCTGGGGGCTTAACGTCCTGCAAACCGCCGACCACAAAATGCACCATACATTTATCGAAGCCGTTGCTCTCGGCATCCTTGCAAACCTGATGGTCTGCCTGGCGGTCTGGATGAGCTACTCTGGTCGTAGCCTGATGGATAAAGCCATGATTATGGTTCTGCCGGTTGCGATGTTTGTTGCCAGCGGCTTTGAGCACAGTATTGCGAATATGTTCATGATCCCGATGGGGATTGTTATCCGCAACTTTGCAAGCCCGGAGTTCTGGACTGCTGTAGGTTCAACCCCGGAAAGTTTTTCACACCTGACGATTATGAACTTCATTACTGATAACCTGATCCCCGTCACTATCGGGAACATTATCGGTGGGGGTCTGTTAGTTGGGTTGACATACTGGGTCATTTACCTGCGTGGCGGCGATCATCATTAATGGTTGTCTCAGGCAGTAAATAAAAAATCCACTTAAGAAGGTAGGTGTTACATGTCCGAGCTTAATGAAAAGTTAGCCACAGCCTGGGAAGGTTTTACGAAAGGTGACTGGCAGAATGAAGTCAACGTCCGTGACTTTATTCAGAAAAACTATACCCCGTATGAAGGTGACGAATCCTTCCTGGCTGGTGCGACTGACGCAACCACCAAGCTGTGGGACAGCGTAATGGAAGGCGTTAAACTGGAAAACCGCACTCACGCACCAGTTGATTTTGACACCTCCGTTGCTTCTACCATCACTTCTCACGATGCTGGCTACATTAATAAAGCCCTTGAGAAAATCGTTGGTCTGCAAACTGAAGCACCACTGAAACGCGCAATCATCCCGTTCGGTGGTATCAAAATGGTTGAAGGTTCCTGCAAAGCGTATAATCGCGAGCTGGACCCAATGCTGAAAAAAATCTTCACCGAATACCGCAAAACCCATAACCAGGGCGTATTCGATGTTTACACCAAAGACATTCTGAACTGTCGTAAATCTGGCGTTCTGACCGGTCTGCCAGATGCCTATGGCCGTGGCCGTATCATCGGTGACTACCGTCGCGTTGCACTGTACGGTATCGACTTCCTGATGAAAGACAAATACGCGCAGTTCGTCTCTCTCCAGTCTGACCTGGAAAACGGCGTAAACCTGGAAGCGACTATCCGTCTGCGTGAAGAGATCGCTGAACAGCACCGTGCGCTGGGTCAGATCAAAGAGATGGCGGCTAAATACGGCTGTGATATCTCTGGTCCTGCTACCAACGCTCAGGAAGCTATCCAGTGGACCTACTTCGGCTACCTGGCCGCAGTTAAGTCTCAGAACGGTGCAGCAATGTCCTTCGGCCGCGTATCCACCTTCCTGGATGCGTACATCGAACGTGACCTGAAAGCAGGCAAAATCACCGAACAAGACGCTCAGGAAATGATTGACCACCTGGTCATGAAACTGCGTATGGTTCGCTTCCTGCGTACCCCAGAATATGATGAGCTGTTCTCTGGTGACCCAATCTGGGCAACCGAATCTATCGGCGGTATGGGCGTAGATGGCCGTACTCTGGTAACCAAAAACAGCTTCCGCTTCCTGAACACCCTGTACACCATGGGTCCTTCTCCGGAGCCGAACATCACCGTTCTGTGGTCTGAAAAACTGCCTCTGAACTTCAAGAAATTCGCCGCTAAAGTGTCCATCGACACCTCTTCTCTGCAATATGAGAACGATGACCTGATGCGTCCTGACTTCAACAACGATGACTACGCTATTGCTTGCTGCGTAAGTCCAATGGTTGTTGGTAAGCAAATGCAGTTCTTCGGTGCGCGTGCAAACCTGGCGAAAACCATGCTGTACGCAATCAACGGCGGCGTTGATGAAAAACTGAAAATGCAGGTTGGTCCTAAGTCTGAACCGATCAAAGGCGACGTGCTGAACTATGACGAAGTCATGGACCGCATGGATCACTTCATGGACTGGCTGGCTAAACAGTACGTGACCGCGCTGAATGTTATCCACTACATGCACGACAAGTACAGCTACGAAGCCTCTCTGATGGCGCTGCATGACCGTGACGTCATTCGCACCATGGCATGTGGTATCGCAGGTCTGTCCGTTGCGGCTGACTCCCTGTCTGCAATCAAATATGCGAAAGTTAAACCAATTCGTGACGAAGATGGTCTGGCTATCGACTTCGAAATCGAAGGCGAATATCCGCAGTTTGGTAACAACGACGCTCGCGTTGATGACATGGCGGTTGACCTGGTAGAACGTTTCATGAAGAAAATTCAGAAACTCACTACCTATCGTAACGCTATCCCGACTCAGTCTGTTCTGACCATCACCTCTAACGTTGTGTATGGTAAGAAAACCGGTAACACCCCAGACGGTCGTCGTGCTGGCGCGCCATTCGGCCCAGGTGCTAACCCAATGCACGGTCGTGACCAGAAAGGTGCGGTAGCTTCTCTGACCTCCGTTGCTAAACTGCCGTTTGCTTACGCGAAAGATGGTATCTCTTACACCTTCTCTATCGTGCCAAACGCGCTGGGTAAAGACGACGAAGTGCGTAAAACTAACCTCGCCGGTCTGATGGATGGTTACTTCCACCACGAAGCGTCCATCGAAGGTGGTCAGCACCTGAACGTGAACGTGATGAACCGTGAAATGCTGCTCGATGCGATGGAACACCCTGAGAAATATCCTCAGCTGACCATCCGCGTATCTGGCTACGCAGTACGTTTTAACTCCCTGACGAAAGAACAGCAGCAGGACGTTATTACCCGTACTTTCACTCAGTCCATGTAAGTGGAATTGACTGAAATCACGCGTTAAAAAGCGTACAATAAAGGCTCCACGCAAGTGGGGCCTTTTTAACACCCTCGCTTCATCAGTCTCTTTTGTCCGCTATCTATACTTAATGGATAACAGCCAAAACAGACTCGACATAGCCTTTGAGCTGTGCATCTACATAGGCCCCCGGATGGGCCAAATTCGGAGATATCACCGCAATGTCAATTATTGGTCGTATTCACTCCTTTGAATCCTGTGGCACCGTCGATGGCCCGGGGATCCGCTTTATCACTTTCTTCCAGGGCTGCCTGATGCGCTGCCTGTACTGCCATAACCGTGACACCTGGGACACCCATGGAGGTAAAGAAGTCACCGTAGAAGATCTGATGAAAGAGGTGGTGACCTATCGCCACTTTATGAACGCGTCCGGCGGTGGCGTGACGGCATCCGGCGGTGAAGCCATTCTTCAGGCTGAATTTGTGCGCGACTGGTTCCGCGCCTGCCACAAAGAAGGCATTCATACCTGCCTCGACACCAACGGCTTTGTGCGCCGTTACGATCCAGTTATTGATGAACTGCTTGAAGTGACCGATCTGGTCATGCTCGATCTCAAGCAGATGAACGATGAGATCCACCAGAATCTGGTTGGCGTCTCGAACCACCGTACCCTGGAATTTGCCAAATACATTGCCAACAAAGGCGTCAAGACCTGGATCCGCTACGTGGTGGTGCCGGGCTGGTCAGATGATGATGACTCTGCACATCGTCTGGGTGAATTTACCCGGGATATGGGTAACGTGGAGAAAATCGAACTCCTGCCCTATCACGAGCTGGGTAAACATAAATGGGTGGCGATGGGTGAAGAGTACAAGCTCGATGGCGTGAAGCCGCCGAAAAAAGAGACGATGGAGCGCGTCAAAGGTATTCTTGAGCAGTATGGCCACAAGGTCATGTATTAACGAAAAGGCCCGGTGAAAACCGGGCCTTTTTATATTCTATTTAAAGACGCCGTTAATAACGGAAGTCACAATCGCTGTACTCAGCGCAATTAAGACCAGGTCGTCACCTACCACGCGCCATTCATAGCCCGGATAGGAAGGAAGCTGACCCAGCATATCGGCTGGCACGGTTTTCTTCGCAATGCCCGGAGGCAGTGGCTTACCGCGCGCCAGGTTTTTCGCAATACCCGGAGGCAGAGAGTCGTAGCCCGTTAAGCCGTAATTCAGGGCCAGATGGCGGGCATGATCGAAGCTTACGCGAGCATCCACATCATTACCGACATCTTTGCTGTTTTTAAAGCTCTTATCCGATTTCCCAGGGTTATCCTGACCGTTATTGTGCTTATTACCATGGTTACCAGAGTTCCCGTTACCATGATTGCCGCTACTACCTTGTCCGCCACCGTTTCCGTGACCACCGCCATTCCCGTTTCCAGGATTAGCCATGGCCGGAGCCGTTGCAAACGTTAAAGCCAACACTACGGCAAGTGCGGTAGTGGAAAAACGACGAGTAGACATGATGGCTGCCTTTTAGTGGGAGAACTCATTGGAATTATCGCCAGGCAGTAAAAACTCACAATAAGTAAAAGTCTTATATGTGACAGGGACAAAAAAGCCTGTCATCGACAGGCTTTTAATAAATCAGGCATGGGCCACTGGCGTTGGATGTTCGCCCACTTTGCGCAGCAGCATTAGCAGATAAATAAACGACACGCTGGCGATCATGATAAACAGCAGATTATCAGAATAATTTTGCATGAGCATAGCGGTAAAAGTCGGCCCCAGTAAACTGCCGATGGTGTAACTCAGCAACAAAGCCTGGTTCATCGCCACCAGCTGGTGATGCTCAACTTTCTCACAGGCCCACGCCATCGCGACCGGATAGAGCGTAAAGCCCGCAGCCCCCAGAATGAACAGCGCGGGCGCCATCGCGGCGTTGCTGAGCATGGCGAGACAGCCCATGATGACCACGAAGACCTGAACGCGCAGCACCAGCAGACGACCAAAGCGGTCCGCCAGGCGGCCAATCGGCCACTGGCCGACAATCCCCGCGCTGACCATCACCGCCATCCAGAAACCGATCCCGGAATCACTGACGCCCTGATGGTTAAGATAGAGCGGCATCAGGCCATAGAGCGAGCCCAGCACAATCCCGGAAATAATGCAGCCGTTAACCCCCAGACGCGCCTGGCGCAGTCTCAGCATCGGCCAGACGTGGGTGGCTTCCTGATGTTCGCTGTTTTGATTCACAATACGGGTAAAGAGCAGCGGCAGGATCGCCGCCAGCACCATGCCCGTCACCCACGGCAGCACGCTCATCAGGTCGGTTGGCAGTTTGCTGACCATCAGCTGTCCCAGAACGGTACCGACGTAGTAAACCATCATATAGGCCGCCAGCAGACGCCCGCGATTACGGGACGTGCCGCTGCACATCAGCGCACTTTCAACCACCACCCAGATCATGGCGCAGCCGACGCCCGCAATAAAGCGCCAGACCATCCAGCTCCAGAAGCCGACCATAAGGCCTAAACCGGCGCAGCCGACGGCAAAGATCAGCGACGCCAGATAATAACTGCGGTTAAAACCAAAGCGCTTAATAAGGCTGCCCGTTAATAAGGTGCCCAGCAGATTGCCCGTAAAAAAGGACGAGCTAACCATACCCACCTGCCAGGTCGGTAAGTTTTCATGGGCGAGCCATAGCGGGACGAGTGTGTTTAACACCGCGATCGCCAGGGTCAGCAAAAGCAGGCCACAGAGCAACAAAAGCACCGGGCGGGTATAGGTGGTCATGGATTAAAAACCGTGAGGAAGTTCAGATTTCGTGCGCATCATGCCACTGGCAAAAACAAAGTCAATCCACCGATTCAGGCGTCACGCACGTTATGCACCTTGTCGATTTAAAAAACTCATCCTGCTAATGCAAAGCCTGCTACTTATATTAATTATCTATTTGTTTTTATTTATTTCCGGGAATTTTTACAACGAAACATCAGTCGAAAAATTTCATGAATGAAAAAAGAAAAGCCGGGCGCTATGTCCCGGCTTTTTATAACAAAATCTAAAATTAGTTGGCGATAGCCAGACCGACCGTCATATGCAGACCGTAAAATACGCCGCGACCAATTAACTCCCCTGCCAGCACCAGCACAAAGGCCAGGGACAGTAACGGCAGCGCAGGCGAGTAACCTTTAAGCTGAGGGGCAATCCAGCACACCAGCGCAGCCGTCAGCAGCACCACACGCCAGGCCATCAGCGAACCGTAATCCGGCACCAGCGCCGAAGCCTGCTGGATAGAGCTGTGAATGGTCGCCAGCTCCGCTCCCTGCATGAGCGCGACAACGGTACTGATTACCAGCGCCAGCAGCGAGACCGCGGGCAGCAGGCGCATCGCCCAACCATTAATGCCAGCCACGCGCAGCAGCAGATAACCCAGCAGGGGCCCGCCAATAAACATGGTCAGGAAGAAGCTCATCGGCGTCCAGACGCTGTACCAGGTTGGAACCGTATCAATGGTGTTGTACACCCTGACCATCATCCAGACGAAGACAACGCCCAGTACCATAGTGACGATGAGCCACAACGCGCGTAACCCTGACGGCAGCTTTTTCACCGCTGCCAGTAACCACCCCAGCCCGCCAACGGCAAAGAAGATTGCGCCGCTGGCAATCTCGTTACTCAGCGAAGAGGCACCTACGCGGTTCAGGGAGTTAAACGCGCGCATCGGTGAGCCCAGGTGCAGCGTAGAGGCGATAAACCCAATGCCCATCAACACCCACAGGCCAAACATGCTTAACACTAAACGCTGCTGCTGTTCAGTATTGAGGTTCCCTTTTAACAGCGCCAGCGCAAGAACGATAAACCCGCCCGCCACGCACTGCCCAAAGACCGTGAAGATCATCAGCGGCCATTCATGCCATCCACTTCCCATCTCACACCTCCTTCGGGTTTGCCAGGTAGCCGGTGGTGTCACCCGTCGGACGG
>NZ_JBMKIC010000004.1:0-174811 GCF_049238665.1 Enterobacter cloacae complex sp. IR5450
GTCGAAGAATTCACTGGTGTCGTACGTCGATACGGTGCCAGCAAAGAAGTACAGGAGCTCGTTGATGCGGCCAATGCGCCAGCAGAAGTGGCTCACATCGATATAGCCAGGTCATGCGGGACGTGCATGCTGAAGTTGGCTTAACTTTTGGATTGTTCTGGACGAATGGTGATTTATGGCTGCGTTAAAACCGGAAGTGAAAGCCTTCATCATTCAACAGCTTGCATGTTTTGACACTCCATCGATTGTGGTCGACGCCGTCCAGAAAGAATTCGGCATAAAGATCACACCGCAGCAAGTTGAGACGCACGATCCTACGAAGGTTAGCGGTCGCGGCCTGGCGAAAAAATGGGTAGCGCTATTCAATGCGACAAGGACCCGTTTTCAAACCGAAATAGCCGAAATCCCTATCGCGAACAAAGCATATCGCCTGCGCGTTCTTGATCGCATGGCTACGAGAGCAGAAGGGATGAAAAACATGGCGCTCACTGCCGCACTTATGGAGCAGGCAGCGAAGGAAGTAGGTGACGTCTACACCAATAAGCAAAAGGTGGAGCAGAATGTCATCGCCACCCATAACGTAATGCCGGTTCCGTCATGTGACAACGTGGATGACTGGGAAAAAGCGGCGCAGAAACAGCAGGGCGAGGTATTAGGTGGATGAATTACAAAGCAGTATGGAAGCCACTGCCTGGCTCGCAATCACTGTCACTGAGTTGCCCGTGTAACGAAATCCTTTACGAGGGGACGCGCGGACCCGGAAAAACAGCCGCGCAACTGGCTCGCTTCCGTCGCCTAGTTGGCCTTGGGTATGGTTCGTTCTGGCGTGGCGTCATTTTCGATACAGAATATAAAAACCTAACCGATATCATCACGCAGTCAAAGCGTATGTATCGCCTGTTTAACGACGGGGCTCGTTATCTTGCATCCGCCAGTGAATTGCGCTGGGTCTGGCCGACCGGAGAGGAACTGCTTTTCCGCTTCGGGAAAGAAGAGAGCGACTACTGGGACTATCACGGACAGGAATTCCCGTTTATCGGCTTTAACGAGCTGACGAAACAGCAGTCTGCTGAATTCTACGAAATGATGTTCTCCTGCCGTCGATCATCTTTCAGGCCAGAAAACTACCCTCTGCCTGACGGTAGCATGCTGAAGCCTATTCCTCTGGAGACGTTCAGTACGACTAACCCATTCGGGATAGGGCATACATGGGTAAAGAAGCGCTTCATTGAGCCAGCACCGCGCGGCACCATCATTCGAGAAACGCAGAAGGTTTTCAACCCGCAGACTGAGCGCGAAGAGGATGTGACGCTGACCCGCGTGGCCATCCACGGATCGTTTAAAGAGAACCCGTACCTCGACCCGCAGTACATCGCTACCCTGATGGCCATCAAAGACCCGAACCGGCGCAAAGCGTGGGTAGAGGGCTCATGGGATGTGACCAGCGGCGGGCGATTCGACCACCTGTGGAATGAATCGCTGCACGTCATTAAGCCATTCCGCATACCGGATAGCTGGACAGTTGACCGCTCGCATGACTGGGGTGAGTCGAAGCCGTTCGCAAATCTGTGGTGGGCGCAGGCTGATGGTACTGCCGCCGAGCTGCCAGATGGTCGACAGTTCTGCCCGCCGGCAGGGACAATAATCCTGATTGGAGAATGGTACGGCTGCCCACCTGACGAGCTGAACAAAGGTCTGAATATGTCATCCACCAACGTCGCGAAAGGCGTGGCGTGGATTGACAAGCGGCTGGTGGGCGAAGAAGCCGACGAGCCGGAAGAGATTCAAATCGACGGTGTCACGCAGGGCCAGCTTCACATTATGCCGGGCATCTGTAGCGAAGTGATCCCCGGACCGGCTGACGGGGCGATATTCAACACCGGCGATAACGAGTTATCGATCGCTCAGAAGATGGAAGCGCAGGGAGTTACCTGGTTGCCAGCTGATAAGAAGCCTGGATCCCGTATCAATGGCGCATCTCTTTTTGCGGATATGCTCGAAGCGGTAGTTGAAGGCGTGAAGCTGGAATCAGGTATGCCTGAGAAGCCGGCATTCTACGTTTTTGACTATTGCCGTGGCTGGATAAGCCGCATTCCGGTGCTCGTTCGTGACGATAAAAACCCTGATGACGTCGACACCCAGCAAGAAGACCACGACTGGGATGGAACACGTTATCGCGTACTGCATTCACCACAAAAAATCACCGGCATGTTGGTGCGATCGCGCTGACGGAGGACATCGTGACCGAAAGCGAAATGAAACAACAGCGCGCCAGTAACTCCAGTGTTGAGAGGGAGCGTAATAAAAACCTCTCAATGCTGTTTAACGGCACCAGTAATACCAAACGCCAGCGGCTCTATCAGGAGTTCGGCTACCCACTGCACCTCACGTTTGATGACTTCTACCGGGCGTACCGGCGTAATGCTGTGGCTGGTGCAGCCGTGACGCGCATGCTCGACGGCTGCTGGGAAGACTACCCGGATGTTTACGAAGGCGACCAGACAAAGGACGCATCGAAGCAAACGGCGTGGGATAAGCGTGTCAACAAACTACTGAAGCGCTGCTGGGAGCAGATTAAAGGCGCGGACCGCCGTAACCTTGTTGGGCGTTACTCTGCGATTCTGCTTCAGATTAAAGACAGCAAGAAGTGGTCTGAGCCTGTTGACACCACCATTGTGGGAAGGCTTCAGGAAAAGGCACTCGTTAAGCTGATTCCTGCGTGGGAAGCGCAAATCGACCCGGTTAACTGGGACGATAATCCTGACAGCGAAACGTTCGGCGAAGTTACGATGTACTCGTTCACAGAACTGCCGGTTGACGGAAACTTTGACGCCCGACCTGGGCGAATCATCAACGTCCACCCGGATCGCGTAATCATCCTGGCCGAGGGCTCTGATGATGGCGTTATGACTTCAGGCAAGTCTCTCCTTGAGGCTGGCTTCAACAAGCTGCTGGACATCGAGAAGGTTAGCGGTGGTGCGTCTGAGGGCTTCCTGAAGAACGCCAGTCGCCAGCTCAACTTTAACTTCAGTGCTAAAACCAGCTTTTCTCAGTTAGCGCGCGCCCTTGGCGTCAGCGAGGCGCAATTATCTGAAGGGCTTGATAACCAGGTCCGGCGGTTGAATGACAGCACTGATAGCGCAGTCATCATGCAGGAGGGCGACACCAGCGTACTGTCTGTAGCTGTTGCTGACCCAGAGCCGACATGGCGTACCGCGCTGAGCGAGTTCTGCGCGACCGTTCCTATCCCTGTGAAAGAGCTCGTTGGGATGCAGACGGGTGAGCGCGCCAGCACTGAGGATGCCAAGGGCTGGGGGCGAACCAGGATGAGCCGCCGGAAAGGCTTTCTGACCGACGTAATCACGGATGTGGTTTCGCGCTTCTGGACGCTTGGAATTATCCCTCCAGCTCAGGGGGAGGAGATTACAGTAGGTTGGTCTGATCTGCTGGCGCCGAGCCAGGCAGAGAAGATTGCCAACATGGACAAACTCGCGGACGTGGCCGTTAAGTCGACAAACGCGTTTGGACGCTCGGCTATCGAAGAGAACGAGATCCGCGCTGCTGGCGAACTGCAACCACTACCTGAGCTTGATGATGAGGTTCCGCCTGATGGCAACAAACCAAAACCTGATCCTCTGGCCTACCCTCAACCAGAAGCCGAAAAGTCCGGTGATACCACGGTCGAAAGTTGACCCCACGATGTCGCGCAAGTCCGTCAGCAAGATGGAGCGCGACATTGAGGAACGGTATTACGCGATAAAGGTGGCACTGAAAGCCCTGTTCGACCATCGCCTGACCGGGCGAGAGCGTGAGGCAAACAGCCATAACTGGCATTTCCTGTGCCACGACAACGGCGCGGATATGCGGCTCTACCAGGTCAACGCCGGAAAGTTCATCTACGACATGTCGGCGCAGGAACTGGCGGATTTGCTTGAGGCGGTGCAGTCCATTCTCGACAATTACCTGCTTGATGGCGGCGAGCAAAACCTCTGGGCGATGGATTACGTCGTCGCAGAAGCTCAGCGCGGCACGCTGGAGGCATTCAATAACCTCTCGCAGCAGTCGCAGGTGTACGCCAGCCAGACGACGCTGCAGCAGCTTTTAAGCAGCCCCGGTTATCTGAATCAGATATCGGCGGCCAGGCTGACAACGTTCAGTGACTGGAAGGTAATCAGCGACACTGCCCGTGGCGACCTGACCAACATCATCACCGATGCTGTAGCGCGCGGGGTTAATCCTCGCGAGACAGCCAGCGTCATCAGCAAGCGCCTCGATGTGTCGATGTCGAAGGCAAAGAACATTGCTCAGACTGAGCAGGTCGGCGCGCTGCGTGAAGCTCAATGGAATGAAACGGACTGGGCTTCCGAGAGGCTCGGGCTGAACACTGGTCTTCTCCATCTTTCTGCGCTGAAGCCTACCACCAGGACAACGCACGCATTCTGGCATGGAAAGGTCAGAACCGTGCAAGAGGTGCGCGACTGGTATGCGGTTGATGGGAACAAATACCATTGCTATTGCAGCCAAATCCCAGTGCTGCTCAACGATGACGGCAGCATATTCAACCAAGGGCTGGCGGATAAGTTGAAGAAAGAGCGTCAGCAGTGGAGAATTTGATAGTTGTAAGTATGATTTTTTAGAGACATATTAGTGACCTACACATAGGAGATGAATATGTCTTTTTATAACAACATTCAGAAAAAATTATCAGAGTTAAGAGACGCTCAGGAGCAGTACTGGGCAGACCTCCAATCCCGCATCGACTATTTCCAAAATGGTCTAATAACCTATCTTGGTGTGGATGAATCAGTATTATATGATTCGAAAGATAAACGCTATCCCATTGTTACTGTCGGAAATATGAAGGGTGATTTCGTAGAAAAGGTCCCAGGACATAAAATGGAAAGGGTTGAAGGTGAGATCAACTCCTTGCTTTTCTATGTGCAAGTAAATCTTTCTAAAGCAAATAGCGAAATTATTGATAGCAAAAAAATATTAAAGTGCCTTATCTGGCGTAGAGGTGATGATTACTTCGTTAATGTCGAAGATGTAGAGGTAAAGTGCAGAAGAAAAACTAGCACAAATGACTTTACTTTAGCCTATGACGAAATTTATAAAAATCTTGAGAATCATTTAGACAAAAGAAGCTACGAATAACATTAATCGATTAATCAAGGTCGCTTCGGCGGCCTTTTTTATTGTCTGAAATCCACCAATGAGGCCCATATGAGCGGCGTTTATTTCGAATCGAAGAGACTTGGTGATATCTCATGCACGCACGTTAAGATCGGTGGCGTCGAAGCGATGATGAAGCAGGTAGGCGATCGCAAGGTCATCAAGTCACAAGGCCGCGGCAACGTCCGCCAAGTAAAAGCTATCGTCAGAGCGTTACACAAAACCATCCAATAACGAGGATCAAGCATGAAACGCAACCGCGTTAACGTGCTGACCGTCGTCAACTCCGCTTCAAACATCACCACTGAAACCATCGACGGCAAGCCACATATCGTGGTTCGCGGCATCACGCCTGTCGTGGACGATATCGTGATGAACCGGAAGTTGTACCCGGCAGCAGAAATCGAAAAGGCCTACAACACGCTCGAGCGTAACCCGATGCCGCTGGGCCACCCGAAAGTGGACGGCAAGCATGTGTCGGCGCGAGATGTCCGGGCGGTGAACGAGTACCACGTCGGTGCATGGCTACAGAACGTCAGCCACAAAGACGGCAAAGTGACGGGTGATATGTACGTTAACCGCCAGTACGCCGAATCCAGCGAGAAGGGTAAGCGCCTGATTAATCGCCTGGATGAGATGCTGGCCGGTACCAACTCCGACCCGATCCATATCTCCACCGGCCTGCTGTATTCCGGTATCGCCGCCAACGGCGAGTCGAAGGGCAAAAAGTACAACGAGATCGCCACCAACATGATGTTTGACCATGTGGCGGTGCTGCTTGATGAGCCCGGCGCCGGTACGCCGGAGGAGGGCGTGGGCATCTTCGTTAACTCAGAAGGTGATGAGCAACAGATTGAATTTGTCCGCCTGGCTGACGGAATCGACTGCACCCGCGATGGCCTGATCAACAAAACAAAATTCTTCTTTACCAATGCCTCCAACTTTTCCTTCGACGACATCCAGCGCGCAATCAGTGAAAAGCTGCGAGAGGGTCGATCTGATGACAACTGGCTTTGGCCAGAGTCGGTATGGCCTGACACCTTCGTATACCGGGATGATTCCCGTTATTTCAAACAGAAGTACATCATCGACGATGACGGCAAGTCCCAATTCGTCGGCGAACCTGTAGAAGTCGTGCGCAAACAACCTGAGTACGAGATTAAAACCAACGGAGAGAACGATCCGATGAAAGAACTGATTATCAATGCGCTGCAAGCCGCTGGTAAGCCGACTGAAGGCAAGTCCGACGCCGAGCTGATGGACGCATACAACCAGATGAAAGCCGAAGAAGCCATCGCCAAGAAAAAAGGCGATGAAGAAATCGACCCGGAAACCGGCAAGCCCAAGAAAAAAGAGCAGGCCGCCAATAACGAAGAGATGCCAGCGTGGGCGCAGAAACTCGCCGATCGCGTGGACGTCGTTTTCAACAGCCTGAGCGCTAACGCCGATAAAGAGAAAGGCGAAAAGCGCGCGGCTGTGAAGCTGGCGATGAACATGAGCGACGACGAAGTCGCGGATCTGGACGGTAAGGCGCTCGACGCCATGTACGCCAAGTGCCAGACATCTTTCGGCCTGAACGGTGCATTCCGCCATCAGGCAACCAACACCCAATCAGTCAGCGAAATGCCGGAGTAAAAAATGGCTAAAGACGGAAAGCATATTATCCACGCCGGCGGCGTGTTCCCTAATCCGCTGCTTAACCGCGAAGGCGTGGCGGCTGCATCGACTCTGCCTGGTACTGTTGGCTTCTTCAGTACTGCTGACAAGTTCACGGCCTCTGTGGTCGGGGCAGAATCCGCCATCAAGTATGTGGCAAACAAAGACTACCTGCGCTGCCTGAGTGTTGATGACGCAATCCCAGCCAATGAATTGGTTGTTGGTATTCATCCGCTGCCTGGCATGTTCCTAAATGTGCGAGCAGCAGCGGGCACTTACACCAAAGGCCAGCCGGTTGCAGTAGCCAACGGTCAGATCACTGCGGTTGTAGATGATGCCGCCGTATTCGCTTATGTCGAAGAAGATAAAGCAGTCACTGCGGTGGCGGGCGATCTGATTCGCGTTGTGTTCAAATAAGGAGCACTGAATGTTTGTATTCTCCAAGTCTATCGGCGAGAAGACCGGTAACCTCGCGGTAAACCAGGCGCAATGGCGCGCTCTCGAACTTGAGCGAAACGCCAGTGCTCAGGCAGCAGCTGATTTTCTGGCGCGCACTCAGTTCCGTGGTGATGCAGAAAACGCCCCTTATCTCGACGCGGTGAACGCAGTTGACGATATCCGCCGCCTGTATCGCGCTTTCGACACAACTGTGCTTCAGCAGTTCGAGCCAAATACCGAATTCACCCTACTGAACGATCTGATGCCGCTCTCTCGCTCCGTGCGAATTGAGCAGTCTCGTTACGATTACGCTCGTACCGGCGGCCGCGGCTGGGCTCATACTTCCATGTCCGGTCAGGTTGGTGCGGCGCTGGATGCTCGCAGCTATTCCTTCGATGGCACCATGGTACCTATTCACGACTCGGGCTTTAAGTTCGAATGGCGTGATCCAATCTTCAACAGCCCGCAGGCATTGCAGTCGCAGGCTGATGCGCAGCGTGGTTCGGTTGAAGACGTTCAGCGTCGTTACGTTGACTACATCTTCAACGGCTTCCGCGACAAAGCTGGCAACTTCGCAGTGTTTGACGGTCTGACCTGGAAAGGGTTGCGTGACGATGAGCGCGTAGCGCAGATCGACCTTGGCGCTTCAGGCCTGAACATCGATTTTACCTCTGGCACAGCAACGTCTCAGGACATCCGCGCCGGGGCAATCGCGCTTCGTGATCAGATGCGTCGCGTAAACAACCAGTATGCAGAGCAGACCTGGTATGTATCCGGCGAAATCATCTCCAACCTGGAACGCTACTTCTCCGACAACTTCCAGTCCGGAACGATCATGGATGAAATCCTGAAGCTGACCGGTGTAGCGGCGATTAAAGAAGACAGCCAACTGTCAGGTAACGAAATCGTCATCGTTCCACTGAGTGCAGGTGTCATTGCTCCAATCGTCGGCCAGGCTATCGGTACCGTTGCCTCCCCCCGCCCGGAGTACAACAGCGACTACATCTGGCGCACCTGGGGTGCAATGGGGCTGATGGTCAAGCAGGACATCAACAACAAATACTCCGTCATTCACGCATCAAGCTAAGGATAAATCATGGCACTGGTAGAAATCGTGGCAAGTAACCTGCACGCCGGTGCCAATCTCCGCAAACTGGAGGTTGGTTCGGTGGTGGATGTTGACGACGCAACGGCTGAGCGCTGGATCAGCGCTGGCAAGGCGAAGGAAACCGACAAGAAGAAAGGCGAGAAGCTTACCTTCGAAGTGGCAACTCCGTCCGCGCAGGCGGCAGACCTTTCTGGCCTGAAAAAGCAACTCGCGGACGCGCTGGAGCAGAACCAAAAGCTAATCGCCGATGGTGAAGCAAAAGACAAGGCTCACGCCGACGCACTGGCAGCAGAAACAAAACGCGCTGACGAAGCCGAAGCGGCACTGGCAGAAGCAACCAAGAAGGCGAAATAACCATGGCTGACCCAATCACAGCGGCAGACGTGCAGGCGTACCTCGGTGAATTGGGTTACACCATTCCCATGGCGTTGCTGGATCCGATTCTCTGCGCGGTCAACAAAATTATCCCGTGCCTCGATGGCGCTGGATACGATGATTGCACCGCAAAGCTGATCCTGATGTACGCCGCCGCGCTTATGGCTACGTCGTCTGATGCGCGCCGCATCAAATCACAGGGTGCGCCGTCTGGCGCGTCCCGCTCGTTTGAATATGGTGACGACAGCATTACCTGGCTGCGCGACTCGTTGGCCCGTCTCGATACCAGCGGATGCACCGGTGAGTTACCGATCAGCGCTGGTAATAGTGTCGGCCTGTTCATGGTGGTCGGGGGCTGCTGATGACGTACAAATCAGTTAAGCAAGGCCTGCCGCGTTCGTTTACCCGCGTATGGGTGATGACCGACACCGGGCGGGAAACTACCGGCTACGTGAAATCGGATGGTGAGTGGTTCATCAACTGTCCGCACATTCGGGCGACTGGCGCGAAAGTGCTGAGGTGGAAAGAATGAAGCGAGGCGGGTTACTGAAAAACGGCCGACTTTATCGTGTTGGTGAAGTCGTCATGGACTCTTACATCCCACCGAATCCCATTAAGCGCAGTGAGCAACTGAAAGGCCAGTGTGGAAACGTGACGGTTGTTTTGAGTTGTAAGGAGGGCTGATGTCGTCTACTGCTTCATGGTCATACAATAAGCCGTGCACGATATGGCGTAAGGGCGCGGGCGGTAATGACGAGTGGGGCGATCCTGTCGACCCATACGAACCGCCTGAAACCATCATGTGCGACTACATCGGCGGCCTGTCTGCAAAGCTCGGCTCCATCGGTAAAGAGGTTGTCGTAAAAAACACCTTCTTTACTGCGTATGTGTTAGCTGATGAGGGCGATTACATCCTGATTGGTGTTAGCGCTGAGCAGGATCCGGTCGTAGCAGGTGCTGATGAGGTCCGTCACGTGACGCGCTGGAACGACACTCTCGACGGTCTGGAAGATGACTGGGCGATAATTACGGGAGTGTAGCCATGGGCATCAAAGTGAAGGGCATCAGCCAGGCGAAGAAGCACCTGAACGATGTCATCAACGACGTTAAGGGGCGCAAGGTAATCCGCGCCCTCCAGTCAGCGATGATTCTCATCGGTGCCCGGGCAGCCTATTACACTCCGATCGACACCTCCACGCTTATTAACAGCCAGTTCCGCGAAATTGACGCTGGCGGCGTGCTCATCACCGGGCGCATCGGTTACTCAGCAAACTATGCTGCTTACGTGCATGAGGCGTCAGGCAAACTCAAAGGTCAGCCTCGCGCGCACTTCGGTGTGACCAGTTCCGGGCAGCAGTTCGGCGGCGGGACAGGAACGGGCAACTACTGGGATCCGCATGGTGAGCCTCAGTTCCTGACCAAAGGCGCAAATGACGAGCGCGATAACGTTGATGCGGTGATGCGCAAGGAGCTTTCGCTATGACACCCATGATGCACGAGCGGGTGCGCAACATGTTCGGCGACGCTGGGCTAACTACCGGTTTCACGGTGCAGCAGCTGATGTACGACGACCCGGGAGACCTGTCGAAGGCGATCATGGTGTTCAGGCCTAACGGTGGGTCGAATATCCGAACCAATCTGGGCTCTGAATACCACGTCCTGGTCGACGTCGTCGGCGCAAAAGATAAGCGCAAAGACGCACTCAGCGCTGTGCAACGGATCGTCGATTATGTCCAGGCCAACCCTATGGCTGACGAGTGCGTCGGCTACATCCAGAACATGGGCGCAATTCCCGCGCCGGTGCTCACAGAAGAAGGGCGAATAGTCTTCCGACTCCAGTTCGCCTGCACTTACGGCGAATAGCCATCCCCAACCAAATAACCCGCTTCGGCGGGTTTTCTTTTATACGTCAAAGAGGAGTTTCACATGGCTAATTGCCAGAACTCGAACGAGCGCCTGTTCGGCGGTGCGGTCGTGCTGGAAGTCGCCGATGGCTGCCCGGACGTCAAGCCACTTGAGTCTGAGTGGATGGCGCTGGCCGCTGGTACGTCGAAGGGCTTCGACTTCAACCCGAACTCGGTTACCTCTGATGCGGATGACGGCGGCGGCTATGTCGAGACCATCATCACCAACAGTGATTTCACCCTGAGCTTTGAAGGTGAAGTGCGCAAGAAGGACAAGCTGGATCAGTACGGTGTCGGCAAGTTCATCAAGTGTTTCGCTGACGAACTGAAGGCCAAGCGCCAGCCTGGTATCTGGGTGCGCATGGACTACGGCCCGGTCGAATTTATCGGCTACATGAACATTACGGCGCTGAGCTCTGACGGCGGTACCAACGACATCGTCACGTTCTCTACCGAGTTCAAAGTCGGTGATGCAACCACCATTGAAGTGAATGAGCTGACTGCGGTTGCGGTGACTGGCGTGACGGTAACCCCGACAACCAGCACCGGCACGGCAGGCGGTACCAGCACCTTCACGGTGAACATCGCACCAACCGGCGCTACAAACAAAGATTTCACTGTAGCGACTACCGATGCGACCAAAGCAACGGCTACCGCCTCCGGCAACACCGTTACCGTGACGCGCGTCGCCACCGGCAGCGCGCAGATCATCATCAACACCGAAGACGGAAACTTTGTGGCCGTGCACACGGTTACCGTCACCTAACGGACATTCCAAAGGGCGGCGTGCTGCCCTTGATAATGACCGTTTACTGGAAGGCCTATGACCGCTTTAACCGATATTGGCGAACTCTCTATAAGCGACAGCCGCGAAGGCGGGAAAGACTACCTGCTCAGGCCTTCATTCGAGGCTATGACCAGGATCGGCAGCCCGGAAGAGATTGTGCAGGCATACGCCACCATCCACGGCAATGATGTCGCTCAGCTCATTGAGGTGTGCGCTGGCACGCTGGGGCGCTTTCCTGACTGGCTATCTCCATCATTCAACCGCGCTGCCGAGAAGCTGTTATCAACGTGCATGCTGGTGCTGCAATCGTGCTGCGATGACGACCTGGCGCCAATGATAGGCGAGTGGAAGGGGTGGCGGCACTGCGTCGTATACCGGCCTGGCAGATTGCCAAAGAACGACATTATCGTGCTGGCGCAGCACCTCATGCAGCACGGCATCGTCGGAAAAGCCAAGGTTCGCCAGTTGCAGCGCCATGAAACAGGCGAGCGCACTACAGAGTTTAAAGCATTCGACTACATCAGCGCAGCTCGCAGCCACTTCGGAATGAACCGCACTGAAGCCTCTCAGTTAACGATGACCGAATTTCAGATGCTGCTGTCGGCGAAATACCCGGACCAGAAAGGCTTCACTCGCGATGAATACGACAGCATCGCCGACCAATACCTGGCTAAACAGGCCGCGCGCAGGGCAAAAGCAAAGCAATAACCGGAGAATGACATGGCAGGTGAGAAGAACGCCGGTAGCATCGTTTATGAAATCAGCGCCGACGTTGAGCCGCTGTTACAAGGCGGCAAACAGGCCATTGATGCTCTGGATAAACTGGATGCTGCGGCCCAGCAGTCCGGAAAGGGCATGGATAACCTCGACGAGAGTACCTCACAAACCGGGGCCGCGTTTACAGAACTGGCTGGATATGCCAACTCCATGGACAACCAGCTGCGCAAGCTGAACACCAACGTGAGTGGCATTGCCCGTGCAATGGAAGAGGCCAGAAGCGGCACCGGTGGTGCGAGCAGTGAATTCAGCCGTGCAGAATCCATCATCGAGGCGCTGGGTAACCAGCTGGCTGTGCTGGACGAAGCGCAGGAGAATGGCGCACGTAGTGCCGCAGTTCTGGCTGCACAGTTGCGAGCAGGGTCGAAAGCCACCGACGAAGAGAAGCAGAAGATCGGCGAGTTGACCGGGCGGCTCTTCGACATGAAAGGTGCTGCTGATACTTCGATGGGCAGCAACAAAGGCTGGAAGTCCAGCATGCAGCAGGCTGGTTACCAGGTGCAGGACTTTATCGTACAAGTCCAGGGCGGCCAGTCAGCATTGGTAGCATTCGCCCAGCAGGGCTCGCAGCTCGCTGGCGCGTTTGGTCCAGGCGGCGCGGTAGTTGGCGCAGTGATCGCGCTGAGCTCTGTCATCGCTGGCGTGCTGATTACATCGCTTAATGGTGGAAAGAACGCCATGGACGCGCTGAAAGATGCAGCCGAAGCGATGGATAAGGTGATCACCATTTCCCAAAATGGCGTGGCCGCTCTGTCTGATAAGTACGCGAACCTGGCAAGAACAAACGCCGAGGCAGCAACCATCCTGAGAAATCAGGCAATGATTGAGTACAACGCTGCCATAGCGAAGATCCCTAAATCCATCAACGATGCTTCCAGTTCTATCGTTGGATTCACCGACAAGTTGAAGACTTCTTTCGTTGGTGGTATTGCCTCCATCGATGAATTCAACAAAAACCTTTCTACAGTCGGGGCAACAGCTGACAACTACTCGGCAGCCATGGAGCAAGCAAGGGACGCTGGAGCAAAGTTCACCGTTAACGCCAACGCGATCCAGAACACAGTAACCACGCTTGCGGATAAATTTGGCGTGTCTGAGCAGCGCGCATTCGAGCTAAGCAAGCAACTCTCTGATGTGGCGAACAATCCAACGCCTGAAGCACTACAAAGGCTCGTTCTTGAACTTCAGAGCACAGAGAGTTCGACAAAGTCAGGTGCTGATGCAATAAGGACGTTCCTTGGCCCGCTGACGGAACTCGTTCGAGTAGCTGGCGAGGCCCAGATCAATCTCTCCGGAATGAAAAAAGAGGTCGACAATCTTACCTCAGGGCAGAAGAACCTTATAAAGCAGTCAGAGCGCAATCTGGCACTGTCTAAGCTACAGGGAGAGGCCCGCGCGAGGTTGCAGGCGCAATACGCTGCCGAAGATGCCGGGTTTGCGAAGGATGATCCGCACGCTAAGCAGATGCAGGATGACGCCGCCGCTACGTACAAAAATACGCAGGCGCAGAAAACACTTCAGTCAGAGCAAAAGAAAGGAGCCTCCCAGGCTGATTCTATTGCTCAGAAACTGGCGAACCTGAAGCAGCAGTCAGAGCTAGCTGCCGACTCAACAAACAAGCTGAGCCGCGAACAAGCGATCCTGAATGCTCAGCAGTCACTTGGTAAAGGCGCAACGAAGGAACAGATCGCGCTGGCTGGGCAGTACGCCGCAACAAAATGGGACACTGCCAACGCCATTAAGGCGCAGTCCGCAGCCGAGAAGCTCCTGCCAGAAGCGCGCGAAAACGCCAACTATAAGCAGGATGTTGAGGATCTGAATACCGCTCTGGCTGCTAAGAAAATCAGCCAGGAGCAGTTCAATCAGACATCTGAGAGACTGGAGGCAACCCACCAGGCAAACCTCGCAAAAATCCGCGCGCAGCAGGCGGTGACGTCACAGCAAGAGGCAGTTGCACAGGTTGATCCAGTGCAGCAATTAGCTAATCAGCACGCACAGCAACTGGCCCTTATCCAACAGTTCGAGCAGCAGGGATTATTAGCTCACCAGAATGCATTAGCCCTTAAAAATGCTGCCGATACGCAGTATGAGCAGCAAAGAACCGCTGCACAATGGGAGCTTCTTAGCCAGCAGAGCCTGGGGTACAGCATGCTGACAAGTGCAGTAGATGCGTTTTCAGGTAATGCATCCAATGCGTTAACCGGGCTGTTCACCAGAACGATGTCAGCGCAGGATGCTATGCGTTCGCTCGGGAATACGATGCTGAACAGCGTGGTCAATGCGCTAGTCCAGGTTGGAGTTGAGGCCCTCAAAAACTTCATTATAGGGCAGACATTGGGCGCAGCGGCTACTGCTGCTGGAGCATCTCAGGCTGCAATCTTGGCTACAGCTTGGGCTCCTGCCGCCGCCATGGCGAGTCTCGCTTCATTTGGGGCAAACTCAGTTCCTGCCATGACCGGAATTGCTTCAACGGTAGGCCTGGCACAGGGCCTTGCTTTAACCGGTATGCGTTACAATGGCGGCCCGGTGAATGCAGGAGGTCTTTATCAGGTCGGTGAGCGAGGGAAACCTGAGATTTACCAGGCCAGTACCGGTAAGCAGTACATGATACCGGGCGACAACGGCAAGGTGATCAGCAATAAGGATATGCAGGGTGGGGGAGGCATAAACGTTGTCTTAAATGTTCAGAACTATAACGGTTCATCAATAGATGCGCAGGCCAGTTCTGACGGCAATGGCGGCGTGACTGTGGATTTAATCGTCGCTGACCTGAACAACGGCGGGCCAATCAGTAACGCCATAACCAGCAACATGAACGTTAAACGCACGCCAAGAGGGCAGGGCTGATGCCAATTATCGACTATCCCGACTGGCTGCCGCTGGCGCAGAAGGCCAGCAAAAACATGACGCTCGATACCGGGTTCCAGACCGATCAACCAGCGGTCGGCCCGGCCATCTTCGAGAATCAAACCGACGACCTGAAAGTGACCTGGTCACTGACGTGGATCTTCACTCTGGATGAGGAAAGAGCATTCCAGCAGTGGCTACGCAGCCCGAACTATCTCAACCGGGGACTGAACTGGTTCCGGATGAATATCAACCTAGGCGGCAGCGGTCTCCAGCAGCAGGAGCTTCACTTCACTCAGATGCCGGTGCAAACCAGTATCGACGGCGGGGTGGTGACCTGGACGGGGACCGTTATTGCGAATCACCTCTACAACGCCGACGACGAGTTCGACGACGTTATTGTTGAGCTGCCGCCGCCATGGCCTTCAGTGCTGGATATCGTGGTGACTGGCTATCCGGACGGGCGCGATCCTGAATCACTGCCGAGGGTGCCGTAATGCCTAGCTTCAGGGAATATAAGCAGCAGCGCCCGACACGCGGGCTGTACGACACAATCACGTTTTACCATCCATCCTTTGGCTATGTCCGCCTGGTCGATAAGCAGTTCTTCCCGAAAACGCTTGGCGGCCAGACGTACACACCAGCGCGCTTTGAAATCGAAGAGAGTCAGCAGAGCGGTACGCCGGTTATCGACGCGACGGTGAAGCTTGGGCGGCTGTCGTCGGATATCAAAGCGCTGATGAAGCAGTGGAAGGGCGCAGCCCGGCTGACGGCCATCACAGCAACAAGGCAGATCTTCGACAGCGGTGACGTGTCGGTACCGATTAAGTCCTGGCAGCTATACGTAAAAACGGTCGACATCGACGCCGACGCTGCATCGGTAACCCTCTCCGTGACCAACCCTCTGAACAACAATATTGGTCGCCTTTATGATCCAGTCGAGTATACGGGACTTCAGTACCTCTGATTTTGTTCGGAAGGTGATCGGCGTGCCGTGGGCTAACCGGGCCTGTTCGTTCGAGAAGGTGGATTGCTGGGGATTATGCGTGCTGTATTACCGGCACGTTCTCGGCATTGAGCTGCACCAGACGCCGGACTACGAAGCCGGAGCTGACTTCTTCACCTGCTATCAGGGTGACGTCGTCTTCTGGCACCAGGTTGATAAACCTGTCGAGGGCGGGATATTCGTTGGGTACCGCGGCACGCAACCGGCACATGTTGGTCTGGTACTGAACCGCCAGGCGCTGCACTCGCGCGGCGAGAACGGAAGCGTGCGCATGGACTCGTTACTGGTCATTCAGCGGGCATTCACCAAAGTGGAGTTTTTTTCATATGGCGTTGATTGAGCTTCAGCGTTTCCCGGGAACGCCAAAAGAACGCTACAGGGTGCCAAACGGCACCCTTTTTTATGACTGGCTGGCGGCCAATGACGCTACATTTCACCGCGACCTGCTGATCGTCCGCAATGGCGTGAAGCTTGGCGACGATGACGAGCTGGCGTTTGAGTTGCGCGAACTGGACCGCATCCAGATATTCGACCAGCCTAAAAGCCTCGAATCCCTTCCGCTCATTAGCCCCCTGTTCAAGATAGTCGGGCAGGTATTTTCGTTCCTGGCGCCGAAGCCGGCAATCGCGAACAACGGCGGTAATACCGTCGACTCGCCAAACAATAGCCTGACCGGCCAGACAAACACCGCTCGCGTTTACAAGGCAAAGCCGGACATTTACGGGCAGATTCGTTCGTTCCCGGATCTGATTCAGGAGTCGGTATTCGAATACGTGCACCAGACGTCCACCGACGGCGGCCTGAAGTACGTTACAGAGTGGATGTGCATCGGAATCGGTAAATACGATTATGAGTCCGTGCGCTACTCGGAATCAAGCCTGGGCTCTCTGGCCGGTGCCGAATTCCAGTTCTTCCAGCCTGGCGAAGTAATCCCGCAGATCGTCGAGGGATACGGGTTCGATGACGTAGACGGGCAGGAGGTGCCGGGGCAGAACGAAGCCAGCGATTTTCCGATCGAAACAGCAACGGCAAATACGGTGGTCAGCGGAACGTATTCCGGCGGCCAGATAGCGATGAAAATCGTTAAGCAGGCTGAGTTCGACTATTTCATGGGGCTGGTTCTGCCGCACGCTGTGACTTTCACCATCAACGTGACGTACAGCACGGCCTCAGGCAGCGTCACCACCGACGCGACATTCTCAGGCACGCTGATTTCAGCGGTTGAAACAAACGATGGCGCGGTGGTGAATCCGGTGCGCTGGTACACGTTTACGATGAACCAGCTCGAAGGACCGCAGGACATCCCGGCGAATGCCACGATCAACACCACGAAATTCATCCTCAACGATAACGAGGCGCTGGTGGTTGGGCCGTTCTTTTCCCCGGTCGTGTCAACGCAGCTGTGGCTGCATACCCAGTCCAGCCTCGGCGGGAAGAAAGAGACCAACTGGAAGGTTGTCATCTGGAAAATCGACGACGACTACAACCAGGTGCCGGGAACGCAGCAGACGTTTACGTACCGGCAGACGACGCCGCACCAGTCGACGAGCGAGGTGTTTTATCGCACTGACAAGATCACTCCGACCGGCGGGTTCGGGAAATACGCGGTCAGCTTCCAGCGCACGGATAACTCCGGTGACGCGTCACTGCTCAAGGTCGAAGAGATCCACAGCATCAACATCAGGACAAACGTCGTTCACCCGACCGACACGCTTGTGCGAGTAAAAGTCCGGGCGACAGAGAACGCTCTTGGCAGCCGCGAGCGCAAATATAACGCACTGGTGACGCGCCACACCATTACGTACGACCTGGACACGCAGACGGTGGATTATACACTGCGGCCGTCGCGCTCGTTCGCTGATGCAGTGGCTCACACCTGGCTCATCATGGGTGAGCAGCCGGTAAGCAGCATTGACCTGTACGGGCTGTACTCGATCGCCGAAAGCCTGCCTGATGAGCGACTGGGCTACTTCGACTACACGTTTGACGACGAGAACGACTCACTCGGCGATCGCGTGCAGGCGATCTGCAATGCGGCGTCGGTTGTGGCGTACTGGGATGATGGCGTGCTGACGTTTACTCGAGACCAGAAGGTTGATTACCCGGCGGCCGTATTCAACCGGGCGAACATGAAGACTGACGAGTACAAAATGACGTACGAGGCCACTCTTCCGGGCGGTTATGACGGCGTGCAGGTGTCCTATGTTCACCCGACCACGAACAATAAGACGTACATCAACTACCGCGTGCTGAACGGCGCCATCGTCGAGCAGGAAGCGGAAAACCCAAACAAGCTGGAGATCGTCGGCTTCCGTAATGAATATCAAGCCCGGGAGCGAGCATTACGCGAAACCAAACGCCTGATCTACTCGCGCGTGAAGATGAACGCGAAAGTGTTTGAGGACGGCATTATCCAGGTCGGTAGCGTCATTCAGATGCCCGACATCTACGACAGCAACCAGCAGCAGGGTTACATCACCGGCCGCGCCGGTAATAACTTCGATACCAGCGAGCCGATCAGGTTTACCGGTTCGATGTATGTGCTGGTTACCGACAGCCTGGGTAACCCAACTCTTCGTTATCCGGCCACCGCCCGTAGCGACACGAAGTACGGATTCACCGCGGCTATCCCTAACATTCAGCTCAACATATGGAACGGAGACACTGTGCAGCTCCCATCGCGCTACCTCATAGCGACCGTGGAGGAACTGGACAGCCAACTATGGACGGTTAACAGCATCAAACCTAACACGGACAACACTGTATCTCTGACAGTCGCGGAATACAGCGACGCCATCTACGAATAAGAACCGCCCCCCGACAAACCTAACCCGGTCATCGCGCCGGGTTTTTTTATGGAATAAATATGGCCACTACACCTACTAATCTGCCAGTACCGAGCGAATCCCCGCGTGATCTGAAGTTCAACGCAGGCAAAATCGACGAGTTCGTTACGTCAGAAAATCATGTTTATGTTGACAGGTTCGGCGATGAACATCGTACAATTGCGGGAATAAATTACGATGCGAATCAGGCAATTCTGAATTATGGCTATATCACGAAGGATTCTTTTGAAGATGGCAGCACCATTAGCCTTGCTAACGAGTGCCTGCGCTGGAAGAGCAACGGGGAATATTACAGATGGGACGGAACCCTCCCCAAAGTAGTTCCCCCAGGATCTACTCCCGATAGCACTGGCGGTATTGGTGACGGGAAGTGGGTCAGTGTTGGGGATGCCGCTTTAAGGACAGAGCTAAGCAACGGTAAATACCGCAGTGACGCATTAGCTGTAAAATATGTTCCAGGGGTCGTCATTGATAGCACGACTGATAACCGCGCAGCAGTATACGCTTACACAGGACAAATTTATGTTCCGAAGGGTGTCCAGCTACGCTGTAATTTCCTGCCAGACGATGATGTAACAAAATTCATCGGTGAAGGGAAAATTCTTACTCGCGACCCATGGGGGAACGAGCATGTCTTTGATGTGGGTCTTGCAACCAACGGGACAGATTTTACAGCCCTTGGCACTCTTGCTCAATTTGCAAACAAACAGGGATACCCATCAACGATTGCTGCTTGTCATGTCGGTATCATTGGAGATTCTATAACGGACGGAGCTTACAGTTCTGGGTGGACTGCAAACCCTACTGATGCCAGTGGTAATCTGAGCTCAACAAATTACAACCATAATCTTAATGGTGGATCATATTCATGGTTCAGGATATTCACTGACTGCCTAAACATGTTATCTGATAGCACAACAAATATCTTTAAAGGATACAACTGTGCCTCTTCAGGAAAGGCTTTAGCCACAGGTTGGGGGTATGCTAACTTTGATTATGGGTTCTTCCAGAACTCCGCATATGGAAAAACTGCGCCTGATGTTCTTTTCGTTAGCCTTGGATATAATGATAACGGTGAATTACCGACCATCGGGTTTGATCAATATTTTCACGAATTCGAAAAGATTATAAGAAAAGCATGGGGGTATGGAAGCCCTGTCTGCTTCGTTACTATGAATAATAATGATGCGCCGAAAGCATTTCTTGAATCATCAATTAAGAAGCGCATTGAGAGATTGTATCCAAAAGTTGAGTTTTTAGACCTATCATTGGCAACAACTGATGCTTATGCTGATATTGGTGCTTATTCAATATCTGAAATTGCAAAGCGTGCGGGCGGGACTGTGTTCGACCAAAGCCATCCCTCAACTGTTGGGCATGCTTACATCGGCGCATATGCAGCAAAAGAAGTATTTAAGGAAAGAGTCTATACTGCAAGGAATAATAAGAATGTCATCCCTACTACTCAGTTGTCTTTTGTAGGGTTTGGATATCCATCTGGTGCAAGGTATTTACCTTCGATAGCTAATTTGAGTGGTGGTGATTACCTGGATGCTCTCGGTGGTTGGGGGGTTATCAGCCCATCATCTGAGAATGTTACGTGCAGGTACTTTGTGTGGAGTGACTCAAGCGATATTTCAGTTACACTGTTCGAGCCTTATAATCCCACCTATACAACTTCAGGTCGTGTGAACCAATTCTCTGTTATCCTTAATGATATCAGGAATGCTGCATATCTGTCAGGGCCGGTTGCGAGTAATGGCATGGCATCATTCACGGGCAAGCAGACAACAAATATCGGAACTCTTAAAAAGGGTCTCAATATTATATCTGTATCTTATGACGGGGCGCCTTCAAGAGTTTACCCTCCGGGATTAATGTTCAGGGAGCCAATGAAACCAATTTTCACTGGATTTAACTTCATTGCGCTAAATGTTGCACAAATAAAAGGTGTGTCAGGTAATGACCCTTCGGTCAATGATTTGACTTTAGGATATAGCTTATCAACACCTGACGATGAAGCCCCTGATATGGTTAATGGAGTCAAGGCATACCAGGCATCAACAGTCGATCTGGAGTCTATGCCAGTTGGCACCATGGTGCTTTTTAACTACAAACAAAAGCAGAAGTCCGGATGTGGCATAAGCAGAACCGCTACAGGTACTATCAACTTCTATACGATGAGTAATGGCACGCTAACCTCGGTAGCTACATCCTCCGTTGACGTGGCAGGAAAGGTAAGAGTTATTAAAGGTGGTGACACCATCACTCTATACCCAACCTCAGGAAACTCTGTTTCGCAAAATATAAGTGGATTTTCTGGCGGTAAAACCTGCATGATGAATGCGGGAACAGCATCATTCACTGTTGCTTTGCTTTCTGCATTCTCTAAATAGTATGAACTAGCCCGTCATAATGACGGGCTATAATTCAACCAGTGAATATGGAAGTCATCCAATTTTTATATTTCTTATTGTGTAATTTACTTGATAATTGGGTTATAAGTCTATACTGGACGCTGAAAGATAAAATTGCAGCTGCGTATACTAACGCATATCTTGCTAAAAAATACATATCAACTGAATCTGTTAACATCACAAAAACTATGTGCCATAAATATATCCAGATCGAATTGGAGGAAATGAATATTATCAGCGCGCTGGCTGTGTTAATGTTTTTTGATTGTAATGTTCTCAGAGCTATTAAACAAAGTAAGGACATTGCCAGTGAATAGCTCAGATAGTATAAGCCAGGAGGGTATTTATCTATTTGAGTTTGGTAGTAGGCCGAATGGTATAAATAGTTATATAAGGCATAGCCAAGGAAAAATAACAATGAGATCGAAAATAAGCTATACATCTGCTTGCTTGTGGCGTTTAATAGTTTGGTTCCTAACAGGAAAATAAAAAAATATGGTATGACGTTAGAGAGGAAAGAGCCGAGTAGTAATATATCATTCCCACTATCTAACTCCTTATACCATTCACCAAGTATATTGTCGCTCATAAATATGATAGAAATTGAAAGTATGTATATTATAAAAACATTAATCCGGTAGAAGTTACTTGGTGTTAATATAGCAATCACTGATACCGCAAAAAACAGTCTAATAACCCATACAAACCCAAACCCTCGCGATAAAGAAAATGACGTGTATATTTCATACTCACTAAAATAAAATATTCTTATGTTAGCTGTTAAATAATAAAGATAGCTCGTAACAAACATAAACACCAAGAACACCCATGTCGGAATTATCAACCTTTTGAATCGTGAAACTATGTATGTAAGTTTTGTGCGTTGTTTATCCGATGTTAATCCGAAAGACATTCCCATTACAATGAACATCAGCGGAACATCAAAATTCCGCAATTGGAAGATGTATTCGTTAGGATTTACATGGGCTAATATTATTAATGAGAGACCTAAGAATCTAAGTGTGTCAATTATGCCATTTCGTTCAGTGGAGCCATTTGCATTAATTATTTGTTTTTTCATATCAAGCGCTAAAGAATTGACCGTAGTGGATATAGTAACTGAAAATCATCACGTCACAAACAGCATATGACTAAAGCTAATTTCAATGCATGATGAGCTTTCTTCTTAACCGTTAAGATCTCGTAATCAAGATGAGCGTGTTATGATTTTACATTAGAACAACCTGATGGTATTCAACAAGTAAATGTCTATCTAATTTAGCCACTTACAAGTCAATGCTGCCTCAGGGCTTGATCGACAATGTCGCTTAATATTACTGTGTATGCATACAGTAATATTAAGGGTGGTTAGATATGAAGCCTGCATCTCAAAGTTACAAACTTGAGCAGTTGTGTGGTGTTAACCGCTACTCATGCCTAGTTGAAACGTCAGGTGGATATGCGCTTTTTCAGCCTGATCTTGTGCCCGACAACGGAACGCGAGTGCTGGTGAATGCGTTCGGCCAGCTACAGTTCGCGGTCGTTATGGGCGGTTCGCTCATCACAGAAGGCGGTGAAAGCATAGAAGGTGATGCTTTGGATGAAGTTGAAGTTATGGGTGTGGTGACCTTCTTTATAAATGGCGCTGCGGCGCTCACAGACGACAATCCGGTGATGTGATGTTTGCCCTGGTCGATGTTAACTCATTCTATGCCAGTTGCGAGACGGTATTCAGACCAGACCTGCGCGGGCGGCCTGTTGTCGTTCTGTCGAATAATGACGGTTGCGTAATCGCACGTAGCGCAGAAGCAAAGGCTGCCGGGATTGCGATGGGTGAGCCGTTCTTCAAGCAGAAGGAATTGTTCCGGCGCGCTGGTGTTGTTTGCTTCAGCAGCAACTACGAGCTCTATGCAGATATGTCCAGCCGGGTAATGACCACACTGGAAGAAATGAGCCCGCGCGTGGAAATTTACAGCATAGACGAAGCCTTTTGCGACCTGACCGGTGTAAGGAACTGCCGGGACCTGACTGAATTTGGGAAAGAGATCCGCGCGACCATTTTACAGCGGACGCATCTTACTGTGGGTGTTGGAATAGCTCAGACCAAGACGCTGGCTAAGCTGGCTAACCATGCTGCGAAAAAATGGCAGCGGCAGACGGGAGGCGTGGTTGATCTCTCAAACGTCGACCGGCAGCGAAGGTTACTGGCGCTTGTTCCTGTGGAGGATGTCTGGGGCGTTGGCCGGCGCATCAGCAAGAAGCTGAACGCTATGGGCATCAAAACCGCACTGGACCTTTCAGAGCAGAGTACGTGGATTATCCGTAAACACTTTAACGTTGTGCTGGAGCGAACCGTCCGGGAGCTGCGCGGCGAGCCATGCCTGGATCTGGAGGAGTTCGCCCCGGTAAAGCAGGAAATTGTATGCAGCCGATCGTTTGGCGAACGCATTACTGACTATGAACAGATGAGGCAGGCTATTTGCAGCTATGCGGCCCGTGGTGCTGAGAAGCTGCGGGGAGAACACCAGTATTGCCGTTTTATATCCGCCTTCGTTAAGACCTCTCCATTTGCCCTTAATGAGCCGTATTACGGAAACAGCGCATCGGTAAGGCTGCTCACGCCAACGCAGGACAGCAGAGACATCATCAACGCCGCGGTAAAGTGTCTGGACAAAATATGGAAGGACGGTCACCGGTACCAGAAAGCGGGTGTCATGCTGGGTGACTTCTTCAGCCAGGGCGTGGCCCAGCTAAACCTTTTCGACGACAGTGCACCTCGAGCTGGTAGCGAAAAGTTAATGGAGGTGCTGGATCAACTGAATGCAAAGGACGGAAAGGGTACGCTCTATTTTGCCGGACAGGGAATACAGCAGCAGTGGCAGATGAAGCGTGAAATGCTGTCGCCTCGATATACCACGAGATATTCAGATTTGCTTAGAGTCCGATAAATTTTCTTGATGTCTTGGTCCGCTTTATTCCAGAAGGGGACGAAGAATTGCGATTGCAAAAAAATTAGTAGTTGAAAAGATGGCAGAATGAAGGAAGAATGTGCCAATATTGCTGAGGTTTAAAGGGATTTAGGGGCAAGATATGGGATTGTCTAATACAGTACAGAAAATCGTTATATCAACCATTGCGTTCAGCCTGGTCGCGGGATGTGCGCCGTTGCATCCTTCTGACTGCCATAAGACCACAGCTACGGGTAATTGCAGTTCAGGACGCTGGGATGATCAGGATGAATGGGGTAAGCAAGCTCGGGCAATCAGGGCGGCAATAAATGACAAACTTGATGAGCCTCAGAAATGGAAGGGAAAAAAATGCAGGTTGCATATTGAATTTGCTCAGGATGGCACGGCTTTAAAAATATCAACCAGCAATGGTAATAAAGCCTATTGCGAAGCGATTGAATCAGCAGCCCATAAAGCTAAATTCCCGGCCTTCAACAATCCGGAAGTCTACAGAGATTTTCAAAAATCCGGCTTTAATATGGGCGGATAGCAAGGCGATGCCTATCTAAATGTTCACTTCTCGCTCATTTAGAACGCGCCTGGTTTCTTTAACTTTTTATTGTGCTGCCTCGATTAGTTCCGGCCCCTGGTTCTTAACATTCCCCACGGCACGCGTAACGGCGTGCCAGATAAACTTGTCGGCGGGCACAGCACCGTCGGCAGCTATCTCTTCAGCTTCCTTTCCGCCTATATCCTGGCGCATCCATTCGCGGGCAGTTTCCGGTGAAAGAACAAGTGGACGGCGGTCGTGGATATCGACTAGGCCTTTATCAGCTGCGGACGTCACAATCAGAAAACCTTCTGCTTCATCGCCGCTTTCAAATGGCGTGCTACCGATCGCTGCCATGAATATTGGCTGGCCGTCGGCGCGGTGAATGAAGTAGGGCTGCTTCTTGTCGCCTTCTTTCTTCCATTCGAACCAGCCGTCAGCAAAGCAGATCGCCCGGCCATGCTGCCAGAGAGGCTTGAACATTCGGCTGGTGGCCGCCGTCTCGACGCGCGCGTTAATCAAAGGGGATTTATCCCACCACCCGGGTGCATATCCCCAGAACACAGGATCGAGGTGCAGTTGCTCGTCGCGTTCGCTCAGTAGCAGGACCTTGGTACCGGGTGCGACGTTGAATCGGCCAATAGGTTCCGGGTCATAAGCGATGTCACGATCGGCTTCATCGGCCAGATATGCCAGATATTCTTCACGGGTTTGGGCTTGTGCAAAACGTCCACACATAGAAACCTCCAGTCAGACAGACTGAAAGTATAGGGCAGGGAGAAAAAGTAGCGCGCGCTGGTTAAGTCTTACAATCGGATCGGTGGGGATTATGCTGATGGTAGAGGTAGGCGTAAAGCTTCGTGTTACGAAACTGGAAGGAGCTACGCAAAGTTGGGGGACCGGGAAATTACATAGCGATGTCTGGTGGCATGGCTATGCATTCTCTGTGTCATAGATGTGTCATGCATGGATGTATCACAAGAAAACGAGAAAGCAGGTAACGACACGTAATGACACAAATGCGTAGCGAGCGCGGAAAAACCAATGATATTACAGTGCGTTATATAGTACTCTACGTTCTTCTAAGCCGTAGGTCGTAGGTTCGAATCCTACAGGGCGTGCCATTTAAAAACAGGCGCTTACGCCAGTTTCAAGCCAGCCTGATTTTCTTCATGAAACACCCATCGCGAAAGTAGCGTTAACGTACATTTTTCACAGCACAATTGACTGTTATAACAGTATTTTTCTTACGCTGTGGCAATTTTATTATTCCTCTACCATGCTCATATCACCTCACTCTCACTCGTGGGGCTTTTTGTAGTTGCTGATTAATCTCAAGGAAAAAGGTTATGAAAAAAACGACTGCTATTTTGATGGGCGCTGCATTTCTGTTTACCACCAATACCTTTGCGGCTGAACTGCTGACGAAAAACGAGTTTGAGAAAGTTGAGTCTCAGTACGAAAAAATCGGTACCGTGAGCGCGGCTAACGAAGTCTCTGTCGACGATGCGAAAAAAGAGCTGGTCGAAAAGGCCGATAAAGAAGGTGCTGATGTACTGGTGCTGACTTCCGGTAATACAAACAACAAAATTCACGGCACCGCCGATATTTACAAGAAAAAATAATACCTTAGTAACCACCCCTGTTTCGGGGTGGTTGCGCGCCCTACCTCCCTCCCAACATTGTTTCTTGCCGCTTCTCGCTCAGAGAGGCCGTTTACACTTGATTACGTATACATAATGCGTATAGTTCTCATTTGCATTTCTTTTAATAACTTTTAAGGCCCGACAACGGGTCATTTTTGCGCGCACGTTAAGAGCTCATTATGAACAACACCACAATGCACAAAACGCTGCTGGCGATTGCCATCGGCGCGGTAACCCACTCCGCTTTTGCGGCGGATGAGAAAAAAGAGGACACCATCGTCGTCCAGTCCACGGCGGGGAGTGATTTCAAACCCGGCGGCGACCAGCTGGTGCCCGCCTTCCTTGACGGGCAGGTGGCGAACGGCGGGCGCATGGGTATGCTCGGTCAGCAGAACGCCATGGACGTGCCGTTCAATATCATCAGCTACACCTAGAAGCTGGTGGAAGATCAGCAGGCGAAAACCATTGCTGACGTGGTTGCCAACGACGCGGGCGTGCAATTTGTTCAGGGGTACGGCAACAGCGCGGAAACCTTCCGCATTCGCGGCCTGAAGTTTGACGGCGACGACATGACTTTTGGCGGATTGTCCGGCGTACTGCCGCGTCAGGTGGTGGATGCCCAGATGGTCGACCGCATCGAGATCTTCAAAGGGGCCAACTCCCTGATGAACGGCGCCGCAAGCTCGGGCGTGGGCGGGATGATCAACCTTGAGCCAAAACACGCGGGCGACACCCCGCAGGCGAAAGTGGGTGTGGACTACACCTCGGATTCCCAGATTGGCACCACGCTGGATGCGGGTCGTCGCTTTGGCGATAACGACCAGTTTGGCGCGCGTGTGAACCTCGTGCATCGCGAAGGGGAAACCGGCGTGCCGAATGACCGCCGCCGCACCACGCTGCTTTCTACTGGTCTGGATTACAAAGGCGACCGTTTCCGCACCTCGCTGGACCTGGGCTACCAGAAAAAAACCTTCCACGGCAGCCCGACCAGCGTCAACATCTCGGCGGTGGATTTTGTGCCTGAACCGCCGAAGAACGATCGCAACTTCTCGCAGAAGTGGGCCTACAGCGATATCGAAAACGAGTTCGGGATGTGGCGCAGCGAGTATGACATCACCGATAGCTGGACGGCGTATACCGGTCTCGGCGCGCAGCACGCGCACGAAGAAGGGATCTACAGCGCGCCGAAGCTCCTCGATAAGAGCGGTAATGCGGTGGTCAGCCGTCTTGATACCAACCGCATCAGCGATTCTGTCAGCGGCATGGCGGGCATTCGCGGTAACTTCACTACCGGATTCGTCTCGCACAAGGTCAATGTTGGCTATTCGGCGATGACCAAAAACGAAAAGATCGCGTGGAAAATGTCGGCGACGAAGGATAATCCGACCACCAACATCTACCACAACACCGGCGTCGATATGCCGGACAGCTCCAACCTCAACGGCTCAGGCGGCAAATACAGCGATCCGCTGACCAGCGGGCGCACCCGCACGCAAGGCTGGCTGCTGAGTGATACCCTGGGCGTGCTGGATGACAAGCTGCTGTTCACCGCAGGCGCGCGCCATCAGAAGGTGGTGATTCGCGGGTACAACAAAATCACCGGTGCGGAAAACGACGCGGACGGTTTCGACGGCAGCCGCTGGATGCCCACCTACGGCGTAGTCTATAAACCGTGGGAGGAAATTTCCCTCTACGCCAACCACACCGAGGCGTTACAGCCCGGTGAAACCGCGCCTCGCTCAGCAAACAACTACGGCCAGAGCACCGGTATCGTTCACTCTAAGCAGAACGAAGTGGGCGTAAAGGCGGACTTTGGTCGCGTGGGCGGCTCCCTGGCGCTGTTTGAGATCAAAATGCCGTCGGCGATCCTTGACGACAGCGGTCACTATGGTCTGGATGCAGAACAGCGTAACCGCGGCGTGGAGCTGAACGTCTTCGGCGAGCCCATGCTCGGGATGCGTCTGAACGCCAGCGCCACCTGGTTGCAGGCCGAGCTGACCAAAACCAAAAACGGCGTCAATCAGGGCAACGATGCGATCGGTATTCCGAGCTTCTACGCCGTGCTGGGCGCAGAGTACGATATCAAGCCGATTGAAGGCCTGACGGCGACCGCGCGCGTTAACCACTCCGGCACGCAGTATGCCGATCTTGCGAACAGCAAAAAGCTGGACAGCTACACCACGCTGGATCTGGGCATGCGCTATCGCTTCGCGGTGAACCACAATGAAAATCAGATGACCGTACGGGCAGGTATCGACAACGTGACCAACGAGAACTACTGGTCAAGCGTGGACGATTCCGGTACTTACATTACTCAGGGCGAGCCGCGTACCTTTAAGGTCTCGGTTGGCTACGAGTTCTAAGCGTTCCACCTCGTTATCCGGGGCAGGGACGCCCCAATCCCTTCGTTGTCGTGTTATAAAATTGTAATAAAAGCTTCTTACACTGGTCGCCACAACCTTACCTCTTGGCCAATGACAGGAAGCCGCTATGGGCAGACCCCTCAAATCCGTATTTAAAAAAGAGCATCGCGACGATATCAGTAACCGCAGCGCTAACCCGGTATTCTCCGAGGTTGCAGAAGTGTTCCTCTCGCGCCGCCGTTTTCTCCAGATGGGGGCCGTAGCGGGGGCTGCCGTATCATTCCCGTATCTGATCACACCCGAAAATGCCATTGCCGCGGTATCGAAGCCTTCCGCGCTGGCAAAAGCGGTTTCCCTGGGCTTTACCAGCATCGACGTCTCTACGGAAGACACGGTCAGGGTGCCGGAAGGTTATATCGCCCGCCCGTTCTATCGCTGGGGCGATCCGACGGGGATCAAGGACAACATGCCGGCCTTTAAGCCGGACGCCAGCAATACCACAGACGAACAGGCTGTGCAGGCGGGCATGCACCACGACGGCATGGCGTGGTTTAGCCTGCCGCAGGGGGCGCAAAACCCGGAGCATGGCCTGCTGGCGCTGAACCATGAGTACATCGACAACGGAATGCTGTTTACCGACGGTACGGCGAACTGGAGTCTCGACAAGGCCCGCAAGGGGCAGAACGCGATGGGCGTGTCGGTGGTGGAAGTGAAAAAAACGGGCAGCGGCTGGGAGGTAGTGCGTCCGTCTTCCTTCGCCCGGCGTATTACCGTCAATACGCCGATGCAGCTTACCGGCCCGGCGCGGCATCAGGATTTAATGAAAACCGCCGCCGACCCGCAGGGGGAACGCGTTCTGGGCACCATGCAGAACTGCGCCAACGGCCACACGCCGTGGGGCACCTATCTCACCTGCGAGGAGAACTGGTCGGACATTTTTGTCAAAAAAGCCGATCTCAACCCGCTGGAAAAACGCTACGGCATCAGCGACAGCGATGAATCGTACCGCTGGAACGAGGTGGATGAGCGGTTCAGCGTTGATAAAACCCCTAACGAACCCAACCGTTTCGGCTGGGTGGTGGAGATCGATCCCTACAACCCGACCTCCACCCCGCGCAAGCACACCGCGCTCGGCCGCTTCAAGCATGAGGGGGCCGCCGTCACGCTCGCCGCCGATAATCGCGTGGTGGTCTACATGGGCGACGACCAGAAGTTTGAGTACATCTATAAGTTTGTCTCGGATAAAAAATACGATCCCGCGAACCGGGAAGCCAATATGCAGCTGCTGACGTCCGGCACGCTGTACGTCGCCAGGTTCAACGAGGACGGCAGCGGCGACTGGCTGCCGCTGATCTTCGGGCAAAATGGCCTGGATAAAAGCAACGGTTTTGCAAGCCAGGGCGATCTGCTGATTAAAACCCGTCTGGCGGCCGACGTGGTGGGGGCGACGAAAATGGATCGCCCGGAGTGGATAGCCGTCGATCCGCACGCCAGCGGCAGCGTCTACTGTACGCTGACCAACAACAGCGATCGCGGTAAAGAGGGCAAGGCGCCGGTGGATGCCGCCAACCCGCGCGCTAATAACGTGTTTGGTCACATCATGCACTGGCACGAAGAGGGTGCCGATCCTGCCGCCGCACGCTTTAAGTGGGATATTCTGGTCATGGCCGGGCGCACCGACGGCGACGATCCCAAAGCCAAAGGCTCGATGCAGGGCGCGGCATTTGGCAGCCCGGATGGGTTGTCGTTCGATCACCAGGGCGTGCTGTGGATCCAGACCGACGTTTCCTCCAGCACCATCAATAAGAAAGCCTACGAGGGGATGGGCAATAACCAGATGGTGGCCACCATTCCGGGCACCAACGAGTATCGCCGTTTCCTGACCGGGCCGCGCGGGTGCGAAATCACCGGCATTGCGTTTACGCCGGACAACCGCACGCTGTTTATCAACATTCAGCATCCGGGGGAGGGCGGGGATGATATTACCGACCCGGCCAATCCGCGCGCTGTTTCCAACTGGCCAGACGCCAGCCCGAACGGGCGTCCGCGATCGTCAACGGTGGTGATTACCAAAGCGGACGGCGGGATCATCGGGTCGTGACGTTTATCCGCCGGGCGCATGCGCTGGCCCGGCGTTAAGCTTGCTACCACCAGCATGAAGTGTTAAAACGTGCCCCTTCTAAAAAAGAGACAGGGGTAGGGCGTGAAAGACGCGTCATCCGCTTCAGGCCATGGTAGCGCTGAAGCCTCGTCGGATCAGAATCCGACGCTGCAACGTGGTTTGCAAAATCGACATATTCAGTTAATTGCCCTTGGCGGCGCAATCGGTACCGGGCTCTTTCTCGGCATCGGCCCCGCTATTCAGATGGCCGGTCCGGCGGTGCTGCTGGGTTACGGTATCGCCGGGATTATCGCCTTCCTGATCATGCGCCAGCTCGGCGAGATGGTCGTTGAAGAGCCGGTGTCCGGCTCATTCGCGCATTTTGCCTATAAATACTGGGGCCCGTTCGCAGGCTTCCTCTCCGGCTGGAACTACTGGGTGATGTTCGTGCTGGTGGGGATGGCGGAGCTGACCGCCGCCGGCATCTACATGCAGTACTGGCTGCCGGACGTGCCCACGTGGATCTGGGCGGCGGCCTTCTTCATCATCATTAACGCCGTTAACCTCGTCAACGTGCGCCTGTATGGTGAAACCGAGTTCTGGTTTGCGCTGATCAAGGTACTGGCAATTATCGGCATGATCGGCTTTGGCCTGTGGCTGCTGTTCTCCGGCCACGGCGGCGAGCGCGCGAGCATCGACAACCTGTGGCAGCACGGCGGTTTCCTGGCGACCGGCTGGAAAGGGCTGATCCTCTCGCTGGCGGTCATTATGTTCTCCTTCGGCGGGCTGGAGCTGATTGGCATCACCGCGGCTGAAGCGCGCGATCCGCACAAAAGCATCCCGAAAGCGGTCAACCAGGTGGTGTACCGTATCCTGCTGTTCTATATCGGCTCGCTGGTGGTGTTGCTGGCGCTCTACCCGTGGGTGGAAGTGAAATCTGACAGTAGCCCGTTCGTGATGATCTTCCACAATTTGAACAGCAACGTGGTCGCTTCGGCGCTGAACTTCGTCATTCTTGTGGCGTCGCTGTCGGTCTACAACAGCGGGGTTTACTCCAACAGCCGCATGCTGTTTGGCCTCTCCGTGCAGGGTAACGCGCCGAAGTTCCTTACCCGCGTCAGCCGTCGCGGCGTGCCGGTCAACTCGCTGTTCCTTTCTGGCGCTATCACCTCGCTGGTGGTGCTGATTAACTATCTGCTGCCGAAAGAGGCGTTTGGCCTGCTGATGGCGCTGGTTGTCGCCACGCTGCTGCTTAACTGGATCATGATCTGCCTGGCGCACCTGCGCTTCCGCGCGGCGATGCGCCGCAAGGGGCGCGAGACGCAGTTTAAAGCGCTGCTCTATCCGGCGGGGAACTACCTCTGTATCGCCTTCCTCGGCCTGATTCTGGTGCTGATGTGCACCATGGATGAGATGCGCCTGTCAGCGATGCTGCTGCCGGTGTGGGTGGTGTTCCTGTTTATTGCATTTAAGCTCTCGCGCAAAAAGTAGCGCGGTTTTCTCCCTCGCCCTGTGGGAGAGGGACGGGGTGAGGGCACCAGACCGCACCAAACCAGACCGCACCACACTGCCTGCCTTCACGCCCGGTGGCGCTGCGCTTACCGGGCCTACAAAGTATCACTCCACCTTTATCGTGACCCCCCTCCCAATTCCGTTTCGATCCACAGGATCTTTATTTTGTAATCGATTACTTTTTATCTGAACTGTTTTGTAATCGATTACTTTTTCCGGGTGAGGCTTATCATGGTGTCAACTGAAAGTAGTGAAAAGGCGATAACGCAACACCGGCTGCTGGTGCCGCGTCTGTCGCTGATGATGTTTCTGCAATTTTTTATCTGGGGTAGCTGGTCGGTCACGCTTGGCCTGGTGATGACCCGGCACAACATGTCTTTGCTGATTGGCGACGCGTTCTCTGCCGGGCCCATCGCTTCCATTCTTTCGCCGTTCGTGCTCGGGATGCTGGTGGACCGCTTCTTCGCCTCGCAGAAGGTGATGGCGGTGATGCACCTCGCGGGCGCGGTGATCCTCTGGTTCGTGCCGGGGGCGCTGATTGCTGAGAATGGCGCGCTGCTGATTGGCCTGCTGTTTGGCTACACGCTCTGCTATATGCCGACACTGGCGCTGACCAACAACATTGCGTTTCACAGCCTGGCGAACGTGGATAAAACCTTCCCGGTAGTGCGCGTGTTCGGCACCATCGGCTGGATCGCGGCGGGCATTTTCATCGGCGTCACCGGCGTGGCGTCCAGCGTCACCATCTTCCAGGTGGCGGCGGTCAGCTCCGTGCTGCTGGCGCTTTACAGCCTGACGCTGCCGCACACGCCAGCGCCGGCAAAAGGCCTGCCGGTTAAGGTGCGGGATCTCTTCTGCGCGGACGCCTTCGCGCTGCTTAAAACCCGCCACTTCTTCGTCTTCTCCGTCTGCGCGATGCTGATCTCTGTCCCGCTCGGCACCTATTACGCCTACACCGCCTCGTATCTGGCGGATGCCGGCATTGCCGACGTCAGCACCGCCATGTCCTTCGGGCAGATGTCTGAGATCGTCTTCATGTTGGTCATTCCTCTGCTGTTCCGCCGCCTGGGCGTGAAAGTCATGCTGCTGATCGGCATGCTGGCGTGGTTCGTGCGTTATGCCATGTTCGCGTTGGGCGTCAGCGAAGAGGGGCGCATTCTGCTGTACCTCGGCATTCTGCTGCACGGCGTCTGCTACGATTTCTTCTTTGTCGTCGGCTTTATCTATACCGACCGCGTGGCGGGCGAAAAGGTCAAAGGCCAGGCGCAGAGCATGATCGTGATGTTCACCTACGGCATCGGCATGCTGCTCGGCTCTCAGATTTCCGGCGCGCTCTACAACCGCCTGGTGGCAGGACAGACCGTGCCGCAGGCGTGGGTCACATTCTGGTGGATCCCGGCGGTGGCTGCCGCGGCGATCGCGCTGATTTTCCTTCTCACGTTTAAGTATGACGATGACAAGGCGTAACGTTCAGGAGGTGGTATGAGGACAATGAAAGGACCCGGCATTTTTCTGTCGCAGTTTATTGGCGCAGAAGCGCCGTTTAATTCGCTCGACGGGCTTGCTGAATGGGCGGCAGGTAAAGGTTATAAGGCGGTGCAGATCCCCTGCAACCATCCGCACATCTTTGACGTCGAGAAAGCCGCAGAGAGCCAGGCCTACTGCGACGACATCACCGCCAGGCTGGCCGCACACGGGCTGGTTATCAGCGAGCTGTCGACCCATCTGGAAGGGCAGCTCGTGGCGGTGAATCCGGTTTACAGCGAGGCGTTTGACCACTTCGCACCCGCCGCCGTGCGCGGTAACGAGGCGGCGCGCCGGGCGTGGGCGACGGAAAAGCTGAAGCAGGCGGCGGTCGCCTCGGCCCGATTAGGGCTGAAGGCGCACGCGACCTTCTCCGGCTCGCTGGCGTGGCCGTTTTTCTATCCGTGGCCGCCGCATAACGAGCAGCGTTTTCAGGAAGCGTTCGAGGAGCTGGCAACCCGCTGGCGGCCAATACTGGATACCTTTGGCGAGCAGGGGGTGGACGTCTGCTTTGAGCTGCATCCCGGGGAAGATCTGCACGACGGCGTGACCTTCGAGCGTTTTCTGGCGCTGGTGGATAACCATCCGCGCTGCAACATTCTCTACGACCCGAGCCACATGCTGCTTCAGCAGATGGACTATCTGGCCTTTATCGATATCTTCCATGCGCGCATTAAAGCGTTCCACGTCAAGGACGCGGAGTTCCGCCCCAGCGGGCGCAGCGGCGTCTACGGCGGCTACCAGCCGTGGATCAACCGCGCCGGACGCTTTCGCTCGCCCGGCGACGGGCAAATCGACTTTAAGGGCATCTTCAGCAAGCTGACCCAGTACGACTACGACGGCTGGGCGGTGCTGGAGTGGGAGTGCTGCCTGAAGGATGGCGATACCGGCGCGAGTGAGGGCAGCGAATTTATCTGCCGCCACATTATTCCCGTTTCCGGACGGGCGTTTGATGATTTCGCCGCAGGGGGCAGCCATGATTAACGTCGGGATTATCGGCAGCGGGTTTATTGGCCCGGCACACATCGAGGCGCTCAGGCGTCTCGGGTTTGTGCAGGTGGTCGCGCTCTGCGACGGTTCGCTCGTTAAGGCGCAGGAAAAGGCGCGCCAGCTAAATGTCCCGCATGCTTACGCCAGCGTGGAAGAACTGCTCGCGCACCCCAATCTGCATGCGGTGCACAACTGCACGCCGAACCACCTGCACGCGGAGATTAACCGCCAGATCCTGCGCGCGGGCAAGCACGTGTTTTCCGAAAAGCCGCTGTGCATGACGCCGGACGAGGCGCGCGAGCTGGTGGCGCTGGCAGAGCAGGCGGGCGTGGTGCATGGCGTGAGCTTTGTCTATCGTCAGTTTGCGATGGTGCGACAGGCGGCGAGCATGATGCGCGCGGGCACCCTCGGGCGGCTGTTCGCCTCGCACGGCAGCTATTTGCAGGACTGGATGCTGCTGGAAACCGACTACAACTGGCGGGTGGATGCCGCGCTCGGCGGCGCGTCGCGGGCGGTGGCGGATATCGGTTCCCACTGGTGCGATACGGTACAGTATGTGACAGGCAGGCGCATTACCGAGGTGATGGCTGATTTATCCATCGTCTGGCCGAGGCGCAAGGCCAGCGCGGGTGGTCATCAGACCTTCTCCCATGACGAGCAGGCGGAGTATGAAGTCAAACCGGTCACCACCGAAGATTTTGGCTCGGTGCTGTTCCGCTTTGACGACGGCAGCAAGGGCAGCTTTAGCGTCTCGCAGGTGAGCGCGGGGCGAAAAAACCGCCTGACCTTTGAAATTAACGGCAGCGAGCAGTCGGTGGCGTGGGATCAGGAAATCCCGCAGCAGCTGTGGATCGGCCATCGCGCCCGGGCAAACCAGACGCTCACCGACGATCCAGGCCTGATGAACCCTGACGTGGCCGACAGCGCCCACTTCCCCGGCGGGCACATTGAAGGCTGGCCGGATGCCTTTAAAAATATGATAGCGCAGTTTTACCGTGCCGTGCAGGCGGGCGCGATGCCGGATAATCCGCAGTTTGCCACCTTTTACGATGGATCCAGTGTGATGTATATCATTGATGCAATTGTGAAAAGTCATCAGCAGCAGCGCTGGGTGCGCGTGGAATACTGACGTATTGCCCGGTTCGCCGGGCAATCAATTTATGATAGCCTGCACAAAACGCTAACCGCAGGATGTATCGTCGCTATGTCAATTCAGAAAATCGCTCAACTGGCCGGGGTATCCGTGGCAACGGTCTCCCGCGTGCTGAATAACAGCGACACCGTGAAGGCGAAAAACCGCGAGCGCGTTTTGCGGGCGATTCAGGAGAGTAACTACCAGCCCAATCTGCTGGCGCGTCAGCTGCGCACCGCCCGCAGCTATATGATCCTGGTGATGGTCTCGAACATCGCCAACCCGTTCTGCGCCGAAGTGGTGAAGGGCATCGAAGCCGAGGCGGAAAAGAACGGCTATCGCATTCTGCTGTGCAACTCCGGCTCGGATATTGAGCGCTCCCGCTCGGGCTTAAGCCTGCTCTCCGGCAAAATCGTCGACGGCATTATCACCATGGACGCCTTCTCGAAGCTGCCGGAACTGGCCGCGCTGATTGGTTCTGCACCGTGGGTGCAGTGCGCCGAATATGCCGATACGGGCGCGGTCTCCTGCGTCGGCATCAATGATGTGGACGCTTCACAGCATGCCGTCAGCCAGCTGGCCGACGGCGGCCGCAAGCGTATCGCGATGATCAACCACGATCTCAGCTACAAATATGCCCGCCTGCGCGAACGCGGCTACAAGAGCGTGATCCACCTGCGGGATCTGGACTATCAGGCGGTGGAGTACGCCAGTGAGCTCAGCTCTGGTGCGGGCATGGCGGCGATGCAAAACCTGTTAAAAGATAATCCGCCGGATGCGGTGTTTGCCGTTTCCGATACGCTGGCGGCGGGGGCGCTGCGCGCCATTCAGCAGGCAGGGCTGCGGGTGCCAGAAGATATCGCGGTGGTCGGCTTTGACGGCACCGAGCTGGCGGAGATGGTTTCTCTCACCACCATTGAACAACCGTCGCGGGATATCGGGCGCAAGGCGGTCGATCTGCTCTTAAATAAGATCGACAACCCGGACGCGCCCACGGAAAGGGTGATGATGGACTGGCGCTTTATTTCCCGCGCCAGCACCTGATTATTGCGCGATGACGCCAGCCAGGGAGCGAATATCGTTTCCGGTTGGCGACTGGTGAATACGCAGGCCAAATTCATCCACCACCGCGAAAATATGATCGAAGATGTCGGCCTGAATATCTTCGTATTCCGCCCAGATCACCGTGTTGGTAAAGGCATATATTTCAATCGGCAGCCCGTTGGCATCCGGCGCGAGCTGGCGCACCATCAGCGTCATATCTTTACGAATACGCGGGTGGTTACGCAGATATTCATTCAGGTAGGCACGGAAGGTGCCGATATTGGTCATCTTGCGCAGGTTTAATACCGATTCCCCTTCGCCGTTCTGCTGATTCCACAGGTTAATTTCCTCATGACGCGCCGCCAGATACGGCTTCAGCAGTTTCGCCTGAATCAGTTTTTGCTGCTCCTGCTCGTCGAGGAAGTGAATGCTGGTGGTATCGATATTCAGGCTGCGCTTGATGCGGCGACCACCGGAGGCGGACATGCCGCTCCAGTTGATGAACGCATCGGACACCAGCGCCCAGGTCGGGATGGTGGTGATGGTGTTATCGAAGTTGCGCACTTTAACGGTGGTCAGGCCGATGTCGGTCACCGTGCCGTTGGCGCCGTATTTCGGCATCTCCAGCCAGTCGCCGAGCTTGAGCATGTCGTTGGCTGAGAGCTGAATACCGGCCACCAGGCCGAGTATCGGGTCTTTAAAGACCAGCATCAAAACGGCAGCCATCGCACCCAGGCCGCTTATCAGAATGGCGGGTGACTGACCGATCAGCAGGGAGATAATTAGTATCCCCACCAGAATGGCGCTCACCAGCTTGATGCCCTGGAATATCCCCTTCAGCGGCAGCTGTGAAGCGGTGGCCATTTTCTGCGACAGATTGAAAATCACGTCCAGCAACGAGAAGAAGGAGAGCAGGGCATAAACCATCACCCACAATTTCGCGCAGGTGGTAAGTAATTCCGCCGCTTCGCTGCCTTTTTGCAGCCACAGAACCGCCTGAACGTTGACGATTATCCCCTGGAGGGTAAACGCCAGACGGTGAAATAACTTGTTCTGCGTAATGATCTGCAACCATAAATGGCTGCTGGCCTGGGCGCGTTTCTCGAATGCGCGCAGCACCACTTTGTGCAGAATAAAATGAACGATAATGGCCGTAAGAAAAATAATACCAAAGATAATCACTAAAGAGGTGGTGTGATTAATTTCAATCCCTAACTCTTCAACCTGAGCAATTAATTCCTGCATAACGTCTCCTGTATTGATGCAGCCCCATAATGGCGGCTGCGGATCTATTATGCAAATTCAGGCAGTTTTATTTTGTCGCCGGACAGGCCTTGACGACCGGTAAACACAGACGATGGCGCATACGCAGCGTGGCCAGCGCCAGCACCACCATCATGGCCGTTTCCACCATCAGGAAGACATTGACCGCCTGGGTGTAATCTCCGTGATGATTTTGCAGCCCGTGCAGCAAAATCGCGCCGAAAATGGCCGGGCCAAGCCCCAGCGCAGCCTGTTGCAGCGTGCTTAAAATCGCGCTCGCGGCCCCCGCGTCGTCAGGCTGAATATCACGCATCCCGATACGGTAGAAGCTGTTTACAATCAGCGCCTGCCCGTAACCCACCAGCCCGGTGGCCGGGGCCAGCGTCAGCGCGGTATTCTGCATTCCCCAGTGACGGAACGTGGCGATCAACGCCACCAGACCGACAAGCTGAATCGCAAGTCCGGTCAGCAGGATGGCGCTGGTGCTGTAGCGGGCAATCAGGCGTGGGGCGAACCAGGCAGAAATAAAATAGGTGACGCCAAGCGCGATAAAGCTGTTCCCGGACTGCCACGGCGCCATCCCCAGACCGCTTTGCATGGTCAGCGCCATACAGAACATGAACCCGGACCAGACGCTGAAAAAGAGTATCCCGATTAGCACGCCAAAGCGGATGCTGCGCAGCTGCAACAGGCGCGGCGCGATGAGCGGGTGGGCATTCTCACGCTCTTTTTTGCGCGCGTTCAGCACCATTACACAGACCAGCGGCACAATCGCCAGCAGTGCGGCCTTCAGCGGCCACGACCAGTGCCACTGCGGGCCGAGCGCCATCGGGAACAGCAGACAGCACAGTATTGCCGTCAGCAGGACAGTCCCGGTCCAGTCAATGCGCGACGGCGTGTCGCGGCGGGTTTCCGGTACGTAGCGACGGCTCAACGCCAGCACCACCAGACAAATCGGCACGTTGATAAAGAAGGCGTTACGCCAGCCAAGCCCGGCGATGTCCGCCGACACCAGCCAGCCGCCACCCATCTGGCCGACGATAAACGCAATTCCGCCGATACCGCCGAACAGACTGATCGCTCTGGCGTGTGCCGTTCCTTTTAACGTCACATGCAACGTCGCGAGAATTTGCGGCATGATCAGCGCGGCGCCCGCACCCTGAATAATGCGCGCGCCAAGCAACTGTTCGATATTGCCCGCCATGCCGCACAGCAGTGAGGCCAGGCCAAAACACGCCACGCCCCACATAAACAGGCGACGGCGGCCAAGGTTATCGCCCAGCTTGCTGCCGGGTGCCAGGCAGACGGCAAAGGCCACGCCGTAGAGGGCGACGATCAGCTCCAGTTCAGTGGCGGTGGCGTGTAACGAATGGGTGATGGAATCCAGCGCCACGTTGGTGATTGAGGTATCAATCAACGGCAGCATCTGGCCGGTTAACAGCAATATCAGGCCCGCACGACCCGGTGAAACAACTGACGTATTCATGGTGACTCCATTGCGTCAAACAGCGTAGAGTCGTAGCATCAACCATCTGATAAACGGGTACCAGTTCTTGCTTATACTGGTACTGGCACTACCATGCAGGAGATGTTATGGCGCTGATGTCTGAACCTGTCACCTCTCTCCAGGATGACACCCGCAAGCAGCTGGGCGCGTTTTTGCGTGCCCGGCGCGAAAGCCTCGATCCGCAGCGCCTCGGCTTACCGCGCAGCGGTCGCCGCCGCACGCCGGGCCTGCGCCGGGAAGAGGTGGCGATGCTCGCGGATGTCGGCGTGACCTGGTACACCTGGCTGGAACAGGGCCGGGACGTCAATCCGTCCAGCGCGGTGATGGCCGCCATCGCAAAAGCGCTGCAATGCACCCCGACCGAAGCCCGGCATCTTTTTGTGCTCGCCGGTTTGCCGCCGGGCGAAGCCCCGCAGGCGGTGTGCTGTGAGGGGATCAGCGAAGGCACGCGTCGCCTGCTGGATACCCTGATGCCGAAACCCGCCAGCATTCAGAAACCGAACTTTGATATCGTGGCGTGGAACGACAGCTTCGGACACCTGATGGGTGTCGATTTCAACGCTATCCCGCCGGAAGATCGCAACTGTATTTACCTGTTCCTCACCCATCCGGCGTGGCGCGCGCGGCTCGGCAAACGTGACGACGTGCTGCCGATTTTCGTCTCCTACTTCCGCGCGGCAATGGCTGAGCACCGTGGCGACCCGCTCTGGGAAGCGAAGCTGGCGCGTTTTTTTGCGGTGTCCGAAGAGTTCAAAACCCTGTGGCACCAGCGTAACGACGTGCGCGGCGTGGAGAACCAGCTCAAGCTGTTCACCCATCCCGAGCTGGGGGATTTTCATCTCCAGCAGATGTACTGGTACTCCGCCCCGCGAAACGGATCGCGGCTGCTGGTCTATTTACCCGTGGATGAGGCAGGGGAGAGGGCGATGGCGTGGCTGGCGGAGCAGGGGATATAAATTTTTTTGCGAGGGGCTTTCAGGGAATCAACGCTGATCCGGTCCTGCCTGGAATAAGCTGGTAAGGTGAATCACGAAAGGCAAAATTAGCCTTTAATGCAAATTGCCTTACATGCTAATATTATCAGGGATGACATACAGTGTTCAGACTTATCGTTCATGCGGCAGTCAGGGAGGAGATCCTCTCATTGCCTGCGGATGTTTATCAAGAAGACGCAAAAAACGCCCTCTGCTGAACTCCGTCTGGCACTGAAACGACAACAGGAGATGTTGGATGAGCAAGAAGATTATTGACTGGGATGAACTCAGAGCTGAACTGTTAAGCGATTCAGAAGTTCAGGCTTCCTTTGATGCAGAAGAGCGCAAGGAACGCCTGCGGGAGATGCTGGCGCAATGGCGCAATCATGCTGGTCTGACGCGCGCCCAGGTGGCGGAGCGGATGGGCGTCAGCGCACCGACGGTATCACGAATGGAAGCAAATATTACCCGGGCGAGTCTCGATACATTAACGCGTTATGCGCTGGTGTGCGGGGTAAAGCATCCGCAGATAACGCTTTACTGAAAACGGGCACGCCGATAGCCGGCGTGCCAGAAGCGCTTAGCACTCAGTTACAATCGTGCTCAGCGGCAGGCGAGATTTCGGCAGCGTGGCGTTGAAATCTTCCACGCTGTGATGCCCGACCGGGACCACCACCAGGCTGGTGAAGCCTTTCTCTTTCAGGCCAAACTCTTCGTCGAGGATCGCGGCGTCAAACCCTTCGATTGGTACCGCATCCAGGCCCATCGCGGCCACGCCCAGCAGGAAGTTGCCGACGTTCAGGTAAACCTGCTTCGCCATCCACTGGTCGTCATCTTTCAGATCCACGCGGTGCATGTCGGCAAAATAGCAGCGGCCTTTGTGGTTCGCGGCTTTTGCTTCTGGCGTGTTGAAACGGCCATCGGCTTCTTCCTGATCGACAACGCGCTCAAGCCAGGCATCGTCCATCGCGGTTTTCGCGCAGAACACTACTACGTGAGAGGCATCCAGCATTTTGCGTTCGTTAAACACATAGGTGCCCGCCGCGGATTTTGCCACGCGCGCTTTACCCTCTTCAGTGCTGGCAACAATAAAGTGCCACGGCTGGGAGTTGGTGCTGGACGGGCTGTATTGCAGCAGCGTTTTGATTTTTTCCGCTTCTTCTGCGGTCAGTTTTTTGGCTGGGTCGAACGCCTTGGTAGAGTGGCGTTTCAGGGCGACAGAAATAATATCCATAACAACTCCTGGTGATGAAATTCGCCCGCGGGCGGGCGTGAAAGGAAAGCAGATTACCGCGCGAAGCGGGAAAAGATAAGTGCGATTCGAGCGCTTATTCTGTTCGTCTGAGACGAACAATCAGGCTGGGCGAATCCACTTCTGATCTTTTTTCGGCAGTTTATCAACGACCAGATTCCACGAATCCGTAATCAGGTCGGTGACCAGTTCAGGCGTGATGTCGTCCGTGCCATAAAGGGAGATCCAGTGTTTTTTATTCAGATGGTAACCGGGCTCCACGCCACGGTAGATCTGCTGATTGAGCAGCGATTTTTCCGGATCGGATTTCAGGCTGACGTGGGCCCGACCGTGTGCGGTCGCCATCAGCATAAAAATTTTCCCGCCCACCTTAAACACGTCATACTCCGGGCCAAACGGCCAGCAATGTTCGGTAAAAGGCATCTCCAGCGCGACGCGTCTGGCATGTTCCTGCAAGGATTTACTGTCCATGGTTATCTTCCTCAGCAAGCCCGCGCCACATGGCTTCAAAGCCCAGCGCTTTAAAATCGACGGCACGGGACGGATCGCGGGCGGCAAACTCCATGGTGGTTTCAGCCAGCGATAAGAACATTGCATCACCGAAGGTCTTAAACTCGTCAGACATAAACACCGGGCGGATCGAACGACGACACAGTTCATGCAGTTCCGGGAACATGTCTTTCACCGCCTGCTCGGTTTCGGCGTTCAGCTTTTCACTGACGCCAATCTGACGGATAGCCGCATGCGCCAGGGGGTTACGAATGCCCCAGTCCACATAGCTGTTCCAGATATTGCGGGTATGCTCTTTTGGCTCGGTGATGGTGCGATCGAGATTCGCCAGCATGGTCTGGCAGAGATCCTGCTTCAGATGCAGGTAGAGGGCATTCAGCAGATCGTCTTTAGTAGCAAAGTAGCGAAACAGTGTCCCTTCAGCGACGCCCGCATTACGGGCAATTAACGCCGTTGAGGCGGCAATACCTGACTGCGCAAACGCAGCCGTTGCTGCTTCCAGTAAGGCCTGTTTTTTATCTTCACTCTTCGGACGTGCCACTAAATTTTTCCTCCCGTCAATTGTAAAAGCCCTGATTGAAACACGAGCCTTGATACGCTGCAACGCGGAATGTCAAAGATCGAAAACCTTCTTGACGGCGTAATCATCCTATCTATAATGAGTGCTTACTCACTCATAATCAAGTATCACCCGCGCAAACCATCGGATGGGGCGCGCAGGCGGGTCAGGAAATGAAAAAGCCTCTATTCATCTGCGTGGTGTTAGTCATGATTATTGCTTCAGCTGCCAGTTTACCGTTTGTACTGAATGCCGGATTTGGCCAGCCACCGCAGGGTGCGCAGCTCTCTGAAGTGGAAGCCTCTCCGCACTATCGCGACGGGCAATTCCATAACACGCTCCCTACGCCGGGCTTTACCGGGCAACAAAATATGCTGGTGGCGTGGTGGCAGTTCCTTACCCGTAAAACCGAAAACGCCCGTCCTGCGCAGCCGCTGCCGCTGGTGAAAACCGATCTGGCGAGCCTGTCGCCTGAACAGGACACGCTGGTGTGGCTAGGCCACTCCTCATGGTATATGCAGCTTGCAGGGAAACGCATCCTGATCGATCCGGTTCTGAGTAGCTACGCCGCACCGTTCTCGTTTCTCAATAAAGCGTTTGCGGGGGAGTACCCGTGGCGTGCGGAGAGCATGCCGGAGATCGACCTGCTGATTATCTCCCACGATCACTATGACCATCTGGATTACGCCACCATCAAGGCGCTGCTGCCGAAGGTTAAGCGCGTGGTCACGCCGCTGGGCGTGGGTTCGCATCTGCGCTACTGGGGGATGACCCCGGAGATAATCGACGAGCGGGACTGGAACCAGTCGGTGCATATCAGCGATGCGCTGACGGTACATGTTCTGCCCGCGCGCCATTTTTCCGGGCGCGGCATTAAGCGTAACCAGACCCTGTGGGGGAGCTTTATGTTTGTCACCCCAAAGCGAAAGGTTTACTACAGCGGAGACTCCGGTTACGGCCCGCACTTCAAGGCTATTGGCGAGCAGTTTGGCGGAGTGGACTTAGCCATTATGGAAAACGGGCAGTACGACCAGGACTGGAAGTACATCCATATGCATCCGGCGGAAACGGCGCAGGCCTCGGCAGATCTCAATGCCAGGGCGGTCGTACCGGGACATAACGGGCGTTTTGTGCTGGCGAAACATACCTGGAACGATCCACTGATCCAGCTGGCGAAAGCCAGCAAGGATAAAAACTACCGGCTGCTGACGCCGGAGCTGGGCGAGCCCGTGCGGGTGAGTGATACCACGCAACAATTTCGCGAGTGGTGGGAATAATGTTTAAGCGAGAAACAGAGGGGGAGAGCAGTATGACGATTTCCGCTCAGGTCATTGATACGATTGTCGAATGGATTGATGACAATCTACACCAGCCGTTACGCATCGAAGAGATTGCCCGCCATGCGGGTTACTCAAAATGGCATTTACAGCGGCTGTTTATGCAGTACAAAGGCGAAAGTCTGGGGCGCTACATCCGCGAACGCAAGCTGCTGATGGCGGCGCGCGATCTGCGTGAGTCAGACGAGCGCGTGTACGATATCTGCCTGCGCTACGGGTTTGACTCGCAGCAGACGTTTACCCGCATCTTTACCCGCACCTTCAACCAGCCGCCCGGTGCGTACCGCAAAGAAAACCACGGTCGGGCGCACTGAAAAACATCCCCTCACCCCGGCCCTCTCCCCAAAGGGGCGAGGGCGTAATCGTCCCCTCTCCCCTTTGGGGAGAGGGTTAGGGTGAGGGGATCAGACAGCACCATGCTTACCAGCTGTAATTCACCGTCGCCGTCACCGTCCGGCCAATCCCGTAGAAGCACGCCGTATCGCTTGCGCACGACGCCACATACTTTGTGTCTGCCACGTTATTGACGTTGAACTGCACGCTTGCCCCTTTCAGGCTGCGGTTCATCTCGCCCAGGTCGTAGCGCAGCATCGCGTCATACAGATCCACCGATGGCACCTTGAAGGTATTCTTCGCATCGCCGTAGCTGGTGCCGATGTAGCGCATCCCCACGCCAGCGGTCAGGCTCTTCAGCGCGCCGCCCGGAACGGTATAGCTGGCGAACGCCGATGCCATATGTGCCGGAATGCGCGCAGGCGTTTTGCCTTCAGTTCCCGCCACCGTGGTGCTTTCGGTTTTTGCATCGGTGTAAGTGTAGGAGCCAATCAGGTTGATGTTATCCATCAGCGTGGCGTGGATTTCCGCTTCAGCGCCTTTCGAACGCACCTTGCCCGCATTTTCGAACCAGCCTTCAGCGCTGTTATAGGTCGCGACGTTGTTCTGAGTTAAATCGTACAGCGCCAGGGTCATCAGCGTGGTGTCGACCGGCTGATATTTCACGCCAATCTCGGTCTGCTCCCCGGTAGTAGGCCTGAAGGGCGCAACGCCCGGCGCACGGTTGGTTTGCAGGTTCGGTTCAAACGAGGTGCTGTAGCTGATGTACGGCGACAGGCCAGAATCAAACGCGTACAGCAGGCCAGTGCGCCAGGTAAATTTGCTGTCGTTCTGCTGCGTAACGCTGTTATCGGTGAAGTCGCTGGTACGCACTTCGCTCCAGTCGTAGCGCCCGGAAACCAGCCACTCCCAGTTATTCCAGCTCATCTGCTCCTGAAGATACAGGCCCATCTGGTCGAGATTTTGCTGCTCGTCGGACGCCGTTTTGAAGGTACTTTCATCCACGTTCACGCCGTAAACCGGGTTTGTCCAGTCAAGGTCATACTGTGAGCCGCTCCCGCGCGCCAGCAGCTGTTTATCCTTGCAGGTCTTGTAATCAAACCCGCCGAGCAGGGTGTGGCTGACGCTTCCGGTCTCCAGCTGATATTCCAGCTGGTTATCAAGGCCAAATTCGTTGGTCGTGCGCGCTTCACGCTGGGCGCGACGGGTCAACACCGTGCTGTTGGCCGCGCTGTTGGCGTAAACCAGATAACGATATTTCTGCTTGATGGTGGCGTAACGGGCGTTCTGGCGGAAGGTGAGGTTGTCGGCGAACTGGTGTTCCAGCTCGTAGCCAATCATCGTCTGCTCGCGCCAGGATTGATTGTAATTCGGATCGCTGACGTTAAAATCGCGCGGGATGTACTTCCCGTCGGCACTTTTCACCGTGCCATACGCGGGCAGGAAGTTGCGGTATCCGGCATCCGGATCTTTCTGGTAGCTGGTCAGCAGCGTAAAGCGGGTCTGATCGTTAGGGTACCAGGTGATTGCCGGGGCGATCGCCATCCGCGTCTCTTTATAATCGTCCACCTGATTATGCTGCGTACGGGCGATACCGTTCACGCGATACAGCACGCGGCCGTCGTCGCTCAGCCTGCCGCCGAAATCAAACGCACCTTCGGCGAGATCGTTATTGCCGGTGCGGAACTGCACGTTTTGAATGGCCTCCGCCGTCGGGCGCTTGCTGGTCATGCTGATTAACCCGCCAGGATTCACCTGTCCAAACAGGACCGAGGCCGGGCCGCGCACCAGCTCCACGCGCTCCAGCAGCCACGGGTCAACTGTGCCCGTCTGTGATGAGGCCGTTGCGCCAAAGCTTAAGCCGTCGAGGAATTTCGGCACGTAGCTAAAGCCGCGCACAAACACCTCGTCGTTACGGTTAGACGAGCCCCGGTACTCGGTAAACACGCCCGCCGAGTAGCGCAGCGCCTGCGAAACGGAGGTGACGTCCTGCATGTTCATCTGATCGCGGGTGATCACCGATACCGACTGCGGCGTCTTCACGATCTCCGCGCTGGTCTTGGTGGCCGAGAGCGTTTTCGTCGCCACAATGCCTTTTACGGGCGCAGTGGGCTCTTCACTCACGCCCTGCGTCACCGTAATCGTTTCTTCTTTCGTTTCTGCCTGAGCCGCGACGCTGGTCGTCGCCAGACTCAGTAGCCAGAGCCGCATTATCTTATTATTTTTAAACATTTTTATTGAACGTCCTTGGTTGCTATCGCCATAAAATCACCGGTAAATCGCCGTTGATGATATTGCAAATTATTACCATTTGCATTAGCGTTGTTAACAAATTTCGTTGGGGAACAAGCGGTAATGAAGAGGGTATGGAGTGGGTTGCTGTTGGGGATCGGCGCGCTGCCCGCCGTGGCGGCAACGTGCGAGCAGACGTCCCGGCAGGGCGATATTCAGGGAAAGTTTGATGCCAGCGGCGAAGTCTGCTTCTCCCTGCCTGAACTGGGTGAAAACTATGTTTCCGCCACGCTGAATGGCGTGACGGATGCGCGCCTGCTTGATGGGCAAAACCGCCGCATCCGCACGCTGATCGAAAATGGTCCTGCGGACGGGGAACACACGCTGCTGTTTGCCCTGCCGGTGAAACAGAACACCTCGCTGGTGCTACACGGAGAAGCCGGTAAGCCGTGGCGTTTTCAGTGGCGGATGAAAGAGACCTCTCCGTTACCACGCGTGCAGATGCTGGCGCCTGAAAGCCCGACGCTGAAGGCGCTGGCAAGCGTCATTTCTGCCGGTGGAACTACCGAGGCGTTCTGGCAGGCGCAGCGTCGACAGGGAACGCCGATGGTGGAGCCGGTAGATGCGAGCCATAAGCGCGTGACCTTTCTGTGGCGCGGCGCGCGGGATAACGTCTTCATTCTCGGCTCTCCGGCGGGGGATCACGATCCGCTGTTCCGCCTGGGCAACAGCGACGTCTGGTTCCGCAGCTATGTAGTCCCCGCTGATACGGTAATGCAGTACAAGCTCGCGCCCGATGTGCCGATCGTCGAGGGTTCCACACGCGATCAACGCCGCGCCATCCTGGTAAGCGCGCAGGCCGATCCGCTTAACCCGAATACCTTCGGGGAGCAGAAGACCGATCGCTGGAATCGCTATTCGCTGCTCGATCTCAGCCCGGCGCGCTACTGCTCCGTTCGGGCTACGGCAAAGCCGCTGGTGCACGGGACGTTGAGCCGTCAGAGTTTTTCCAGCCACATCCTTGGCAACGCCCGCGACGTGATGATCTACAAACCGCGCGGCGCACAGCCTGCACGCTGGACGCTCATCCTTTTCGACGGACAGGTTTATCAGGACGAATACCATTTTGCCAACGTGCTGGACGGTCTGATTGCCCGGCATCACCTGCCACCGATTAACGTGGTGTTTATCGACAGCCTCGATCACGCCCGTCGCGGCAACGAGCTGCCGCCGAACCCGGATTTTGCTGACTTTATGGCGCACGAGCTGCTGCCGTGGCTGCGGGGGAAGGGCATCGGCATGCAGCGGCAGAAAACCGTACTGGCAGGATCCAGCTACGGGGGAATTGCCTCTTCATGGGTGGCGCTGCGCTATCCGCGCCTGTTTGGCAACGTGCTGAGCCTTTCCGGTTCATACTGGTGGGCGCCGGAAGGTGACACTCCCGGCTGGCTGACGCGTCAGTACCAACAGTCTCCACCGTATCCGGTGCGCTTCTGGTTACAGGCCGGGAAGTTTGAAACCGCGGGGCCGGGCGGCGGCATCTATCGCACCACGCAGGATTTTGAACAGGTGCTGAGGAAAAAAGGCTACCGCGTCAGCTTCCACCCCTCATCCAGCGGCCACGACTACGCGGCCTGGTGTGAAGCGCTGATCCACGGGATGCGCGATCTCACTGGCTTACGACGCCAGTGAAAACCAGCGGCGCCAGATGAAACGCAGGATAAAGAATTCGATGGCACCGAGCACCAAAAACCACAGACAGAACAGAATGGTGTACAGCTGATTCAGATCGACCATATGAAAGGTCTGAACCAGCTTCTGCGCCAGCACCAGACCCAGCGACGGCGCAGGTAACAGCAGGCAGGAGAGCAGGGCCATCAGCAAAATGCCCCCTGCGGTGAGCAGCGATTCTAACGGGTGTTTCATCGTAATGTTAATCGTCAGTTAAAAATGTCATTGTCCGGCATCCTGAAACGTAAAGCAATATCATCCCTGCTGGCAAAATTGGGTGAAAGGCCACCGTTATTCTGCGAATTAATAACAGAAAACAGATAATATTTTCGGGGCGATTAAATTAATATCGCGTTATGTAAATAAACGTCTTTCTCACGAAAATAATTTTACAAAGCTATAGGTGCTATATCCAATTAACGTCGCAATAACAATGGCTGCGACAATGTATAACGCCAGACGCCGTCCGCGATAAATACCAAACATGCTTCCTCCTCGTTTAGTGTTGGTTTAGAAATATTTTGTAAAAATCAACGCGTCGAAATAATTTTAATCAGTTTTGAATAACCGGGTAGTCAATATATTGCGGTAGATCAATTTAACCCGCAAGACTTAAAAATGAATTATTTAAAGCCAGAAAGGAATTCCGGCTTCCGTCCACCGGATATTGAAGGAAAAATACCATGACCAAAAAAAATTTCTCGCAGAATATGCCACCCGCAGGCGGGCAGGCGTACCAGCAGACCGTAGAGCAGGTGCTTGCTCAGGCGCAGAGCCAGGCTAATGGCCTGGACCGCGCCGAGGTGCAGGCGCGTTTACAGAAGCATGGCCCGAACGCGCTGCCGGAGAAAAAAGGCAAGCCGGGCTGGCTGCGTTTTCTCGCGCATTTTAACGATGTCCTGATTTACGTCCTGCTGGCAGCCGCCGTATTAACGGCAGTAATGGGACACTGGGTTGATACGCTGGTTATTCTGGGCGTGGCGGTAATCAATGCCTTAATTGGCCACATTCAGGAAAGTAACGCGGAAAAATCCCTGAAGAGTATTCGCAATATGCTCTCCAGCGAGGCGCGCGTTATTCGTAACGGCAACCATGAAACTATCCCGACGACGGAAATCGTCCCGGGCGATATTATTGTGTTGCGCGCAGGAGATCGTATTCCGGCGGATATGCGCTTAATCGAAGCGCATAATTTACGCGTGGAAGAGGCTATTCTGACCGGTGAATCCACCGTGGTGGATAAACACACGAACCCGCTGAGCGGCGAATTACCGCTGGGCGACCGCACGAACCTGGTCTTTTCCGGTACGACGGTCAGCGCGGGCGGCGGCGTGGGCGTGGTCATTGCCACGGGCCAGGAGACCGAACTCGGCCACATCAACCAGATGATGGCGGGCATTGAAAAACACCGCACCCCGCTGCTGGTGCAGATGGACAAGCTGGGCAAAGCGATCTTCGCCATCATTCTGGCGATGATGGCCGCGCTGTTTGTCTTCAGCCTGGTGTTCCGCGAGATCCCGATGGGCGAGCTGCTGCTCTCCCTGATTAGCCTGGCGGTCGCCTCCGTACCGGAAGGTCTGCCGGCAATTATCTCCATCATCCTCTCTCTGGGCGTACAGGCGATGGCGCGCAAGCGGGCGATTATCCGCAAGCTGCCGACGGTTGAAACCCTGGGCGCGATGACCGTGGTCTGCTCGGATAAAACCGGCACCCTGACCATGAACGAGATGACGGTGAAAGCCATCATCACCGCCGACACCTGCTACCGCGTGGACGGCAACAGCTACGAGCCGGTGGGCAACATCTATCTCGAAGGCAGCGATGAGCCGGTGCAGATCCAGCCGGGCACCGTACTGGAGCAGTACCTGCGCACCATCGACCTGTGTAACGACAGCCAGCTGATTCAGGACGAGCGCGGCCTGTGGGGCATTACCGGCGGCCCGACCGAGGGCGCGCTGAAGGTGCTGGCGGCCAAAGCCCACCTCGAGCCGGTCGTGACCACGCTGGTTAACAAGATCCCGTTCGACTCTCAGTACAAGTACATGAGCACCCACTACCAGATTGGCGGTGAGGAGCAGATTTTGATCACCGGCGCGCCGGACGTGATTTTCGCCCTGTGTGAGCAGCAGCAGACCCGCAACGGTGCGCAAGCCTTTGACCGCGCGTACTGGGAAACGGAGATGGAGCGCTATGCGCGTCAGGGGCTGCGCATGGTCGCCGCGGCGTTCAAGCCAGCGAACGGCGAGCAGGCATTGACTCACGACGATCTGAGCCACGGCCTGATCTTCCTCGGCATCGCCGGGATGATGGATCCGCCGCGTCCGGAAGCGATTGACGCGATTAACGCCTGCCAGCAGGCGGGGATCCGCGTGAAGATGATCACCGGCGATCACCCGCAGACGGCGATGAGCATCGGCCAGATGCTGGGGATCACCAACAGCGAGCAGGCGGTTACCGGCTATCAGCTGGAGAAAATGGACGACGCCGAGCTGGCGGAAGCGGCGGTGAAGTATGACATCTTCGCCCGTACCAGCCCGGAGCATAAGCTGCGCCTGGTGAAAGCGTTGCAGGATAAAGGCGAAATCGTCGGTATGACCGGTGACGGCGTGAACGACGCGCCGGCGCTGCGCCAGGCGGACGTGGGTATCGCGATGGGCATCAAAGGCACGGAAGTCACCAAAGAGGCGGCGGACATGGTCCTGACGGACGATAACTTCGCCACCATCGCCAGCGCGGTGAAAGAGGGGCGTCGCGTTTACGACAACCTGAAGAAGACCATTCTGTTCATCATGCCGACCAACCTGGCGCAGGGGCTTTTAATTGTGATTGCGCTGCTGGCGGGGAACATCATTCCGCTGACGCCGGTGCTGATTCTGTGGATGAACATGGCGACCTCCGCCACGCTCTCCTTCGGCCTGGCCTTTGAGGCCGCCGAGCGCAACATCATGCGCCGCCCGCCGCGCCAGACCGGGCAGCACGTAATGGACGCCTACGCCGTATGGCGCGTGGCTTTCGTCGGCACCATGATTGCCATCGCCGCCTTTGCGCTGGAAGCCTGGCTGGCCCCGCGCGGCCACAGCGCGGAGTTCATCCGCACCGTGCTGCTCCAGATGCTGGTCTGCGCCCAGTGGGTGTACATGATTAACTGCCGCAACACTGAAGGGTTCTCACTGAACCGCGGCCTGCTGGCGAACAAAGGGATCTGGCTGGTAACGGGCGTACTGTTCCTGCTCCAGGCGGCCATTATCTACCTGCCGTTTATGCAGATGCTGTTCGGCACCGAAGCGCTGCCGCTGCGCTACTGGTTCGTGACGCTGGCGGTGGCTGGGGTGATGTTCTTCGTCGTCGAAATCGAGAAGCGACTGACCCGCAGGTTCCGTAAGGCTGCATAACTTTTTGCCCTCACCCTAACCCTCTCCCACAGGGAGAGGGAACCCTGACTGCCCTCTCCCTGTGGGAGAGGGCCGGGGTGAGGGAAAACAACGCCGAGGTACTTCTTAATGATATTCCCACTCCTGTTCGCGCTCCTCGCCTGCACCCTGCAACCCTCGTTCGCCGCGGCCATTCCCGTGCGTGTTGCCACCGTGGAGCAAACCGCCCACGCCGCCGAGCGCCAAATTCCGGGCCGCATTGAAGCTATCCACACCGTTGAACTGCGTGCACGTACGGAAGGCGTCATCACCAGAATCCACTTCCGCGATGGCCAGTATGTGAAAAAAGGCGACGTGTTGTTCGAACTGGACGACGCCGAGCCGCGCGCCGCCCTGCGCCTGGCGCAGGCCGAAGTGAAAAGCGCCGAAGCCACGCTGCGTCAGGCACAGCAGCAGCTGTCCCGCTTCGAAAGCCTCGGCAGCAGTAACGCCATCAGCCGCCACGACGTGGACAACGCCCGCATGCAGCGCGACGTGGCGAGCGCCGCGCTGGAGCAGGCCAAGGCCCGGCTCGACACCCGCAGCGTCACCCTGAACTACACCCGCATCACCTCGCCGATTGACGGGCGCGTGGGGCACAGCAACTTTCACGTCGGCAGCCTGGTGAATCCTGCCAGCGGTGTGCTGGTGGAGGTGGTGCAGCTCGATCCGATCCGCATCGCCTTTGCGCTGGAAGAGGGCGCGTTTGCCACCAAAGCCGGACAGCATGCGGATATCAGCGCCATGAAGCAGGCCTGGCAGGCGCTGATTGACAGCAACGGCCAGCGCATCAGCGGGGAACTCACCTCCGTGGACAACCGCATCGACCCGCGTACCGCCAGCGTGATGCTGCGTGCCGAGTTCACCAACCCGCGCCATCAGCTGCTGCCCGGCGGCAATGTGAACGTTTACCTGCGTCCGGCAAGCGAGCTACCGGTGCTGACTCTGCCCGCCGCTGCCGTACAGCAGAATGGCGACGGGTTCTTCGCCTGGGTGATTAACGCCGAGGATAAAGCCGAAATGCGTCCGCTGAAGGTCGCCGGGCAGATCGGCCAGCAGTTCCAGATTGCCTCCGGCGTGAAGCCCGGTGAGCGAGCGATTACTGACGGTGCGCAGCGCGTGCAGCCAGGCGCAACCGTCCAGATATTGAATTAAGGAGCCATCATGCTGACGTTTTTCATCAAACGCCCGCGCTTTGCGATGGTGATTGCGCTGGTCATCACCCTGCTGGGGGGCATCGCGCTGAGGATTATTCCGGTGGAGCAGTACCCGCAGATCACCCCGCCGGTCGTGAATGTGTCAGCGTCATGGCCGGGCGCCAGCTCGGCTGACGTGGCGGAGGCCATCGCCACGCCGCTGGAGACGCAGCTGAACGGGGTGGATCATATGCTCTATATGGAGTCCACCAGTTCGGATGAGGGCTCTTACAGCCTGAACATCACCTTTGCGGCGGGCACCGATCCGGATCTTGCCGCCATCGACGTGCAGAACCGCGTGGCGCAGGCCGTGGCGCAGCTGCCCACCGAGGCGCAGCAAAACGGCGTGCAGGTGCGCAAGCGGGCCACCAACCTGATGATGGGGGTAAGCCTTTACTCACCGAACAACACCCACACGCCGCTGTTCGTCAGCAACTACGCCAGCACCCAGGTGCGCGAGGCGCTGTCGCGTCTGCCGGGCGTCGGGCAGGTACAGATGTTTGGCGCACGGGACTACAGCATGCGCATCTGGCTGAGGCCGGACCGCATGAACGCCCTGAACGTGACCAGCGATGACGTGGCGCAGGCGCTGCGCGAGCAGAACGTGCAGGGGGCGGCGGGCCAGGTCGGCACGCCGCCGGTGTTTAACGGCCAGCAGCAGACGCTGACCATTAACGGGCTGGGGCGCTTAAACCAGGCCGACGGCTTTGCCAATATCATTATCCGCGCCGGGGAGATGGGGCAGCTGGTGCGCCTGAAGGACGTCGCCACCATCGAGCTTGGCTCGCGCAGCTACAGCTCTGGCGCGCAGCTGAACGGGCACGACTCCGCCTACCTCGGCATCTACCCGACGCCGTCCGCCAACGCCCTGCGCGTGGCCGATGCGGTGCGCGCGGAGCTGGAACGGTTATCCACGCGCTTCCCGGACGATCTGGTCTATGAAGTCAAATTCGACACCACCTCGTTTGTGGCCGCCACCATCAAAGAGATTGGCGTCTCGCTGGCGCTGACGATGCTGGCGGTGGTGGTCGTGGTGTCCCTGTTCCTGCAAAGCTGGCGCGCGACGCTGATTGTCGCCCTTGCCATTCCGGTGTCGCTGGTGGGCACCTTCGCGGTGCTCTATACGCTCGGCTACTCCGCCAATACGCTGAGCCTGTTCGCCATCATTCTGGCGCTGACCATGGTGGTGGATGACGCCATCGTGGTGGTGGAGAGCGTCGAAACCCTGATGGCGGAAGGGCAGAGCCGCACGGCGGCGACCGCGCTGGCGCTGCGCCAGATTGCCGGGCCAGTGATTGCCACCACGCTGGTGCTGCTGGCGGTGTTTGTACCGGTGGCGCTCCTGCCAGGGATAGTGGGCGAGCTATACCGCCAGTTTGCGGTGACGCTCTCGACCGCCGTCACGCTCTCAAGCCTGGTGGCGCTGACCCTGACGCCCGCGCTCTGCGCGCTGCTGCTGCGCCCGCGTCCGGCACAGCCCGCCGCCGTTTTCCGTGGGTTCAACCGCGGGCTGGACGCCACGCGCACGCTTTACACCCGGATCGTGAGCGTGTTCAACCTCCGTCCGTGGCTGGCGCTGCTGGCCACCGCAGGCGCGGCGGCGGTGGTGGTATTCAGCTTTATGTCGATGCCAAAGGGCTTCCTGCCCCAGGAGGATCAGGGCTACTTCTTCGCCAGCGTCCAACTGCCGGAGGCAGCCTCGCTGGAGCGCACCGAAGCGGTGATGACCACCGCGCGCGAGCTGATCGCTAAAAACCCGGCGGTAGAAGACGTGATTCAGGTCTCCGGGTTTAACATCCTCAACGGCACCAGCGCATCGAACGGCGGGTTTATCTCCATCATGCTCAAAGACTGGAGCGAGCGTCCGCCGCTGGATGAGGTGATGGGCACCCTTCAGCGACAGCTGCTGGCCCTGCCGGAAGCCACCATCATGACCTTTGCGCCGCCGACGCTGCCGGGGCTGGGCAACGCCTCCGGCTTCGACCTGCGCATTCAGGCGCAGGCGGGGCAAAGCCCGGCGGAGCTGGAGCGCGTGACGCGTGAGGTGCTGGCGAAAGCCAACCAGCACCCGCAGCTGAGCCGCGTGTTCACCACCTGGAGCAGCAACGTGCCGCAGATGACGCTCACCGTTGACCGCGAGCGCGCGGCCCGCCTCGACGTGCCGGTGTCACGCATCTTCAGCAGCCTGCAAACCGCCTTTGGCGGCACGCGCGCCGGGGATTTCAGCGTCAACAACCGCGTCTACCACGTAGTGATGCAGAACGAAATGCAGTGGCGCGAGCGCGCGGAGCAAATCAGCGAGCTGTTCGTGCGCAGCAACAGCGGCGAGCGGGTGCGTCTGAGCAACCTCGTCACCATCACGCCGACCGTCGGCGCGCCATTTATTCAGCAGTACAACCAGTTCCCGTCGGTATCGGTGAGCGGCTCGGCAGCGGAAGGGGTGAGCAGCAGCACCGCAATGGCGGCGATGGGTGAGATTCTGGCGGAAAACCTGTCAGCCGGGTACGACTACGCCTGGAGCGGCATGTCGTATCAGGAGCAGCAGACCGGCAATCAGGCGATATGGATTGTGCTGGCGGCGGTGGTGATGGCGTGGCTGTTCCTCGTCGCCCAGTATGAGAGCTGGACGCTGCCGGCGAGCGTGATGCTCTCGGTGCTGTTCGCCATCGGCGGGGCGCTGGTCTGGCTGTGGCTGGCGGGCTACGCCAACGACGTGTATGTGCAGATTGGTCTGGTGCTACTGATAGCCCTCGCCGCCAAGAACGCAATTCTTATCGTGGAGTTTGCCCGCGCCCGGCGCATGGACGGAATGGCGATTGTCGATGCCGCACGGGAGGGGGCATCGCGCCGCTTCCGCGCGGTAATGATGACCGCCGTGTCGTTCATTATCGGCGTCCTGCCGATGATGCTGGCGACCGGGGCGGGCGCCCAGAGCCGCCGCATCATCGGCACTACGGTCTTCAGCGGCATGCTGGTGGCGACCGTAGTGGGGATAGTGTTCATCCCGGCGCTGTTCGTGCTGTTCCAGCGCCTGCGCGAGTGGGGCCACGGCCTTACGGACTCGTCGCCCACAGCTCACAGTGCTTCTGCACCAGAGAAATCAGCGAGCCGCCATCGGCGATAAAGTCCCGCATGCGCTGCGCCTCGCTCTTGCCCTGCTTTAACAGCAGGGCAATTTCCTTGATTGCGCTTGTCGCGCCGAGCTTCTCGGCGGACGGCGCAACCTGCTCCAGCAGCCAGGCGATATCTTCCGCCACGGTTTTGTGCTCGCCGGTATGCACGTCTGTCAGAATGCCTTCCAGCCCGTAGCGACAGGCCTGAAAACGGTTAAAGCGATACAGCAGAAAATCCCGTTCCTGATGCTTATACGGCCGCGTGGTCAGCAGCCAGTGCGACGTCGCCTGGATCAGCCCGGCGATGTTAATCGCGTGGCCGAGCGTCAGCGGCGTATCCATTACCCGCACCTCCACGGTGCCAAAATGCGGGCTGGGGCGGATGTCCCAGTGCAGATCCTTAATGCTGTCGATCATGCTGGTGGAGCTCAGGCGGCGAAACAGCCCCTCGAACTCCTGCCAGCTGTTGACCCACGGCATCTGTCCGTTATCCGGGAAGCCCGAGAAGATGTTAAGACGCGATGAGGCGAACTTCGTGTCCGTGCCCTGCATATACGGTGATGCGGCGGCCAGGGCGATAAAGTGCGGCACAAAGCGCGACAGGCCGTGTAGCAGATAAATTGCGTCGTCCCCGGTCCGACAGCCGACGTGTACGTGCTGGCCGAACACCGTTGCCTGCAAAATCAGATAGCCAAAGCGCTCCAGCGTGACGTTATAGCGCTCGTCGTCACACACCTCCTGACGCTGCCACTTCTGGAACGGGTGCGTTCCGCCGCCGCAGATCTGGATGTGATGCTCCGCCGCCGCGCGCAGGATGCTCTGCTGCATCACCGAGAACTGCGCTGCCGCCTGGTCGATGGTCTGACACACGCCAGTGGCGATTTCGAGCATGCTTTCGGTGATGTCGTGTTTGACTTCGCCCCCTTTGATGTCGTCTTTGACGGCGGCGATGAGGGCAGAGGAGTCCTGGCTCAGATCGTAACCCGGCGGGTTAACCACCTGAAGTTCGAGCTCAATGCCAAGGGTATAAGGTTCAGAGGATTTGAAGTCGGGTAAGGGCATGGCGCACTCCGTTGTCTGTTATGAGTTGAGTATAGACAATGGGCGTGGCGCGCTCTTTTCAGGGTGGTATAACTGATTGCAGGCTTAGCAAAAGGGGAGTGCCCCATGTCTGACTATCCAACCATTGCGCTGACAGGACCCAGTGCGATTGGGACCACCATCGCCGCGGTGCTGCATGAAGCGGGCCGCACGCCGCTGCTGTGTGGTCGCACCGCGCATCCGGAACTGCGCCTGCGTCATGATGAGGGTGAAATTGTGGTGCCCGGTCCGGTACTCACCGATCCCAGCGTCATTACGCGCCCCGTTGACCTCGTTTTTTTGGCGGTCAAAACGACGCAAAATGCCGACAGCGCCGGGTGGCTGCGAACCCTGTGCGATGAAAACACCGTGGTCTGCGCGCTGCAAAACGGCGTGGAGCAGAAAGCCCAGCTTGCGCCTTTGGTTAATGGCGCAACGGTACTGCCCTCGGTGGTCTGGTTCCCTGCCCAGCGCGAGCCGGATGCCTCCGTCTGGCTGCGCGCCAAACCGCGCCTGACGCTGCCGGCCGTGCCGCAGGCGCAGCGGGTGGTCGAGGCGCTTCGCGGGACGCGCTGTGACGTTGAGTTCTCGACAGATTTCACTACCGTTGCCTGGCGCAAGCTGCTGCAAAACGCGGTCGCCGGGCTGATGGTGCTGGCCAATCGCCGCGCCGGGATGTTCAGGCGCGAGGATATCAGCGAGCTGGCGCTGGCCTACCTGCGCGAGGGGCTTACCGTCTCCCGCGCCGAAGGGGCGAAGCTGGACGATGCGGTGGCGGAGGAGATCCTGGCGAACTTCCAACGCGCGCCCGTGGATTTAGGTACGTCGATTCTCGCTGACCGCCAGGCGGATCGCCCGATGGAGTGGGACATCCGCAACGGCGTGATCCAGCGCTATGGCCGCAGGCACGGGATTGCGGTGCCCATCAGCGACGTGGTGGTGCCGCTGCTGGCGGCGGAAAGTGAGGGGCCGGGGTGAGCCAGGGTCTGGCGAGAAGGAAGACCCGGCCGTTGTGCGCCGGGTAACTCTCTTACTTACCCTGACGGGTTTTCTCAGCGTTTAGCTCTTCCATTGTTGCTTCCAGGATCCAGAGGCACTGAGCACCCTCAACCGTATCCAGCAGCGCCCGGCGGGTGCGCTGATAGAACGCGTCGACTTCGGCGGGGGATTTCTCTAGAGGCGGCGTGCAGACGATATCGCTGCCAACCATGTGCGGCCACTTTCCCGCGTCAATGGTCTGGAGCGCTTTCAGTGTGGCGCTGGTGTTTGTTGTGAGCGCTGCGGCCAAAGCATCCTCCAGCAGTTGCGCCTGCCTGGCGTCAGCCGTGGCAGCCAGCGTTGGGGCTTGCTCAATCCAGTGTGTGTCACCTGAGGCGATTCCATGAAGTGCTGATGGCCAGTCAGTGCTGGCTGCAATGGCTGGGACAGTGAGCGCACAAAGCAGCAGGACGATTGGGTATTTCATCGCATTATTCCCCGCTCGCCGACATCGTTTTTGCACCATACATAAACGGTTATAGACATTTGCTTAAACTCCTTTTAAGAAAATCCTGATAAATTCTTCTATTACAGTCGGTTAATGAACAGACGGGACGTTAACGTTTATAAAAAAGGCCGTCAATGTTGGCGCAACAGGGATATGAAATAGATACTTTTTTGTTGATGCGGATTATGAAAGCCGAAGTATTTCACCGTGGTTTGCAAATATGGGCGATTGGTTTGTTAAGATTTTTAATCGCTAATCAATCAAATAGAACGCAGATTGGGTACATAGAGCCTGCTTTCGCATCAATTCCCCACAAATGCGCTCACCGGCAAACCAAAACGCTTCGCCAGCGCCCGCATATGATCCAGCGTTAACGTGCGCTGTCCGTTCAGGATCCGACTTACCAGAGACTTCTTACCAATCTCGTTCTCGAAGTCGCTCTGAGTGAGCTGGTACTGATCCATTAGCGTTCGCAGTAACGCAACGCCTGACGGAATACTGGCAATACGCGCGTTAAATTCTGCAAACTCCGGGGACTCGTTTTCGTACTTATCGATTTTGGCAGTAAGCATCTCTACCAGCGGGTTATCCGGGTCGTGCTCGATAAGATACTCCACCAGCGCCAGCGCATCCTCGTAGTCTTGCCGCGACGGGCTTGAACCCAGGAAAGGGAGTTCGTTTGTCAGAGCGTTTGCCGCTTTGATGGCTGCTGCATAATTCATTCTTTCGTTCTCCGATAGTAGTCCGTGAGCTTGTCATACTCTGCGTGCGTGCTGATGTGTTTGATGAAGAACTTTCCCCGCTCAAAATCAGCAAAAAACATTACTCTTAGATGCCCGCCACCCACATCAATGACCCACCATTTTTCCCGGTATTTCATCCGGTCCAGGCTGGGAAAGCGCTTTCGCATCTCGTCTGGTGAGGGGTAGTGTTCCTTTTTTAGTACCCGGTAAAGATCGTCCAGGGCTTGTGCTTGATTGGGATAATGTCTGGCCGCTGTGTCGAAAGGCGCTCTTGAGACTATGTGCATCCTTGCCCCTTGTTGCCAAGATGGAAACATTATAGATAGTGGTTGGTGAGTTGACAATGCGGAAACTTCGATGAAAATGCAGTTTCTACATGATCGTGACAATTGAGCTTTGCATTGAGTGCGAGCACTTTAAGTTAGAGTGGTATGCCATTAAAGTGCCAGAAGTATCTTGGCCTGAAGTATTTGTGTGATTTGCGTAGCGTATTCAGGATTTGTTTGCTGAAAAAAAGTGTAGTGGATTATTCTTTTGCTAACGATAGATACCATGATAGTTACGTCGCTTATGCCAAAAGCGTCCTTTAAACATCGTGGATTGGTAGTAGAATTAACTGATGAGCTCAATTTCTTTTATTATCATTATTACAACAGACTTAAAAAGTTAAGTTCAATTATAGATTGATTTTGATGTATAATTATGTCCATTTTACCGTAAACAGACTAAGGAATGAACCATAATGTCTTTTTTGAACGTGATTAGCGATTTTTTAAATAGCCTTCCTCAATGGTTATCATCGTTTATTATCGCTTTAATGGGCGCGGTTGTTGGAGGCTGGTTTACTCTTAGAGGTGTTGATCGCGAGGCAAAGATTACTCGCGCAGAGGCTGAAAAGAACTCCCTTGAGTTGCAGTTGTCTGTATTAAAAGGAATAAAAGGAGAGATTTTTACTTTGATTACTTTGTATAATAAAAGAATGCAAAATCATATTGATAACATTGGGCCGGGAAAAATACTGCCTATTAACTTCCCTGTTGGTGATGATAATTTTACGTTTTACGAGCAAAACGCAAAGATCATTGCAAAACTGAATGATGAAGCAAGAGATTCAATAATTAACATTTACACATATGCTCGCTCATTAATACAGTCCTTCAAAGGAAATAATCAGCTTGTCGTAGATTACGAAAAAATTCTATTTGATATGGCTGATAATAATAAAGATAAAGATAAAGATATGTATGAAAGATTGCATGCTGCAAAAATTGAAGTGATGGTGGATTATGCACAAGGAATAAAAAATATTGATGCAGAGCTTAGATGTGCTATCGATGAGGGATTTAATGTTATTAATCAAGAAATAGCGGCGCTACAAGTAAAATTAACAAGCTTAGAGTTATAAGAGAGAGTTCTGCTTCTCATTATCAACAAATCATTCACAATGAAATATTGCATTTCTAAAGGCCGAAATCCCGCTTATCACCCAGCAGTATTCCGGCCTCCCATCACCCGCCTCAGTGCGCCGTTATATAAGGCTCCTTCACAAAATACGCCAGCAGCCAGACCATATCATGCAGCAGCCCGGTGAGTTCTTTCGCTACGCTCGCAGGCAATGTCCCGCCCATTACCGCCAGCGTTAACGCCACGGCATAGTCCACCTGCAACGCCGTATCCTGCCAGCAGTCCGGTACGCAGGAGGCGATCTTTTCCCCTGCGATCAGCTGTTCAACCAGATGCGAAGGCAGTTCGGCATCGCAGCATTCCCGCAGCCGCTTCAGCGCTGCCAGCAGTTGCTTACAGAGCGTGGCAAATGTCACCGCATCGTCCGTTTCCACCAGTACGCTCACGTACGCCGCACAGGTGTCGGTTAGTTCAAAGAGATCCGCAGAATCGGGAAGTTGCAGGTGAAGAAGGTGATTAACAGCGCTTTCTTCAGCGTGTACGTATGAAAATCCAGGGGTAGTCGCCATTTAGCATCCTCGTTGTCCAAAAAATGTCATGTTATGCTAACGGGTTCCTACGCCCGGCTGCGGATGTGCCGCAACGCAGGCACTTTAAAACCGCGAAGAAAGGATGAAAAGGGATACCCCTGAATTACATAAGGTTGCTTGCAGGTTTGCGAGGCGGCTTCCAGAACGGCATTGCCGGGTGGCGGCTACGCCTGACCCGGCCTACAAAATCCAAAGCCCCAACAGCGACACGAACCGTAGGCCCGCGCAAGCGCAGCGCCGCCGGGCACCGCCGCGCTGCCGTCACCCCTCGCTCATCATCGCCAGAAACCGCTTCACCGTCCGCGAACGCTCAAATCGCCGCCAGCAGAGTGCGATATCGGTATAAAGCTCTGGTGAGCGCAGCGCATGGTAGGTGACATTCGGCGGAGAAATAGCGGCCATGGATTTCGGCACCAGCGCGAACCCGCCGCCCGCGGAGACCATGCTCAGGGAAGAGGAAAGTTGTGAAGATTGCAGCGTGTGTTGCATATCGATCCCGGCCCGCTCGCAGCTGCCGTAAACGCGGTCATACAGCCCCGGCGCGACCTCCTGGGGAAACAGCACCACCGGCGTATCCCGCAGCTCCTCCAGCGCCAGATCGCCACACGCCGCCAGGGGATGATCGCGATGCAGCGCCACCACCATCGGCTCCCGATCGAGGATTTTTAATTCGAACACCTTACTGCTTTCGCACGGCAGGCGCACAAAGGCGATATCCAGCTCACCCTCCGCCAGCATCGTCGTCAGCGACGACATATTGGCTTCCACCTGGTGAACCTGCACCGCCATGTTCTGCACCTGAAACTGACGTATCAGGGCGAAGATTTTGGGATGAAAAGCATCTGAACTGGTGATGCCAATCGACAGGCTGCCGTTCAGCCCGCGCGCGATGCCCCGGGCTTTCTCCAGCGCGGCGTCGCTCAGCGCCAGGATCTTACAGGCGTCCTCATAGAAGGCTTCTCCCGCCTCGGTCAGCTCCACGCCCCGCGTCAGGCGCCTGAACAGCGGCGTGCCCACTTCCTCTTCGAGCCGTTTGATCTGCTGACTCAGAGGAGGCTGTGAAATACCCAGCGCTTTGGCCGCCCTGGTGAAGTGTCGCTCGCGTGCTACCGCGACAAAATAGCGCAGATAACGAAGTTCCATATCAAAAACGTCTCAAACCAGCATGGATTCCATATTGGAACTCTCTGCTGAATCGGGTCAACATTTATTTAACCTTTATAAATAAAGTTGAAGAGGACGGGCATGATGATGCATTCATCTGCATGCGACTGTGAGGCGAGCTTATGCGAGACCCTGCGCGGATTCTCGGCTCAGCATCCTGACAGCGTGATCTATCAGACATCGCTAATGAGCGCCCTGCTAAGCGGCGTCTACGAAGGGGAGACCACCATCGCCGACCTGCTGGCGCACGGCGATTTTGGTCTCGGTACCTTTAACGAGCTGGACGGTGAAATGATTGCCTTCAGCAGCCAGGTGTACCAGCTGCGCGCCGACGGCAGCGCCCGCGCCGCGAAGCCGGAGCAAAAAACGCCGTTCGCGGTGATGACCTGGTTCCAGCCGCAGTACCGCAAAGCCTTCGACGGGCCGGTCAGCCGTCAGCAGATCCACGACGTGATCGACAAGCAAATCCCCTCCGATAACCTGTTCTGCGCGCTGCGCATCGACGGCAATTTCCGCCACGCGCACACCCGCACCGTACCGCGCCAGACACCGCCGTACCGGGCGATGACCGACGTGCTGGATGACCAGCCGGTGTTCCGCTTTAACCAGCGCGAGGGCGTGCTGGTCGGGTTCCGCACCCCGCAGCATATGCAGGGCATTAACGTGGCGGGCTATCACGAACACTTTATCACCGACGACCGTCAGGGCGGGGGCCACCTGCTCGACTATCAGCTGGAGAACGGCGTGCTCACCTTCGGCGAAATCCACAAGCTGATGATTGACCTGCCCGCCGACAGCGCGTTTTTACAGGCCAATCTGCACCCCAGCAACCTTGATGCGGCTATCCGCGCCGTCGAAAACTAACAGGAGAACTACCGTGAACAGTGAGAAACAGTCACGTCAGTGGGCGCACGGTGCCGATATGGTTGTCGGCCAGCTGGAAGCGCAGGGTGTGAAGCAGGTGTTCGGCATACCGGGCGCAAAAATCGACAAGGTCTTTGACTCCCTGCTGGACTCCTCCATCGAGATTATCCCGGTGCGTCACGAGGCGAACGCGGCGTTTATGGCGGCAGCGGTAGGGCGGCTAACCGGCAAGGCCGGGGTCGCGCTGGTCACATCCGGGCCGGGCTGCTCCAACCTGATCACCGGCATCGCCACCGCCAACAGCGAAGGAGACCCGGTGGTCGCGCTGGGCGGGGCGGTGAAGCGGGCAGATAAAGCGAAGCTGGTGCACCAGAGCATGGATACCGTCGCCATGTTCAGCCCGGTGACCAAATACGCCGTGGAGGTCAATTCGCCTGACGCGATTGCCGAGGTGGTGTCGAACGCGTTTCGCGCTGCCGAGCAGGGCAGGCCGGGCGGGGCGTTTGTCAGCCTGCCGCAGGATATTGTCGACCAGCCCACCACGGGGGCGATTTTGCCCGCCAGCGGTCCCGCGCTGATGGGGCCAGCACCGGAATCCGCCATCAACGAGGTGGCGAAGCTTATCGCGAAGGCCAAAAACCCGGTCATCTTACTCGGCCTGATGGCCAGCCAGCCCGCCAACAGCGCCGCGCTGCATAAACTGCTGGAGAGAAGCCGTATTCCGGTCACCAGCACCTATCAGGCCGCCGGGGCGGTGAATCAGGAACACTTCACCCGCTTCGCCGGACGCGTCGGTCTGTTTAACAACCAGGCGGGCGATCGGCTCCTGCATCTGGCGGATCTGATCATCTGTATCGGTTACAGCCCGGTGGAATACGAGCCGTCCATGTGGAACAGCGGCGACGCCACCCTGGTGCACATTGACGTGCTGCCCGCCTATGAGGAGCGCAAGTATGTTCCCGATCTGGAACTGGTTGGGGATATTGCCGCCACGCTGAATCTGCTTGCCAGCCGAATCGAGCACAAGCTTGAACTCAGCCAGCGCGCCTCGGAAATTCTTGTCGATCGCCAGCATCAGCGGGACCTCCTCGACCGTCGCGGCGCATCGCTAAACCAGTTTGCCCTGCATCCGCTGCGCATCGTGCGCGCCATGCAGGACATCGTGAACAACGACGTGACGCTTACCGTCGATATGGGCAGCTTCCACATCTGGATCGCCCGCTACCTCTACAGCTTCCGCGCGCGTCAGGTAATGATCTCCAACGGTCAGCAGACCATGGGCGTGGCGCTGCCGTGGGCGATTGGCGCGTGGCTGGTCAACCCGGGGCGCAAGGTGGTGTCGGTCTCCGGGGACGGCGGCTTTTTGCAGTCGAGCATGGAGCTAGAAACCGCCGTACGCCTCAACGCCAATATTCTGCACATCATCTGGGTGGATAACGCCTACAACATGGTGGCCATCCAGGAGGAGAAAAAATATCAGCGTCTCTCCGGCGTGGAGTTCGGCCCGGTCGATTTCAAAGCCTATGCCGACGCGTTCGGTGCGAAAGGCTTTGCCGTCGAGAGCGCCGACGCGCTCGAACCGACGCTGCGTGCGGCAATGGATGTCGATGGCCCGGCCGTGGTGGCCATTCCCGTCGACTACAGCGATAACCCGCTGCTGATGGGCCAGCTCCATCTCAGCCAGATTTTGTGAATCAATATAAGGACAGAGAAATGCAAAAAGTGGCTCTCGTAACCGGCTCAGGCCAGGGGATTGGCAAAGCGATCGCGCTTCGCCTGGTGAAGGATGGTTTTGCCGTTGCTATTGCGGATTATAACGAGGAGACGGCGAAAGCGGTCGCGGATGAGATCACCCGCAACGGCGGGAAGGCCGTCGCCGTGAAGGTGGACGTCTCTGACCGCGAGCAGGTGTTCGCGGCGGTGGAAAAAGCCCGCACCGCGCTGGGCGGTTTTAACGTCATCGTCAATAACGCCGGGGTGGCGCCGTCCACGCCCATCGAATCCATCACGCCGGAGATTGTCGACAAGGTCTACAACATCAACGTGAAAGGGGTGATCTGGGGCATTCAGGCCGCAATTGACGCCTTCCGCAAAGAGGGGCACGGCGGCAAAATCATCAACGCCTGCTCCCAGGCGGGCCATACCGGCAACCCGGAACTGGCGGTCTACAGCTCCAGCAAGTTCGCGGTGCGTGGCTTAACCCAGACCGCCGCGCGGGATCTCGCGCCGCTGGGGATCACCGTTAACGCCTATTGCCCGGGCATCGTCAAAACGCCGATGTGGGCGGAAATCGACCGTCAGGTCTCCGAGGCGGCGGGTAAACCGCTTGGCTACGGGACGGAAACCTTTGCCAAACGCATCACGCTTGGCCGTTTGTCCGAGCCGGAAGACGTGGCCGCCTGCGTCTCTTACCTCGCCGGGCCGGATTCCGACTACATGACTGGTCAGTCGCTGCTGATTGATGGTGGGATGGTGTTCAACTAAATACACAATACTAAAAAGCTCTGACATGAACTTTCCCCTGCTCCCGTGCAGGGGCTTTTTTTTGTCTCGTCAGCCATTGTGCATTACACTGCGCGCTGCAAAACTTTAGTCTTGAGATCTGACAGGCGGTAACAGCGATGAACGGTACAATCACAACGTGGTTTAAAGATAAAGGCTTTGGATTTATCAAAGATGAAAACGGCGACAACCGCTACTTTCATGTGATTAAGGTCGCCAACCCTGATCTGATTAAGAAAGATGCGGCGGTGACCTTCGAGCCAACCACCAACAGCAAAGGCCTTTCCGCGTATGCGGTGAAGGTGATCCCCGAAAGTAAGCACCTCTATATTGCAGGCGAGCGCGTGAAGCTCACCTCAATTAAATCCTTCGTGGTGTTCAGCGAAGAAGAGCCCGTTGATACTAAAATCGACAAAGAGAACGCGGTGCTGTCGGTGGGGCTGCTGATGAACAGCATCAAACCAAAATCCGAGAAAAAGCCGGGCGAAATGCGCACGGTGAAGAAGCTGGCGATCACTACCTTCCAGAACACGACGCTGATCTTCACTGAAGATGAGATCGACATCGACGCCACGGTGAAGCTGCTGAAGTAACGTTTTGCCGGGTGGCGGTTACGCCTTACCCGGCCTACGAAATGCGTGCGGCACTCGCCGCCGCACGGTTTACCCCATCCTGTGCTCGCCCCGCAACATTGCTTCACGTTCAAATACCCGCTGGATCTCCCCGTGCGCCATAAATGCCGCCCGGTCGGACATATGCGCAATCACGTCCGCATCGTGGCTCACCAGCAGGTAGGTCATGCCGTGCTGCGCCTTCAGGCGGTTGAGCAGGTTCAGGATCTCCGCCTGTACCGACATATCCAGCGCCGAGGTCGGTTCATCCAGCAGCAGAAGCTGCGGGCGCAGCAGCAGCGCGCGGGCAATGGCCACGCGCTGACGCTGTCCGCCGGAAAGCTGATGCGGGTAACGCCTGCCCGCATCGGCAGCCAGACCTACCTGTTGCAGCGCATCCGCCACTTTTTCGGCAACCTGGCTTTCGCCGTGGATGTTTAACGGCTCCGACAGGGTGCGGGCAATGGTGTGGTTCGGGTGCAAAGACGCCCACGGATCCTGGAACACCATCTGCACGTTGCGGCGAAGCGCGCCTTCAAAACGTCGTCCTGGCCGTAAATTTTCCCCGAGGACGGAAATGTGGCCATTCCACTCGCGCAGCAGCCCCGCCAGCACGCGCAGAAGAGTCGATTTGCCGCAGCCGGATTCACCGATCAGGCTGAAGGTTTCACCTTTTTCGATGGCAAAACTGGCGGCGGAAACCGCCGTTTTTTCACCAAAACTCACCCGGAGCTGGTTAACCTCAACGAGTGCCATTGTCGTCCTCCTTCCACGGTTGCGAACGGTCGAGCGTCGGCAGCATCTTGCCAAACGTCCCGGCGTTCGGGCGGCAGGTCCAGAGCGTGCGCGTGTAGGGATGGGTTGCCTGCGGCAACTGGCTCGCCGCCATTTCATCAACGTTCTCACCCTGATACATCACCAGCACGCGGTCGCAGTGTTCCGCGACGAGCGGCAAGTCGTGGCTGATTAACAGCATCGCCATCTGCCGCGCCTCGCACTGCTGTACCAGCAGCTTCAGGATCTGGTTGCGCAGGCGTGCGTCCAGCGCGGAAGTCGGTTCGTCGGCGATCAGCACCTGCGGGTTGTTGACGAGCGCAATGGCGATCATCACGCGCTGGCCCATGCCGCCGGAAAGTTCGCCGGGATAGCGCTGGAGCACGTGCTCGTTCAGCCCCACGGCGCGGATGATATCGTGAATGCGCGCCAGTCGTTCGGCGCGGGGCAGGCGCTGATGGAGGGTCAGCGCCTCATCAAGCTGGGCGGCGACGGTTTTCACCGGGTTTAGCGCGTAGCGCGGGTCCTGTAGAACCATCGCAATGCCGTTGCCGCGCAGCGCCTGCCAGCGGCGGCTGTTCAGGGTCAGCAGGTCGTTGCCAAGCACGTTAAGCCGCTTAGCGCTCACGATGCCGGGCTTGCGCACCAGCCCCATCAGGGCGCGGGCAGACATGGACTTGCCGGAGCCGGATTCTCCCACCAGCGCCAGCCGCTCTTTGCCCAACGTAAAGCTCAGGTTGTTGACCACGCGCGCGGCGGGGTAGTCGATATTCAGCGCATCGACGATGACGCGGTGTTCAGTCATGCTGTGGCTCCAGTACGTCGCGCAGGCCATCGCCCAGCAGGTTAAAGGCCAGGCTGGCAAACAGAATCGCCCCGCCTGGAATGGCGGCAATCCACCACTGGTCAAAAATGACCTGCATGCCGTCGGCAATCATCGCGCCCCATTCCGCCATCGGTGGACGCGCGCCCAGACCAAGGAAGCCCAGCCCGGCAGCGGCCAGAATAATCCCGGCCAGATCCAGCGCCAGTCGCACAATCGCGGAGGGCAGGCACAGGGGCAGAATATGGCCGACCAGCAGGCGCGGGCCGCGAATGCCCATCATCTCCGCGGCGGCCAGATAATCGCTGTGGCGCAGACGCTGGATTTCACTGCGCGCCTGGCGCGCATAGGCAGGCCAGGTCGTTAAGGCCAGCGCCAGCGCGCCGTTCACCAGACCGGGGCCGAGCATCGCGACAAACGCGAAGGCGAGGATCAGGCGCGGCATCGACATCACCACGTCGGTAAAGCGCATCAGGATGCGCTCCATCCAGCCGCCGTAGTAGCCTGACAAAATCCCCACCAGCAGACCGGCGGGGAGGGTAATAACGGTGACTAAGGCCACCAGCCCCAGTGCCGGACGGGTGCCGTAGATTAATCGGGAGAGCAGATCCCGCCCATAGCTGTCAGTACCCAGCCAGTGCTGCGCGTTGGGCGGTTGCAGACGCGCGGCGGCGTCCTGCCAGTTGGGATCCTGCGGCGCAAGCCACGGCGCGAACAGGGCAATAAGCACCAGCAGCGCGATGGCGATCAGCCCGCAAAACGCGGCAGGGGAGCGGCGCAGGCGGCGTAAGAAGAGATAAAACGGCATTAGCGCACCCTGGGATCGGTCGCCCGCACAAGCAGGTCGGTAAGGTTATTGATCAGAACAAAGCAGACGCCAATCAGCAGCGTGCCGCCCATCACGGCGGTGGTGTCACCGGCGAACAGGGCCGTGGTGAGGTAGCGCCCGATGCCCGGCCACGAGAAGACGGTTTCGGTTAATACCGCGCCCTCCAGCATGCTTGTGTAGGCCAGCGCAATCACCGTCAGCAGGGTGCTGCGAATGTTCGGCAGCACGTGACGCAGCAGGATGGTCATCTCTCCGGCGCCCTTGGCGCGGGCGAGCAATATGTACTCTTTGTTCATCTCGCTCAGACAGGCGGAGCGCGTCAGGCGGGTGATACTTGCCAGCGAGTAGTAGGCCAGCAGCAGCACCGGTAGCACCAGGTGGCTGATGGCGTTGCGGAACGCCTCGCGGTCGCCGGAAAGCCAGGTATCTACCAGCGCAAATCCGGTTCGTGGCTCGACGGTGAATTGCCAGATGTCGTCCAGCCTGCCGGGGCCAGCGCTCCACTGTAGTTTCGCGTAGAACATAGCCAGCATCAGCAGGCCGAGCCAGAATATCGGCACCGAATTGCCGAGCAGGGTGAGCGTTCTGATCGCTAAGTCCAGTGGCGAACCGGCGTAGCGGGCGCACAGCACACCCGCAATCACGCCGAGTACTGTGCCGATAATTAGCGCCAGCGTTGCCAGTTCCAGCGTGGCGGGAAAGGCGTGCAGCAGGTCCTGCAATACCGGCTGACCGGTAGCGCTGGCGGTGCCTAAATCCCCGTGAGCGAGGTTTTGCAGGTAGTGCCAGAACTGCACCGGCAGGGGCCGATCCAGCCCAAGCTGGTGGCGTACCTGATCGTAAGTGGATTGGCTGGCGTGATCGCCGACGATCTGCAATACGCGATCGACCGGGGAAAAGGCAGAGAGCGCAAACGTGACCAGCAGTAGCCCGAACAGCGTGAGCAGGAGAGTCAGCAGACCCTGAAGCATGCGGGTGGAAAGATGTGGCATGGGAAATTCGTTATCCTGAAAATATGCACGAACGACCCCCTCTCCCACGGGAGAGGGAGAGGGGGGAAAAGCTACTTCATAACGCGATCGTACCAGACCATATCCGCGTTCAGCCCCTGCTGATACCCCTTGACGTTATCGCGCACCACGATCTGAGTTTTGCCCTGGTCAACGAACACGTACGGCGAGGTATGCTGTAACTGTTCCTGCATCTTCTTATACAGATCCAGACGTTTCGCCGGATCCGGCTCGGCAACCGCCGCCAGCGTGGCCTTGTTCAGCTCCGGGATTTTCCAGCCGTTCAGACCGGCCACGGTGCTGGACTTCCCGTCGTTCCACGCGAAGGCGCTGGCGTTGGAGTGCGCATCGAAGTAATCCGGGATCCACAGACGAATCGCCGCCTGATGCTGCTTAGCGCGCACGCGGGCGTACACCTGGCTACCCGCAGCGGGCAGCAGATCCACCTTCACGCCACCCTGAGCAAAGCTCGCCTGCATGGATTGCGCGATGGTGATGAACGGTGGTTTATTCTCCATGTCCAGCGTGAAATGCGCGTCTTTGATGCCCGCCTTGGCGAGGATCGCTTTTGCTTTTGCCGGGTCAAACGTGAACGGATTGTCCTCCAGCGCGCCCGGCAGGCCGACCGGCAGGAAGCTCTGATGAACAAAATACTGGCCTTTCAGCAGGTCTTTGGTGATGCCTTCATAATCCACCAACCAGCGCGAGGCTTCCCAGAACGCTGGATTATTCAGCAGCGGGTTAGCGCTGTTGCCGGTGTTAAACACCAGATAGTTTTGCTCGGCAGAAGGGATGCTAAGCACCTTCACGCCCGGCTTGCCGCTGAGGGCGCTTATCTGGTCTGCACCCAGATCGCGCGCCACGTCCGCATCACCCTGCTGGATCAGCAGGCGGCGGGAAGCGGGATCGGGGACGTTTTTAATGATGATGCTTTTAAGCTTCGGCGCGCCGCCGGGCGCGGATTCGTTGGCTTCCAGCACGATGGCCTGATGCGGCTGGTAAACGCGCATTTTGAACGCGCCGCTGCCCGCAGAGTGCATTTTTAACCACGCGTTGCCGAAGTCGTTATCCTTCACGTTCGCCGCAACCTGTTTTTCATCGACGATGGAGGCAATCGGCGTGGAGAGAATATTCAGCGCCACCGACGGGCTAACGTCGGCCGTCCAGTTAAGCGTGAGGGTATGGTCGTCCACTTTCTTTAGCTGGCTGGCGATGTTGCTGGCGTCCCAGCCCAGTACGTTGAGGATAAACGCCGGGGATTTGTTCAGCGTCACGGCGCGGGTATAAGAGAAGATCACGTCTTCCGGGCGCAGCGGGTTGCCGGAGGAGAATTTCGCATCGGGTTTAAGCTTGATGGTCAGGGTTTTTGCTGCCGCGTCCGCGTCCCAGCTTTCTGCCAGAACCGGCGTGATTTTTTCCGGATTATCGCGGTCCGGCTGTACCAGACGCTGGTACAGGCTCGGAACGGTCTGGATGCTGGAAAGCTCGTTGGCTTCGGCCGGGTCAAGGCTCACGATATCATCCAGACCCTGGGCGACAACCAGCGTGTTGGGCGGGGTAGCGGCGTGAGCAGCGCTTGAGAGCGCAGCCAGCACCAGTAACGGCAGCAGTTTTTTAGTCATAGCGATCCCTGAATAAAATATATTGTGATTGTTTTATGCACCGTTACGGTAGGCTGGCTGAGGATTTCCTCAAAGTCGAAATTCTGCTTTGCTTATGCCATCCGGGAATAACGCATTCGGTCTGGTTATGAGTCACCTCTCTTTTCGTTCGCTTTTTAACCTGCTATAACAAACTCCTTACCTTTCAGGGAGTCACCGCCGTGCCCGAAATCAATCAACATGGTCAAACCGTTAACGATATTGTCCCGGACTGGAAATGCGCCCGCGCGTTAACCCGTACTCTGCTCACCGGCCAGTATTGCCGCCTGGAGCCGCTGGATGCTGACCGCCATTCGGCTGATTTGTTTGAAGCCTATGCGCTGGGTGACGACAGCGACTGGACGTGGCTTGCCAGCACCCAGCCTGTGAGCGTTGAGGCCACTGCGCACTGGGTGCTGGGAAAGGTGCTGGATGACGACCTGGTGCCCTTAGCCGTTATCGATCTGCGCACCGAAAAGGCGGTAGGGCTGGTCAGCTATATGGCGATAGAACGCTTTCAGGGCTCGGTTGAGATCGGCCACGTCACCTGGTCGCGCAGGATGAAGGGCACCCGCGTGGGTACCGAAGCGGTGTGGCTGCTGCTGAAAAATGCCTTTGAGCATCAATATCGCCGGCTGGAGTGGAAGTGTGATTCGATGAACATCGCCTCACGCAACGCGGCGGAGCGGCTGGGGTTTGTCTGGGAAGGGCGCCTGCGCCAGAAGCTGGTGCGTAAAGGCCGCAACCGCGACAGCGATATGCTTTCGATTATTGACGGCGAATGGCCGGAAAAGGATGCGGCTCTGCGGGCCTGGCTGGCAGCGGAGAATTTTGACGGGGAAGGGCGGCAGGTCAGGCGGTTAGAGGAATTTCGGACGTAAAAGCCTTACCCCTCACCTCAACCCTCTCCCCAAAGGGGAGAGGGTTAGGGTGAGGGGAGAAGTTCGCACTCAGCGGCGAACCGGCGCCCCGTTCGCCACATAATAAGCCGCCGTGCTCTTCGCCAGCGGCTCGCGCCCGCGAATGGCGTCGGCAATCTTTTCGCCAATCATGATGGTGGTGGCGTTCAGGTTGCCGGTGATAATCTGCGGCATAATCGACGCATCCACTACGCGTAACCCTTCCAGCCCGTGAACGCGGCCTTCGCCGTCGACCACCGCCATTTCGTCGTAGCCCATCTTGCAGGTACCGCACGGGTGGAAGGCGGTTTCGGCGTGGTTGCGCACGAACTCGTCCAGCTGTTCGTCGGTCTGGCATTCGACGCCCGGGCTGATTTCACGACCGCGATACTTGTCCAGCGCCGGCTGATGCATGATCTCGCGGGTGATGCGGATCGCGTCGCGGAACTCCTGCCAGTCCTGCTCGTGGGACATGTAGTTGAACAGGATCGCCGGATGCTGGTGCGGATCGCGCGACTTGATGCGCACGTGGCCGCGGCTCGGGGAGCGCATGGAGCCAACGTGGCACTGAAAACCATGCTCTTTCACCGCGTTCGAGCCGTTGTAGTTAATCGCCACCGGCAGGAAGTGATACTGAATGTTCGGCCACTCGAACTCCTCGCGGCTGCGGATAAACCCGCCTGCTTCGAAGTGGTTGCTCGCGCCCACGCCCGTGCCGCCAAACAGCCACTCCGCGCCAATCTTCGGCTGGTTCCACCATTGCAGGGCAGGGTAGAGGGAGACCGGCTCCTTACATTCATACTGAAGATACATCTCCAGGTGATCCTGCAAGTTTTCACCCACTCCGGGTAAATCATGTACCAGCGGGATATCAAACTGCTTCAGCAGTTCAGCGTTGCCCACGCCGGAGCGCTGGAGGATCTGCGGAGACGCGATGGCGCCCGCGCACAGCAGTACCTCTTTCTTCGCTGTCGCTTTTGACGGAATGGTGCTTTCGCCTTCCAGCCACTCGACGCCCACCGCGCGCTTGCCGTCAAAGATAATGTGATCGGTCATGGCGTGGGTGCGGATGGTCAGATTCGGGCGCGGTTTGGCCTGATCCAGATAGCCGCGCGCGGTGCTGGCGCGTCGGCCCTGCGGCGTGACCGTGCGATCCATCGGGCCAAAGCCTTCCTGCTGATAGCCGTTGAGATCGTCGGTGCGCGGGTAGCCCGCCTGCACGCCTGCCTCCACCATCGCTTCAAACAGCGGGTTCACACCCGGCTTAGAGGTGGTGACGCTCACCGGACCGTCGCCGCCGTGGTAGTCGTTCGGCCCCACGTCGCGGGTCTCTGCCTTGCGGTAGTAGGGCAGGCAGTTGAGATAGCTCCAGTGCTCCAGACCCGGTTCTTTCGCCCAGTTGTCCAGATCCATTGCATTGCCGCGCACGTAGCACATGCCGTTGATCAGCGACGAGCCGCCCAGCCCTTTACCCCGTCCGCACTCCATGCGGCGGTTGTTCATGTAAGGCTCTGGCTCGGTTTCATACGCCCAGTTGTAGCGCTTGCCCTGCAACGGGAAGGCCAGCGCGGCAGGCATCTGGGTGCGGAAGTCAAAGCGGTAGTCCGGCCCGCCCGCCTCAAGCAGCAGGACGGTGGTGTTTGGATCTTCAGTCAGTCGTGTTGCCAGTACGTTGCCGGCAGAGCCGGCCCCGATAATGATGTAGTCAAATTGCAAATAAACCTCCCGGTTAAAATATGGACTGGAATTTACCCATCTCAACCTGGATGGACTTCACCTGGGTGTAACTCTGAAGCGTCATGACGCCGTTCTCACGGCCAATGCCGGAGTGTTTGTAGCCGCCCACCGGCATCTCTGCGGCGGATTCGCCCCAGGTGTTGATCCAGCAGATGCCCGCTTCGAGCTGATGAATGGCGCCGTGGGCGCGGTTCAGGTCGGTCGTGACGATGCCTGCCGCCAGCCCGTAGTCGGTGTCGTTGGCGCGGCGAATCGCTTCCTCAATGGACTCATAGGTGAGGATGGACATCACCGGGCCGAAGATCTCTTCGCGCACGATGGTCATCTCGTCGGTGCAGTCGGTGAACACGGTTGGGGCCACCCACGCGCCGTTATCGAAGCCTTCGCCCTTCAGCACGTCGCCGCCGCACAGCACGCGCGCGCCTTCCTCTTTGCCTTTGGCGATGTAGCGCATCACGCTGTCGCGGTGCGGGAAGCTGACCATCGGACCAAAGTTGGTAGCTTCATCGAACAGATCGCCCGCGCGGATGCGGCCCACGCGCTCAACGATTTTTTGCTCAAACGCGGCTTTGAACTTCGCGGGCACTAACACGCGGGTGCCGTTGGTGCACACCTGGCCGGAGCTGAAGAAGTTGGCCATCATGGCGATATCTGCCGCGAGATCCAGATCCGCATCGTCAAACACTATCAGCGGGGATTTACCGCCCAGCTCCATCGTCACCTCTTTCAGGGACGAGGCCGCCGAGTTGGCCATCACCTTTTTGCCGCTGGCGACGCCGCCGGTAAAGGAGACTTTGGCGATGCCCGGATGCTCGGTCAGGAACTGGCCGGTCTCTGCGCCCACGCCAGGCAGGACGTTAAACACGCCGTCCGGCAGGCCCGCCTCGGTGTAGATCTCCGCCAGTTTCAGGGCGGTAAGCGGCGTCACTTCGCTCGGCTTGAAGATCATTGCGTTGCCCGCCGCCAGCGCCGGCGCGGATTTCCACAGGGCGATCTGGATCGGGTAGTTCCACGCGCCGATGCCCGCCACCACGCCCAGCGGCTCGCGGCGGGTGTAGACGAACGAGGTGTCGCGCAGCGGGATCTGGCTGCCCTCCAGCGCCGGGATCAGCCCCGCGTAGTACTCCAGCACGTCCGCGCCGGTGACGATGTCGACGGTCGAGGTTTCGGAATACGCTTTACCGGTGTCGAGGGTTTCCAGCGTTGCCAGCTCGTCGTTACGCTCGCGCAGGATATCGACGGCGCGACGCAGGATGCGCGAGCGCTCCATGGCGGTCATCGCCGCCCAGATTTTTTGCCCGCGCTTTGCGCTTTCGACGGCGTGGTCCACGTCTTCGCGCCCGGCGGCCTGCACGCTCGCCAGAACTTCACCGTTCGCCGGGTTGATGGTCTCGAAGGTGCGACCGCTGGTGGCGGATGTATAACCACCATTGATATAAAGCTGCTGTTCTGCCATTCGGGACATAAATTCTCCTCGGTTAGTCGGTCGGTAAATGCTGGCTGATAAAGTGGCTGGTAAGCGACTGGGCCAGGGTTTTATCCAGCGGTTTGCCGCTGAGCGCAGCGCGCAGCCACAGCCCGTCAATCAGTGCGGCGAGCCCGTAGCCCGCCTCTTCAGCCTGTTCACGCGGCAGCTCGCGGCGGAACTCGTACACCAGGTTTGAGAGCAACCGACGGCTGCTGACCTGCTGCAAACGGTAGAGCATCGGCTGATGCATGCTGCTGGCCCAGAAGGCCAGCCAGGCCTTCATCGCCGCGCCGCTAACCTGAGTTTCATCAAAATTGCCGCCGACAATCGCCTGCAAGCGCTGCTCTGCACTGCCGTCCGGCAGGGCGCGTAAACGGCTTAATACCGCGTCGCGCAGCTGACCGGTGATGTCGCGCATGGTCGCTTCCAGCAGACCGTTTTTATCTTTGAAATAGTGGCTGATGATCCCCGTGGATACGCCCGCCCGACGGGCGATCTGCGCGATGGTTGCGTCATGCATTCCCACTTCATTAATTGCTTCCAGCGTGGCATCGATTAGCTGCCTGCGCCGGATCGGCTGCATCCCCACTTTGGGCATTTTTGCCACTCCATTCATCAGCGTTGGTAATCTATTAAAGCGGTTTTTGATTGGACGTTCAATATAAAATGTGTCTTAATTGTTGCGATTTTGGATTTCAATAGTTACAAAAACAGTGGGGATACTGGATGACAGACCTTTCACAAGACAGAGAAAAAGACAAAATCAACCCGGTCGTTTTTTATACGTCCGCCGGGCTGATTTTGTTGTTTTCCCTGACGACCATCTTCTTTCGTGATTTTTCTGCCGAGTGGATTGGGCGCACTCTGGACTGGGTGTCAAAGACCTTCGGCTGGTACTATCTGCTGGCCGCGACGCTTTACATCGTGTTCGTGGTCTGCATTGCCTGCTCGCGCTTCGGTTCGGTAAAGCTCGGGCCAGAGCAGTCTAAGCCCGAGTTCAGCCTGCTGAGCTGGGCCGCAATGCTGTTTGCCGCAGGCATCGGCATCGACCTGATGTTCTTCTCCGTGGCGGAACCGGTCACGCAATATATGCAGCCGCCGGAAGGGGCAGGGCAGACGATGGAGGCCGCGCGCCAGGCGATGGTCTGGACGCTGTTCCACTACGGCCTGACGGGCTGGTCGATGTACGCCCTGATGGGCATGGCGCTCGGATACTTTAGCTATCGTTATAATTTGCCCCTTACCATCCGCTCCGCGCTGTACCCGATTTTCGGCAAAAAGATCAACGGTCCGATTGGCCACAGCGTCGACATTGCGGCGGTGATCGGCACCATCTTCGGCATCGCCACCACGCTCGGAATTGGCGTGGTGCAGCTCAACTACGGGCTGAGCGTGCTGTTTGACATCCCGGATTCGATGGCGGCGAAGGCGGCGCTGATTGCGCTGTCGGTGATTATCGCCACCATCTCGGTGACCTCCGGCGTGGATAAAGGGATTCGCGTGCTCTCCGAACTGAACGTCGCGCTGGCGCTGGGGCTGATCCTGTTCGTGCTGTTTATGGGCGACACCTCGTTCCTGCTCAATGCTTTGGTACTGAACGTGGGTGATTACGTGAACCGCTTTATGGGCATGACGCTGAACAGCTTCGCCTTTGACCGTCCGACAGAGTGGATGAACAACTGGACGCTGTTCTTCTGGGCGTGGTGGGTGGCGTGGTCACCGTTTGTCGGCCTGTTCCTGGCGCGTATTTCGCGTGGGCGGACCATCCGTCAGTTCGTGATGGGCACGCTGATCATCCCGTTCACCTTTACCCTGCTGTGGCTGTCGATTTTCGGCAACAGCGCGCTGCACGAGATCATCCACGGCAATGCGACTTTTGCCCAGGAAGCGATGGCGCACCCGGAGCGCGGCTTCTACAGCCTGCTGGCGCAGTACCCGGCGTTCACCTTTAGCGCGTCCGTAGCGACCATCACCGGCCTGCTGTTCTACGTCACCTCGGCGGACTCCGGCGCGCTGGTGCTGGGGAACTTCACCTCGAAGCTCAAGGACATTAACAGCGACGCGCCGAACTGGCTGCGCATCTTCTGGTCCGTCGCCATCGGCCTGCTGACGCTCGGCATGCTGATGACCAACGGTATCTCGGCGTTGCAGAACACCACGGTGATCATGGGCCTGCCGTTCAGCTTCGTGATCTTCTTCGTGATGGCCGGGCTGTATAAATCGCTTAAGGTGGAAGACTACCGCCGCGTCAGCGCCAGCCGCGACACCGCCCCGCGTCCGCTGGGCGCGCAGGACAGGCTGAGCTGGAAGAAACGCCTCTCGCGCCTGATGAATTACCCCGGTACGCGCTACACCAAACAGATGATGGAGACGGTCTGTTTCCCGGCGATGGAAGAGGTGGCCCAGGAGCTGAAGCTGCGTGGCGCCTACGTGGAGCTGAAAAACCTGCCCCCGGAAGAGGGCGAAAATCTGGGGCACCTGGATCTGCTGGTGCACATGGGCGACGAGCAGAACTTTGTCTATCAGATCTGGCCGCAGCAGTATTCGGTACCCGGCTTTACCTACCGGGCGCGCAGCGGGAAGTCGACCTACTACCGGCTGGAGACCTTCCTGCTGGAAGGCAGCCAGGGGAATGATCTGATGGATTACAGCAAGGAGCAGGTGATTACGGACATTCTGGACCAGTATGAACGGCACCTGAACTTTATCCATCTGCACAGGGAAGCACCGGGGAATAGCGTGATGTTCCCGGATGTCTAAACGGATTCTTAAAATACCTTCAGACTGTATATAAATACAGTTATTTGGCGCAGCATTACTCAAGGAAGAGTAACCATGCAGCAAGAGCCTGATGCTGAAGCATTCGGGCTTTTGCTGCGTTTAGGGAAGGAACTATGGATGAGTCATGCGATAGAGTTTATCGAAACATCACTCTTTACCCGACAGATTAAAAGCATTGCTACGGATGATGAATTAAAGGATCTGCAAAAGGAACTTATTGCCTGGCCTGATAAAGGTGACCTGATCCAGCAGACGGGGGGGTTACGTAAAATAAGGATGGCGGCAGGCTCAAAGGGAAAGAGAGGGGGGATCAGAGTGATTTACTTTCTTGCCACAGAGGAGGTGATCTATTTCATTATGGCCTATCCAAAATGCATAAAGGACAGCCTGACAGAGACAGAGAAAGCAGAACTTAAAAAGCTGACTTCCATTCTGAAAAATACTGCTTCCAGTGCCGTAAATTTGAGGTGTACTATGTACCCTAATCAGGCAGGTGGAGGCTGATAATGAGTATTTTCAATGAATTAAAATCTTCGCTTGAAGAGGCCGTTGAGATCCATAACGGAAGGAAAGCCGCTTCCCGGGTAACCCGCTATGAAGTTACTGATGTGCGCGCCATCAGAGAGCAGCTCAATATCACGCAAAGCGAAATGGCGAAGGCGCTTGGCACGAGCGTCGATACGATAAAGAGCTGGGAGTCTAAACGTCGCAACCCAACCGGGCTGGCGGCGAAGGTACTTAATGTGATTCGGGAGAATCCTGCATTTTATAAGGCACTTGCCGGGCAGTGAGTCGCCCTTATGCCGGGTGGCGCTGCGCTTACCCGGCCTACAAAACTCCAAAACTGCTTTACCGTAGGCCTGATAAGCGAAGCGCCATCAGGCTCTCCCTCCGTTGACACAACTTTAATGATAATTATTTTCATTTAAACATAGCCTGTGCTATACCTTATAGCACAGGCTAATTTTGCTTTGATTTTAATCACCTCAGGAGACTTCTGCGATGCATCTACGGCAAGGATTGAAGCGTCTGTTGCTCGGCGCGCTGCTCATGACCGCGACCACCACGGGCGCGCTGGCGGCTGAAAAGTTCCAGGTCATCACCACTTTTACCGTTATCGCAGATATGGCGAAAAACGTGGCGGGGGATGCCGCAGAGGTCACCTCCATCACCAAACCGGGCGCGGAAATTCACGAATACCAGCCCACCCCGGGCGATATCAAACGCGCGCAGAAGGCACAGCTGATCCTGGCGAACGGCATGAATCTGGAGCTGTGGTTCCAGCGCTTTTATCAGCATCTGAACGGTGTGCCGGAGGTGATTGTCACCAAAGGCATCACCCCGATGGGCATCAGCGAAGGGCCCTATAACGGCAAGCCCAATCCGCACGCGTGGATGTCGCCGGACAACGCCCTGATTTACGTCGATAACATCCGCGACGCGCTGGTGAAGTACGATCCGGCCAACGCACAGACGTATCAGCGCAACGCTGATGCTTACAAGCAGAAGATCACCGCCACTCTCGAACCGCTGCGCAAGCAGGTCGCGGAGATACCGGAAGACAAACGCTGGATGGTGACCAGCGAAGGGGCTTTTTCCTATCTGGCGCGGGATTTGGGCCTGAAGGAGCTTTACCTGTGGCCGATCAACGCCGATCAGCAGGGCACGCCCCAGCAGGTGCGCAAGGTTATCGATCTGGTGAAAAAACATCACATTCCGGCGGTGTTCAGCGAAAGCACGGTCTCGGATAAGCCCGCCCGTCAGGTGGCGCGTGAAACCGGCGCCCACTATGGCGGCGTGCTGTACGTCGACTCTCTGAGCGCGGAAAACGGCCCGGTGCCAACCTATATCGATCTGCTGAACGTCACCACCCGCACGCTGGTGCAGGGCATCCGCGACGGGATGAAGGAGTAACCATGCAGAAGGGGATTGTTGTAACCGACGTGACCGTGACCTACCGCAACGGCCACACGGCGCTGCGCGACGCATCGTTCAGCGTGCCGGGCGGAACGATTGCCGCCCTGGTGGGGGTGAACGGTTCCGGCAAGTCCACGCTGTTTAAGGCGGTGATGGGGTTTGTGCGGGCGGCGAGCGGCACTATCTCCATTCTGGGGCTGCCGCCTCACCGGGCGCTGCGTCAGAACCTGGTCGCCTACGTGCCGCAGTCGGAAGAGGTCGACTGGTCGTTTCCGGTGCTCGTCGAGGACGTGGTGATGATGGGCCGCTACGGGCATATGGGGTTTCTGCGTCGTCCCAAAGAATGCGATAAGCAGATCGTCACCGACGCCCTGAAGCGCGTGGACATGCTTGAGCTGCGTCATCGGCAGATTGGCGAGCTGTCCGGCGGCCAAAAGAAGCGCGTGTTTCTGGCGCGGGCGATTGCCCAGCAGGGCGAAGTGATCCTGCTCGACGAGCCGTTTACCGGCGTGGACGTCAAAACCGAAGCCAGGATCATCAGCCTGCTGCGGGAGCTGCGCGACGAGGGTAAAACGATGCTGGTCTCGACCCACAATCTGGGCTCGGTCACGGAATTCTGCGATTACACGGTGATGGTCAAAGGCACCGTGCTGGCGAGCGGCCCGACGGATATCACCTTTACCGCCGAGAATCTTGAGCGCGCCTTCAGCGGCGTGCTGCGCCACGTGGTGCTCAGCGGCTCGGAAGATCGCATCATAACCGACGACGAGCACCCCTTCGTGACGCACCGACAGGAGGCCAAATGAACGCGCTTCTCGAACCCTTCGGCTACGAGTACATGCTCAACGCGATGTGGGTCTCGGCGATGGTGGGCGGGCTGTGCGCGTTTCTCTCCTGCTATTTGATGCTTAAAGGCTGGTCGCTGATCGGCGATGCGCTGTCGCACTCCATCGTGCCGGGCGTAGCGGGCGCTTACATGCTCGGGCTGCCGTTCTCGCTGGGGGCGTTTTTATCGGGCGGGCTGGCGGCGGGCAGCATGCTGTTTCTCAACCAGCGCAGCCGCCTGAAGGAGGACGCCATTATCGGGCTGATCTTCTCCTCGTTTTTCGGGCTGGGGCTGTTTATGGTCTCGCTCAACCCGACTTCGGTGAACATTCAGACCATCGTCCTCGGCAATATTCTGGCTATCGCCCCGGAAGATATCGTCCAGCTGGCGATTATCGGCGTGGTGTCGATAGTTATCCTGCTGTTCAAATGGAAAGATCTGATGGTGACCTTTTTTGATGAGAACCACGCCCGCGCCATCGGCCTGCGTCCTGAACGCCTGAAAATTCTCTTCTTCACGCTGCTGGCGGTCTCTACCGTGGCGGCGCTGCAAACCGTCGGCGCGTTTCTGGTGATCTGTCTGGTAGTCACGCCCGGCGCGACCGCGTGGCTGCTGACCGACCGCTTCCCGCGCCTGCTGATGATTGCCGTCGCCATTGGCAGCATCACCAGCTTCCTCGGCGCGTGGGCCAGCTATTACCTGGACGGCGCCACCGGCGGCATTATCGTGGTCACCCAGACGCTGCTGTTCCTGCTGGCGTTCGTCTTTGCGCCGAAGCACGGACTGCTTGCCAGCCGTCGTCGGGCGCGGGAGGCACACCCATGATGACGCTGCTCCTCGAACCCTTCCAGTTTGCGTTTATGAACAACGCGCTGCTGATTTCACTCCTGGTGGCCGTGCCCTGCGCGCTGCTGTCGGTTTTTCTGGTGCTGAAAGGCTGGGCGTTGATGGGCGACGCCATGAGCCACGCGGTGTTTCCCGGCGTCGTGCTGGCCTGGATGATGGGCCTGCCGCTGGCGCTGGGTGCATTCGTGGCCGGTCTGTTCTGCGCGGTCGCCACCGGATACCTGAAGGATAACAGCCGCATCAAACAGGATACGGTCATGGGGATCGTCTTTTCCGGCATGTTCGGCGCCGGGCTGATCCTCTATATCGCCGTCAAACCTGAGGTGCATCTCGACCACATTCTGTTCGGCGATATGCTGGGTATTAACGGGATGGACATTCTGCAAAGCGGTCTCGTCGCGGGGATGATTGCGCTGGTGATTGGCCTGAAGTGGCGCGATTTTCTGCTGTTCTGCTTTGACTATCAGCAGGCGCAGGCGAGTGGCCTGCGCACCCGCTGGCTGCACTACGGCTTACTGTGCATGGTTTCGCTGACCATCGTCGCGACGCTGAAAGCGGTGGGGATCATTCTGTCGATTTCCCTGCTGATTGCCCCCGGCGCGGTGGCGGTGCTGATTACCCGACGCTTTCACATGGCGCTGCTGGTGGCGGTCGCCGTTTCAGCGCTGGTGTCGGTAAGCGGCGTTTATGCCTCGTTTTATCTCGACAGCGCGCCTGCGCCGACCATTGTGGTCCTGTTCGCGATGGTGTTTATCGTGACGTTTGTGGTGACCAGCGTGAAGGCTCGTCGCCAGGAGCGTGTGACAGCAGAGTGATGACCTGTTCGCCGTGCTGCTGCCAGTGCAGGGGGAAGGCGGTGCCTTCCTCAAAGCCTGCCAGTTGACGGGTCAATGCCAGCGTGAGCGTCTTGTCGTCGAGCTTGGTAACGCGGGCGCAGTCAAAACCCATCCAGGCCTGTACCTGCGGAAAGAGGGCCTTAAACAGGCTCTCTTTGGCGCTGAAGACCAGCGTCAGGGCGAGGGCGAACGGGTATCCCAGGCGGGAAAGCACAGGTTCTTCCTGTGTATCAATGATGCCGTCTTTGATTTCCCTGGCTTCGTTTTCGGAGAGGATCGTTTCACAATCGATGCCGATAAGCGCCGGGTATTGCGTGACGACGGCTATCGCCTGCGTGCCGCTGTGGGTGATGCTGCCGGAAATATCTTGCGGCCAGAGCGGTTCCCCGCTGGGGCCGATGGCGGGCATGGTGTAGTCAGGTAAGGCGTGCGCGGCGGCGATGCGGCCTGCGAGGTGGTCGGCCTTGCGTTTGCGTCCGGCGTTAGCCAACTGGGCGTGGTGGGGGAGCCAGAGGAGATCGGCGTCCGTAAAGGTGGTGGGGTCGAAGGTGATGCGGTGGAGGGTATGGCCAGCGAGAGAAAATGTGCTGTGGGTGGTGTGCATGGTTTTCCCTTCAGTATTGTGCGGCCTGATGCCCTCACCCCAGCCCTCTCCCAAAGGGAGAGGGAGCAAACACTAAAAACGGCAACGGGGTTGCCGTTTTGCTTTTACCTCGCCCTCACCCCGGCCCTCTCCCACAGGGAGAGGGGGAAGTCACTGCCTGTATCAGAACCTCGTATTTACGCTCATGTACCAGGTGCGACCCGGTTCATTATACGTATACGCACCCGCGCCGTACATATACGCACCCGTCGTGGTATTACCCGTGGTCTGGGCGTTACCCGCGCGCCACTGGCGCTTGTCGAAGACGTTGTCCACGCCGCCGGTCAGGCTGACGTTTTTGGTCACGTCCCAGGTCGCGCTCAGGCCAACGATGCTGTACGGGCTGACTTCGTCTTTCTCAGACCCGGTCACCGGCTGACCTTTGTAGTTGTACTTCTTCGGCTGCTGCTTGCCGTACCAGGTGAAGGTCGACTGCAATGAGACATCCTGACGTACCTGCCAGCTCAGGGTAGAGTTCAGCGTATACTCCGGGATGATCGACAGACGATCGCCGGTCTCCTTGTTCTTACTTTGCAGCATGTAGGTGATGTTGTTGGTCCAGTTGATGGTGTCGCTGACCGGCACGTTCAGGGAGCCTTCCAGACCTTCCACTACCGCCTTCGGCACGTTTTCCCACTGGTAGATATCGGTGGTGACTTTGCCGGTGGACGTCTGGCCAATCGGCGCGTAGCCCGCTTCAATCTTGTTGCGGTAGTCGTTGCGGAACCAGGTCACGCCAGCCAGCCAGCCGTCGCGTTTCCACTCCAGGCCAATCTCTTTGTTGATACTGGTTTCCGCTTTCAGATCGTCGTTACCCATCATGTAGCAGCCCACGCCGTCGGAGCTGGCGTAGCAGCCCTGGCCTTTACTGTACAGCAGGTAGTTCGGGTTGGTCTGATACAGGCTTGGCGCCTTATAGGCGCGCGCGATGCCCATCTTCAGGGTGAAGTCATCCCCCAGACCTTGCGACAGGTTCAGGGACGGGCTCCAGTTATTACCCACAATAGTATGGTGGTCGAAGCGCAGGGCAGGGGTCAGCATGGTGCTGTCGGTCAGCTCCATGTTGTTTTCGGCAAACAGGGAGAAGATCTCCGCTGACGTGTACGGGCTACGATCTTCGCTCATGCCCGGGATGGTGCCCCCCTGCAGGGTTTGCGTGAAGGAGGTCGAGTCCTTCATGCGCTGCTGGTTCCATTCGGTGCCGAGCGTCAGGTTCTGGTTCACAATGAAATCAATCGGCAGGTTGATTTCGCTGTGCAGCATCACGTCGGCCAGGTCGGTGTCGGTGAATTTATTGCTGTTGAACAATCCTTCCAGACCGCCCGCCAGCCCTTCGCCCAGACGCGAGTTGCGGGTGTGCTCGTACTGCGCCCAGTTGCTGGTGGTAATGCCGTTATCCCAGCCGCCGTTCCAGGTTACGGCGAAGTTCTGACGATAGATACGGTTAGTCTCTTTACCGTAGTTCTTCTTCACCAGCCCGCTTGAGCTGTTGTCGTTGTTGGTATTCTGGGTATCGCCCGCGTAAAGGTTGTTCTGGCGGCTGTATCCCGCCTCAAACTCCAGGGACTGCATAGGCGCAAAGTCCCAGCGCACCATGCCGTTGATGTCTTTATTCTCGACCCCTTCACGGCCTGCCGGCAGCGTGTCGGCATATGCGCCGGTACGGTCAGACTGATGGCCCTGGTTAATGTCCCAGGCGTCGGCCTGGGTTTTATCCAGGTTACCGTACATGCGGAAGCTGAAATCCCCGCCCAGCGGGCCGCTCAGGCTGAAGTTAGTGCGTTTGGTGGAACCTTCGTCTTTATGCTCTGGCGCATTCAGGTAGGTGTTCCAGGAGCCGTGCCACTGGTCGTCAAATTTTTTGGTGATGATGTTCACCACGCCGCCCGCCGCACCGTTACCGTAGCGGGCAGCAGCCGGGCCACGGATCACTTCGATGCGCTCGATCATCTCCGGCGGGACCCAGCCGGTATCGCCGCGGGTATCACGCTCGCCGCGCCAGCCCAGACGGATGGAGTTGCGGCTGGTGACCGGCTTGCCGTCGATCAGGATCAGGGTGTTTTCCGGGCCCATGCCGCGAATGTCAATCTGACGGTTGTTCCCGCGCTGGCCGCTGGTGGAGTTGCCGGTCAGGTTAACGCCCGGCATGGTGCGGATGATTTCCGCCACGTCACGCGCTGGCGGGTTTTTGCGGATCTCATCGGCGGTGATGGTCGACACGCCCGGCGCCTGCAAATTCTGCTCGGCGGCGGTGATCACCATGGTGTCTTCGTGCTGCGCGGAGGCGGTATTGTCATCTGCCATGGCGGGCAGCGCGACACCATAAATCCCTAAATTGACCAGCAAGGCCAGAGAGTGAATCTTCTTATTCATTGTACGTCCCGCTTTTATGGTTATTTAATGAGCGCGCTTCCCACAGCGCGGGCATTACGCTATTGCAAATGCAAATAGTTATCAATAATATTATCAATAAAATTTGCTCTGAAACAAAAAAGACTGTTAAACATGGGGTTATAAGGGTGACGGCGTTAACAACCGGAAGTGAAGCGTGGTGGCAGGCGAAAAACGGGCCGGAACGGGAACGTCATCAGGAAAACTATCGCGTAACATTCTGGTGGCGGGACCCGGCGGGAACGCAGAAAACCTCGACGGTGAAACGCGTCTGGCTCTACGTCACCGGCGTGACCGATCACCATCAAAATGCCCGTCCGCAATCCCTTGAACGTATCCCGGATACCGACGTCTGGCAGTGGCAGGGCGAGTTCAGCCCGGAATGGCGCGGCAGCTACTGTTTTATCCCCTCCGATAACGAAAACGATTTTGCCGATGCAGTGTTTGAAGGCGAGCAGCCGGACCGCATGGCGCTGCGCGAAGGCTGGCGTAAACTGTTGCCGCACGCGGTGTCCGACCCGCTGAATCCGCAGAGCTGGCGCGGCGGGCGCGGGCACGCCGTCTCGGCGCTGGAGATGCCGGAGGCGCCCGTACAGCCCGGCTGGAACCATCCCGATACCCCTTACAATAAGCAGCCTGTCTGTATTGATTGGCACAGCGCGCGTCTGAAGAACCGTCGCCGCGTGTGGATTTTTACCACCGGGGATGAAAGCCCCGAGCGCCCGCTGGCGGTGCTCCTTGACGGGCAGTTCTGGGCCGAAAGCATGCCCGTCTGGCCTGCTCTGGCGTCGCTCACCCATGAAGGCAAACTGCCGCCTGCGGTTTATGTCTTAATTGACGTCATTGACACCGCACACCGCAGCCGCGAGCTGCCGTGCAACCCTGATTTCTGGCTGGCGGTGCAGGAAGAACTTCTCCCGCAAGTGAAAAGCATGGCCCCGTTCAGCGACCGCGCCGACCATACCGTGGTGGCGGGTCAGAGCTTCGGCGGACTCTCTTCCCTCTATGCGGGCCTCAACTGGCCGCAGCGTTTTGGCTGCATCCTCAGCCAGTCCGGATCCTACTGGTGGCCGCACCGCGGCGCGCAGCAGGACGGGCTGCTCATCGAACAACTCAAAGCGGGTGAAAAAACCGCTCGCGGGCTGCGCATTGTCCTTGAGGCCGGGCGCAACGAGCCGCTTATTTTGCGCGCAAACCAGGCGATCCTCGCCGAACTACACACTCAGCAACCGGTTTTCTGGCGTCAGGTTGACGGCGGACACGATGCGCTTTGCTGGCGCGGTGGGCTGACGCAGGGGCTGATGACCCTCTGGCAGCCGCTTATTCAATAACGGAGTTTGTATGGAATTCAGCAATCCTTTCGATAATCCGCAGGGACAGTTCGCCATTTTGCAAAATGACCAGGGGCAGTACAGCCTGTGGCCGCAGCAGTGCGAGTTGCCCGCGGGCTGGCGCGTGGTCTGCGAACCGCAATCTCAGGAGGCGTGCCAGCAGTGGCTGGCGGAACAGTGGCAGACGCTTGAGCCGTTTTATTTTGCGGGGGAGCGCGCATGAACCGTCTCCCTCTTGTCGCCGCCCAGCCGGGGATTTGGATGGCAGAGCAGCTTTCCTCCCTGCCAAACGCCTGGAGCGTCGCGCACTATACCGAACTGAAAGGCGCTATCGATGCGCCATTGCTGGCAAAAGCCATCGCTGAAGGTATGATGCAGGCCGACACCCTGCGGATGCGTTTTGCCGAAGATCACGGTGAGGTGTGGCAGTGGATCGATGAGGCCATGCTCCTGCCGGAGCCGTCCATCGTGCGCGTTGACTCCCACGACGCCGCCGTGGCGCTGATGGAAGCCGATCTCAAGCAGAACCTGCGCGTCGACAGCGGTCAGCCGCTGGCGTTTCACCAGCTGATCCAGGTGGGAGAAAGCCACTGGTACTGGTATCAGCGGTATCATCATCTGGTGGTAGATGGCTTCAGTTTCCCGGCCATTACGCGTCAGATCGCCGCCATTTACGCTGCGTGGCAGAAAGGGGAACCCGCGCCCGCCTCCCCGTTTACCCCGTTCGCCGAGGTGGTGGAGGAGTATCAGCGCTATCGCGACAGTGAGGCGTATCAGCGCGACGGTGCTTTCTGGGCCGAACAGCGCCAACAGCTTCCTTCTCCGGTCTCGCTCTCTTCCGCGCCCCTGCCTGGACACGCCGCCACCACCGACATCCTGCGCCTTAAAATGGCGATGGACGGAAGTGCTTTCAGCCAGCTTGCACAGATGGCAGGCCAGGCGCAGCGTACCGATCTGGCGCTTGCGCTGGTGGTGCTGTGGCTGGGCCGCCTGACCGGACGGCTGGACTACGCCGCCGGGTTTATCTTTATGCGCCGCATGGGCTCCGCCGCGCTGACCGCGACCGGACCGGTGCTCAACGTCCTGCCGCTGGCGGTGAATATTCGCCCGCACGAGAGCCTGCCGGAACTGGCGCTGCGCCTGGCGAACCAGCTGAAAAAGATGCGTCGCCATCAGCGTTACGACGCCGAACAGATCGTGCGCGACAGCGGACGTGCCGCAGGCGATGAAGCCCTGTTTGGTCCGGTGCTGAACGTCAAGGTGTTCGATTATCAGCTGGATATCGACGGCGTGGAGGCCATTACCCACACGCTGGCGACCGGCCCGGTGAACGATCTGGAGCTTGCGCTGTTCCCGGACGAGCAGGGCGGACTGAGCATTGAGATCCTCGCCAACGGGCAGCGTTACGACGAGGCGACGCTAAAGGGTCACGCGGCGCGGCTGAACGCAATGCTGACGCAGTTTGCCGCCAACCCGGACCTGCGCTGTGGCGACGTGGAAACCGTATCAGAGCAGGAATACGCCCGGCTGGCGCGCATTAACGATACCGGGCTGGCGCTGCCGTCCACCACGCTGGCGGATCTGGTCGCGGAGCAGGCGAGCAAAACGCCGGACGCCCCCGCGCTGGCGGATGCCCATACTGAACTGAACTACCGCCAGATGCGCGAGCAGGTGGTCGCGCTGGCAAACCTGCTGCGCGCGCGCGGCGTGAAGCCGGGCGACAGCGTGGCGGTGGCGCTTCCGCGCTCGGTGTTCCTGACGTTAGCCTTGCACGGCATTGTGGAGGCGGGCGCCGCGTGGCTGCCGCTCGACACCGGCTACCCGGACGATCGCCTGCGGATGATGCTGGAGGATGCGAGGCCCTCTCTGCTCATTACCACCGACGAGCAGCTTCCGCGCTTTAGCGATCTCTCCGTCGAGACGTTTAGTTACAACACACTATTACCGACCTCGGGTGCTGAACCGCTGCGCCTGGCGAAGCCGGAGCAAACCGCGTACATCATCTTTACCTCCGGTTCGACGGGACGTCCAAAAGGGGTGATGGTCGGCCATACCGCCATCGTTAACCGCCTGAAGTGGATGCAGGATCATTATCCACTGACGGCGCATGACGTGGTGGCGCAGAAAACCCCGTGCAGCTTTGACGTGTCGGTGTGGGAGTTCTGGTGGCCGTTTATCGCCGGGGCGAAGCTGGTGATGGCCGAGCCGGACGCGCACCGCGATCCGCAGGCGATGCAGAGCTTCTTCGCAGAATATGGCGTAACCACCACCCACTTCGTGCCGTCGATGCTGGCGGCGTTCGTCGCCTCGCTGACGCCGGAAAACGCCCACTGTTGCAGGACGCTGAAGCAGGTGTTCTGTAGCGGCGAGGCGTTGCCGACTGCGCTGTGTCGCGAGTGGGAACTGCTCACCCATGCGCCGCTGCACAACCTCTATGGCCCGACCGAAGCAGCGGTGGACGTCAGCTGGTATCCGGCGTACGGCCCCGAGCTGGCGGCGGTGGAGGGTAACAGCGTGCCGATCGGTTTCCCGGTATGGAATACGGGGCTGCGCATTCTGGATGCGATGATGCGCCCGGTACCGTTCGGCGTGGCGGGGGATCTGTATCTCACCGGCATCCAGCTGGCGCAGGGGTATCTGGGACGCCCCGACCTTACCGCCAGCCGCTTTATCGCCGACCCGTTCGCGCCGGGCGAGCGGATGTACCGCACCGGTGACGTTGCCCGCTGGCTGGATAACGGCGCGGTGGAATATCTGGGCCGCAGCGACGACCAGCTGAAAATCCGCGGACAGCGCATCGAGCTGGGTGAAATCGACCGTGCGATGCTGTCGCTGCCGGACGTGGCTCAGGCCGTGGCGCACGCCTGCGTGTTCAACCAGGCAGCGGCGACGGGTGGCGATGCCCGCCAGCTGGTGGGGTACGTGGTTTCTGAATCTGGCTTACCGCTGGACCGCGACGCGCTGCTTGCATCACTCAAAGCCCAGCTGCCACCGCATATGGTGCCGGTGGTGCTGCTGCAAATCAGCGCGCTGCCGCTGAGCGCCAACGGCAAGCTGGATCGCAAGGCGCTGCCGCTGCCGGAGCTGACCAGCAGAACTTCCGGTCGCGCACCTGAGACGCAAACCGAAGTGGCCGTGGCGCAGGCGTTTTCTTCCCTGCTGGGCTGCGCGGTGAACGATATCGAGGCCGATTTCTTTGCCCTCGGCGGCCACTCGCTGCTGGCGATGCGCCTCGCGGCTCAGCTCAGCCGTGCGTTCAGCCGTAAGGTCACGCCGGGGCAGATTATGGTCGCCTCGACGGTAAGCAAGCTTAGCGCCCTGCTGGACTCGCAGATGAGCGACGAACAGGCGCAGCGTCTGGGGTATGAAACCCTTCTGCCGCTGCGTGAAAGCAACGGCCCGACGCTGTTCTGCTTCCATCCGGCGTCCGGCTTTGCCTGGCAGTTTAGCGTCCTGGCGCGCTACCTCAGCCCGCGCTGGTCCATCGTCGGCATTCAGTCGCCGCGGCCAAACGGCCCGATGCAGCAGTGCGCGGATCTCGATGGAGTAATCGAACATCATCTGAACACGTTGCGTAAGCAGCAGCCGCAGGGGCCGTATTACCTGTTCGGCTATTCCCTCGGCGGCACGCTGGCGCAGGGCATTGCGGCCCGCCTGCGCGAGCAGGGTGAAGCGGTGGCGTTCCTCGGCCTGCTGGATACCTGGCCGCCGGAAACCCAGAACTGGGCGGAGAAAGAGGCCAACGGCCTCGACCCGGCGGTGCTGGCAGAGATCGAGCGCGAGCGTCAGGCGTTTATCGCCGCCCAGCAGGGGCAGGGCTCCAGCGAGCTGTTTAACGCCATTGAGGGCAACTACGCCGACGCGGTGCGGCTGCTCACCACCGCGCACAGCGCGCGCTTTGACGGTAAAGCGACGCTGTTTGTCGCCGAGCGAACGCGAACCCTGGATCCTCAGGCCGCGTGGGCTCCGTGGGTGGGCGAGCTGGAGGTCTACAGCCAGGACTGCGCCCACGTGGATATTATTTCACCGCAGGCGTTTGAGAAAATTGGGCCGGTACTGAAGGAAATTTTAGGATAGTGCAAATGCCCCTCACCCTAACCCTCTCCCACGGGGAGAGGGGATGGTTTGCTCCCTCTCCCTGTGGGAGAGGGCCGGGGTGAGGGCATCAGACCGCACGTTTTCCAAGTGGCACCACCAACGGCGTACCCGCCACCGGATCGTCAATAATCATGCAGCGCATGCCGTAGATCCGCGCGATCAGCTCTGGCGTCACAATCTCCTTCGGCGCGCCCTGCGCCACAATCTCGCCGTCGCGCAGCGCAATCAGATGTGTCGCGTAGCGGCACGCCTGGTTTAAGTCGTGCAACACCGCCGCCAGGGTGTACCCCTGCGTACGGTTCAGCTCGCTCAGCAGCTCCAGCAGGTCAATCTGATGGCTGATATCCAGCCAGGTCGTCGGCTCGTCCAGCAGCATGATCGAGGTTTCCTGCGCCAGCACCATTGCGATCCACGCGCGCTGGCGCTGTCCGCCGGAGAGGGTATCGACGCTTTGCTGGGCCAGCTCGGTGATGCCCGTCGCCTGCATCGCGCGCTTCACGGCCTCGTCGTCCTCCTTGCGCCAGCGGGTAAACAGCGGCTGGTGCGGATAGCGCCCGCGGGAGACCAGCTCCTGCACGGTAATATCCCCCGGCGTGGTGGCGTTTTGCGCCAGCAGACCAATTCGGCGCGCCACCTCTTTGCTGGCGAAGCGCTGGATCTGTTCCCCGTCGAGGAACACGCTACCCTCAACCGGCGACATCAGGCGGCTCAGCGTGCGCAGCAATGTTGATTTGCCGCAGCCGTTTGGCCCGATAATGGCGGTGAAGTGGCCGTCCGGAATGGCAACGGATAAGTCCCGGGCAATGATTTTTTTGCCGTAGCCGAGGGTCAAGTTTTCGCCGCGCAAGCGGGTGGTTGAATCTGTCATTTCTTGCGTGACTCCTGAACGAGCAAGACGATGAGGTAAATCCCGCCGAGGCTGACGGTCACCACGCCCACCGGCAGTTGATAAGGCGTAAACAGCCGCTGGGCGCAGAGATCGGCGGCCAGCAGTAATACTGCACCGCACAACGCCGCCTGGGTTAATCCCCAGCGCGCGGTGCCGCTAAGTCGCCGCGCGATATGCGGCGCGACAAGGGCAATAAACGAGATCGGCCCGGCGATGGCGGTAGACGCTGCGGTCAGCAAGACCGCCACCAGCATCAGCATCAGGCGCGAGCGCTCTACGCTCACGCCCAGCGCGCAGGCGCTGTCGTCGCCCATCTCCAGCAGCCGCATGCGCCTGACCAGCAGCAACGCGCCGATAAACATCAGGATAATCAGCGGCGCGGCGGGCCAGGTTTTTACCCACGTCAGACCGTTGAGGGAACCGGCGTACCACAGCCCGGCGGAGAGTGCGGTTTCCAGCGACGCCTGTAGCAGAAGCCAGGTGTTAAACGCCATCAGCATCGCGCGGATGCCGATCCCGATGATGATCAGGCGGAAGGTGTCGATGCCGTTGCGCCAGGCCAGGGCCCAGATAAGCAGGGAGGTGAGAATGCCGCCCGCCATCGCCGTAAAGGTAATGGCCGTGAGATGCTGCCCGAACAGCACCATCGCCACCAGCACGCCGCTCCACGCGCCGGTATTCAGGCCCATCACGTCCGGGCTGCCGAGGGGGTTACGCATCAGCGACTGGAATATCGCGCCGCTGACGCCAAGCGCCGCGCCAACCAGGATCGCCATTGCCACGCGCGGCAGTCGCCATTCGGTGACCACCATGGTGATGTTACGCGGCGCGCTGCCGGTGAGAGCGTGAAAGACCTGCGCGAAATCAAGCGTTACGGCACCGCTTTGCAGGCTCCAGGCCGCCAGCAGCAGACAGGCGACGACCAGCAGGGCGACGCTGGTGAGTAAACGACGGGACGGGGCCATCATGCGCCACCCCCGCGTCTGCGTCGTACCAGGAAGATCAGCACCGGCGCGCCGATAAAGGCGCTGACCACCGAGACACGCAGTTCGCCCGGCACCAGCAGGCGGCCCAGCACGTCGGCAAACAGCAGCAGGGCAGGGGTCGCCAGCAGCGTTACCGGGAGGGACCAGCGGTGATCCGCCCCCACCAGCCAGCGCGCCATGTGCGGCATCATCAGGCCGATAAAGGCAATCGGGCCGACCACGGCGGTCGCGCTGCCGCACAGCACGGTGATGGCAAGCAGGCCCGTCAGCTGCGTACGCGCCACGCGGTTGCCGAGGGCGGTCGCGGTGTCACTGCCGAGGCTCAGGCTGTTCAGCGCCCGGCTTAAACAGAGCGCCACGGCCGCAGCGACGCTCGCCGGGATCACCACCACTTTTAAGGTTTCAAGGGTACGAATATCCAGCGAACCCGCCTGCCAGAAGCGCAGCTGGTCATACACGTCCGGGTTGAGCAGGGCGATGCCGTTGGACAAGCCTTCCAGTACCGCCGCGAGCGCTACGCCCGCCAGCGTTAAGCGTACCGGGCTGAGCTGTCCGCCGCCCTGGCTGCCGGTAAACGCCACTACCAGCGAGGCCGACAGCGCGCCGCAAAAAGCCATCACCAGCTGTTCAGAGGGGGACGTAAATCCAAACAGCGCCGCGCCGAGCACGATGGCAAAGCTGGCGCCGGAGTTAACGCCGAGAATGCCGGGGTCCGCCAGCGGGTTGCGGGTGAGGGTTTGCATCAGGGCACCGGCAAGGCCGAGCGCACCACCGGCCAGCAGGCCGGCAAGGGTGCGGGGCAGGCGAGCGTCGAGCACGATGGTGCAGTCGGCGCTCTGACAGGTACCGGATAGCGCATCGACAATAACGGACGCGGGCAGCGGTTTTGCGCCGACCAGCAGGCTGAGTGCAATCGCAAGGATTAGCAGTAGCAATAAAACGGGCACGGCAAGGGCGCGCACCGCAGAAGAGGAAAACGACATAGCAACATCCATGATTTGATAATGATAGTGATTATCGTTATCTATCTTATTTGGCTATGTTAGCATGTGCGCCCATGGAATGGGTAGAAATAGACTCAAGGCTTTGTCATGAATCAAAAATCCTGGCTGCTTAACCTCAGCCTGCTCAAAACACACCCGGCGTATCGCGCCGTTTTTATCGCTCGCTTTATCTCCATTTTGTCCCTCGGTTTGCTTGGTGTGGCCGTGCCGGTGCAAATCCAGACCATCACTCACTCCAGCTGGCTGGTAGGGCTATCCGTCACCTTAACCGGCGGGGCGATGTTTATCGGCCTGATGGTGGGCGGCGTGCTGGCGGACCGCTACGAGCGTAAAAAGCTTATCCTGCTGGCGCGCGGCACCTGCGGGGTGGGCTTTGTCGGGCTGTGCCTGAACGCCATGCTGCCGGAGCCGTCGCTGGTGGCCATTTACGTGCTGGGATTGTGGGACGGCTTTTTTGCTTCGTTAGGCGTGACGGCACTGCTGGCGGCCACGCCCGCGCTGGTCGGGCGCGAGAACCTGATGCAGGCGGGGGCGATCACCATGCTCACCGTGCGCCTCGGCTCGGTGATTTCGCCGATGGTCGGCGGTCTGCTGCTGGCGACCGGCAACGTGGCGTGGAACTACGGCCTTGCCGCAGCCGGAACCTTTATCACCACCCTGACGCTGCTGCGTCTGCCGCTCCTGCCACCCCCGCCGCAGCCGCGCGAGCATCCGCTGAAGTCCCTGATGGCCGCGATTCGTTTTCTGTTCAGCAACCCGTTGATTGGCGGCATTGCGCTGCTCGGCGGCCTGCTGACGATGGCGAGCGCCGTGCGCGTGCTGTACCCGGCGCTGGCGGGTGAGTGGCAGATGAGCGCCTCAGAGATTGGCGTGCTGTACGCCGCCATTCCGCTCGGTGCGGCCTTCGGGGCGCTGACCAGCGGCAACCTGGCGCAGAGCGCGAGACCGGGGTTGATCATGCTGGTGGCGACGCTGGCCTCGTTTATCGCCATTGGTTTCTTTAGCCTGATGCCGGTGTGGGCGCTGGGGGTGATGTGTCTGGTGATTTTCGGCTGGCTGAGCGCGGTAAGCTCTCTTTTACAGTACACCCTGATCCAGACCCAGACGCCGGAAGGGATGCTCGGGCGCATTAACGGCCTGTGGACGGCGCAGAACGTCACGGGCGATGCGATTGGCGCGGCGATCCTCGGCGGGCTGGGGACGATAATGACCCCGGTGGCGTCGGCGAGCAGCAGCGGGTTTGTGTTAGCGATGGTTGGCGCGATCTTACTGGTGACGCTGGTGGAATTGCGGCGGTTCAGGCAGGAGGCCGCGTTGAACGACGGTGCGGCCTGATGCCCTCACCCCGGCCCTCTCCCACGGGGAGAGGGAGGGAAAATGCCTACTTAAACAACGCATTCAATCTGTCTAACACCAGCATCGCGCTGTAATAATCCAGGCGGAACGTCTCCGTTCCCAGCGCCCAGACGCGCTTGTTCTTGACCGACGGCAGATGCGCCAGCAGCGGGTTAGCGTAAATCGCATTCACGTCTTTCGCGTCGCCGGCAAACACAAACAGCCCTTCGCCGTTCAGCCCCGTCGCCAGATTTTCTCCACCCAGCTGAATAATGTCGTGGCGCTTGCCCTGGCTTGTTGAGGTCTGCAAACCGGCAGGCAGGTCCGCCAGCGTAAAGCCCAGCTGGTGCAGCAGCTTGCCCTGCGCGGAGTCTGTCGTCCACAGGTTCGCCGTGTGTGCCGCGGCGGTGTAAACGATGGCGTTCACCGGCTGTGGCGGCAGCTTCATCTGCTGCTTCACCTGGGCGAGCTGTTTATCGAAGGCAGCGATGCGCTCTGCGGCCTGTGTCTCCTGCCCGGTGATCGTCCCCAGCTGGGTCAGCAGTTCCTGCCAGCTTTTGTCGTCGTAATTGATGATAAGCGTCGGCGCGATGGCGGAAAGCTGCTCGTAGAGCGCAAGCGCGGAATCCCCGCCGGTGGCGCTGATCAAAATCAGGTCCGGCATCTGGGCCGCGACCGCTTCGGCGCTCGGCTCGCCGATGTACAGCCGGGCAACCTTACGCTGCTTCGCGATATCGCCCCACTGACGTAAAAAGCCCTGCGCATCCGCCACGCGGTTGTTCGGCGTGGTCGCTCCGCTGGCAATGACCGGCGCGTCAATGGCCAGCAGGGAGCCGGTTAAGGTCACGCTGGTGGAGACAATGCGCGTCGGTTTGCTCTCAAGCGTGTGAACGCCGCGGCTGTCGGAGACTTGGCGCGGCCAGTCGTCGGCGGCGGCTGAGGTTAGTCCTAAAACAAAAAGTCCTGTTAAAAGAAGGGCATTGCGGCAAACGGCAGCGATTTTCACAGAGCGGCATCCTGATTTTATTGAAGATAATGCTTCTCATTTTCAGGGCTGTAGGGAAGGGATGCAAGCGTTTGTCGCACAAGTTATTTGCCCGACGGTTGACAGCGGGGCGATGTGGGATTAGGTTAGCCGACGAAAATATAAATGATAATCATTATTGCTTCTTTTATCATTTTAAGGAGGATGATATGGACACGTCCCTGGCTGAGGAAGTTCAGCACACCGCGACTACGCTGCAAGCAGATAGCTTTTTCTTTATGTCGCCTTACCGCAGTTTTACCACGTCCGGCTGTTTTGCCCGTTTTTCTGAACCCGCCGTCGGCGGTGACGATCCGGCGGGTCCCTTTCAGCAGAAATTAGCTCAGGCTTTCCGGAATGCGAAAAACAGCGGCATTGCCCATCCGGTGATGGTAGGGGCGATCCCCTTCGATACCCGCAAACCGTCATCGCTGTTTATTCCGCAACGCTGGCAAACCTTCTCCCGCCCGGCGCGTCAGCAGTCCGCACGCTACGCCTCCGGCGCGCAGACGCTGAACGTGCAACAACGCACCGAGATCCCGCCGCAGCCGATTTTCGAGGAGATGGTGGCCCGCGCCGCGTCGCTCACCGCCACGCCGCAGGTGAATAAGGTGGTGCTGTCGCGCCTGATTGATATTGCCACCGACAAACAGATTGATAGCAGCGCGCTGATGGAGCGTCTTATCGCCCAGAACCCGGCGAGCTTTAACTTCCACGTACCGCTGGAAGACGGCGGCGTGCTGCTGGGCGCCAGCCCGGAACTGCTGCTGCGTAAAGAGGGCGCGCACTTTAGTTCGCTGCCGCTGGCGGGCTCTGCGCGCCGTCAGCCGGACGATGTGCTGGATCGCGAAGCGGGCACTAAGCTGCTGGCCTCCGAAAAAGACCGTCACGAGCACGACCTGGTAACCCAGGCGATGAAAACCATTCTGGAACCGCGCAGCCATCATCTGAGCATGCCGGCTTCCCCGCAGCTCATTACCACCCCAACGCTGTGGCATCTGGCCACGCCGGTTGAGGGTGACGCGCGTGAAAACGAGAACGCCCTGACGCTGGCCTGCCTGCTGCACCCGACCCCGGCCCTGAGCGGTTTCCCGCATCAGGCGGCAAAAGAACTCATTGCCGAGCTGGAGCCCTTCGACCGCGAACTGTTCGGCGGCATCGTTGGCTGGTGCGACAGCGAAGGTAACGGCGAGTGGGTGGTAACTATCCGCTGCGCGCGGCTGCATCAAAATACCGTTCGCCTGTTTGCCGGCGCGGGCATTGTGCCTGCTTCCTCCCCGGTGGGCGAGTGGCGCGAGACGGGCGTGAAGCTCTCCACCATGCTCAACGTGTTTGGTTTGCACTAAGGAATACTCATGACCATCCCTTTTACCCGCTGGCCTGAGGATTTTGCCCGGCGCTACCGTGAAAAAGGCTACTGGCAGGATCTGCCGCTGACCCACATCCTGACGGACCATGCGGACAGCGATGCGGTCGCGATAATTGACGGCGATCGCCGCATTACCTACCGCGCGTTTAATCAGGCGGTGACGAATCTGGCGTCCGCTCTTCAGGCGCAGGGGCTGCATCGCGGCGAGACCGCGCTGGTGCAGCTCGGCAACGTGGCCGAGTTCTACATCACCTTCTTCGCGCTACTGCAAATCGGCGTCGCGCCGGTCAACGCGCTCTTTAGCCATCAGCGCAGTGAACTCAACGCCTACGCGGAGCAGATCAAACCCGCCGTGCTGATTGCCGATCGCGACCACGCGCTGTTCTCGGGCGATGATTTTCTCAACACCTTTGTGGATGCGCATCGCTCGGTGCGCGTTGTGCTGCTACGCGGCGATAAGGGCGAACACGCGCTGGAGGCGGCGATTTCACGCCCGGCGGACAATTTCATCCCGAACCCGACGCCCGCCGACGAAGTGGCGTTCTTCCAGCTCTCCGGCGGCAGCACCGGCACGCCGAAGCTGATCCCGCGTACGCACAACGACTACGACTACAGCATTCGCCGCAGCAACGAAATCTGCGGTATCACTGCGCACACCCGCTATCTGAACGCGCTTCCCGCGGCGCACAACTACGCCATGAGTTCGCCGGGATCGTTAGGCGTTTTCACGGCGGGCGGCTGCGTGGTGCTGGCTAACGATCCGAGCGCCACGCTCTGCTTCCCGCTGATTGAGCAGCATCAGATCAACGTCACCTCGCTGGTGCCGCCCGCGGTCAGCCTGTGGTTGCAGGCGATTGCCGACGGCGCGGGGAACGCCCAGCTGAAATCCCTCGAACTGCTCCAGGTAGGCGGCGCACGTCTCTCCGCCACGCTTGCGGCGCGCATTCCGGCGGAAATTGGCTGCCAGCTTCAGCAGGTGTTTGGCATGGCGGAAGGGCTGGTGAACTACACCGCCCTCGACGATGCGCCGGAGCGCATCATCAATACCCAGGGCCGCCCGATGTGCCCGGACGATGAAGTGTGGGTGGCGGATGAGGACGGCAACCCGCTGCCGCGCGGGGAAGTCGGGCGTCTGATGACGCGCGGCCCGTATACCTTCCGCGGCTATTTCAACAGCCCGGAACACAACGCCAGCGCCTTTGATGCCAACGGTTTCTACTGCTCGGGCGATCTGATCGCCATCGACGAGCAGGGTTACATCACCGTGCAGGGGCGCGAGAAAGATCAGATCAACCGCGGTGGCGAGAAGATCGCCGCCGAAGAGATCGAAAACCTGCTGCTGCGCCACGACGCGGTGATCCACGCCGCGCTGGTGAGCATGGAGGACAGCCTGCTGGGCGAAAAAAGCTGCGCGTACCTGGTGGCGAAACAGCCCCTGCGCGCGGTGGAGGTGCGCCGCTTCCTGCGCGAGCAGGGCGTTGCCGAATTTAAGCTGCCGGACCGCGTGGAGAGCGTGGATGCGCTTCCGCTCACGCCGGTCGGCAAAGTCGATAAGAAACAGTTGCGCCTGTGGCTTGCTGAACGCGCCCGGGGCTGAGGAACAGAGAATGGCCATTCCAAAATTAACCGCATACGCGCTGCCAACCGCCGCCGAACTGCCGACCAGTAAAGTGAACTGGGCATTTGAACCGGAGCGCGCCGCGCTGCTGATCCACGATATGCAGGAGTACTTCCTGAACTTCTGGGGCGAAAATAGCGACATGATGCAGCAGGTAGTGGCGAACATCGCTAAACTGCGCGCGTACTGCAAAGAGCACAATATTCCGGTGTACTACACCGCGCAGCCGAAAGATCAGAGCGATGAAGACCGTGCCCTGCTGAACGACATGTGGGGGCCGGGCCTGACCCGTTCGCCGGAGCAGCAGCGCATCGTCGCTGAGCTGACCCCGGATGAAGCGGACACCGTGCTGGTGAAGTGGCGCTACAGCGCGTTTCACCGCTCGCCGCTGGAGCAGATGCTGAAAGAGACCGGGCGCAACCAGCTTTTGATCACCGGCGTATACGCCCACATCGGCTGCATGACCACCGCCACCGACGCCTTTATGCGCGACATTAAACCGTTCTTTATCGCCGACGCGCTGGCGGATTTCACCCGCGACGAGCACCTGATGTCGCTGAAATACGTGGCCGGACGTTCGGGCCGCGTGGTGATGACCGACGAGCTGCTGCCGTCCGTTCCGGCAACGAAAGCCGCGCTGCGTGAGCTGATCCTGCCGCTGCTGGACGAGTCCGACGAGCCGATGGATGACGAAAACCTGATCGACTACGGTCTGGATTCAGTACGGATGATGGCGCTCGCCGCCCGCTGGCGCAAAGTGCACGGCGACATTGATTTCGTGATGCTGGCAAAAAATCCGACCCTCGATGCCTGGTGGGCGCTGCTCTCCCGCGAGGTGAAGTGATGGCTTTTGATTTTACCGGTAAAACCGTCTGGGTGACGGGCGCGGGTAAGGGCATTGGCTATGCGACCGCGCTGGCATTTGTGGAGGCCGGGGCGCAGGTGACCGGGTTCGATCTGGCTTTCCCTCACGGCGAATATCCGTTTGCCACCGAAACGCTGGACGTGGCGGATGCGGCGCAGGCGAGTGACGTCTGCGGGCGTTTGCTCAGCAGCCTTGAGCGGCTCGACGTGCTGGTTAACGCAGCGGGCATTCTGCGTATGGGCGCGACGGATCAGCTTTCGCAGGAGGACTGGCAGCAGACCTTTGCGGTCAACGTCGGCGGCGCGTTCAACCTGTTCCAGCAGACGATGGGCCAGTTCCGTCGTCAGCAGGGTGGGGCGATTGTGACGGTGGCCTCTGACGCGGCGCACACGCCGCGCATCGGCATGAGCGCCTACGGCGCGTCGAAAGCGGCGCTGAAAAGCCTGGCGCTGACAGTCGGGCTGGAACTGGCGGGCAGCGGCGTACGCTGTAACCTGGTGTCGCCGGGTTCAACGGATACCGACATGCAGCGCACCCTGTGGACCAGCGACGATGCGGAACAGCGGCGCATTCGCGGCTTTGGCGAGCAATTCAAGCTCGGCATTCCGCTTGGTAAAATTGCCCGTCCGCAGGAGATTGCTGCGACCGTGCTGTTCCTGGCATCCGATGCCGCCAGCCATATCACCTTGCAGGATATCGTGGTGGACGGCGGCTCCACGCTGGGGGCGTAATGATCTGGAAACGTCATTTAACGCTCGAGGAGCTGAACGCCACCAGCCTGAATACGATGGTGGGGCACCTTGGCATCGTCTATACCCGCCTCGGGGACGATACGCTGGAAGCGGAGATGCCGGTGGATGCGCGTACCCATCAGCCGTTTGGCCTGCTGCACGGCGGCGCCTCGGCGGCGCTGGCGGAAACGCTGGGCTCGATGGCCGGTTTTCTGATGACCCGTGACGGGCAGAACGTGGTGGGTACGGAACTGAATGCCACGCACCACCGCGCAGTCTCACACGGTAAGGTACGCGGCGTGTGTCAGCCGCTGCATCTGGGCCGTTCCAGCCAGAGCTGGGAGATCGTGGTGTTCGACGAGCAGGGACGGCGGTGCTGTACCTGTCGGTTGAGTACGATGGTGTTGGGGTAAGTCATTCAGCTGAAAGTGATCGGCTTAACACTGTGGTGTAAATCTCTGGTTTGACCACGCATTATTGCGTTTCAAAGTTGTTAAATTTTACCCGTTGTTCTAGAAACAAAATGTAACATCTCACTGTTTCACAACAACGGACAACAACTATGAACAACTCAGGGAAATACCTTACGTGGGCGGTGCTCTCCGTGGTGGGAGCCTTTGCCCTGGGCTATATCGCCCTCAACCGGGGGGAGCAGATCAACGCGCTGTGGATCGTCGTCGCCTCCGTCTGCATTTATCTGATCGCATACCGTTTTTATGGCCGCTATATCGCAAAGACGGTGCTGGGCGTAGACGGCACGCGCATGACGCCGGCCGTGCGTCATAACGACGGTCTGGACTACGTGCCGACCGATAAAAAAGTGCTGTTCGGTCACCATTTCGCGGCGATTGCCGGGGCAGGCCCGCTGGTGGGGCCGGTACTGGCCGCGCAGATGGGCTACCTGCCGGGGATGATCTGGATCCTCGCGGGGGTGGTGCTGGCGGGCGCGGTGCAGGACTTCATGGTGCTGTTCGTTTCCACCCGTCGCGACGGTCGTTCGCTGGGTGAGCTGGTGAAAGAAGAGATGGGGGCAACCGCCGGGGTGATTGCGCTGGTGGCGACCTTTATGATCATGGTGATCATCCTCGCGGTGCTGGCGATGATTGTGGTGAAAGCCTTGACCCACAGCCCGTGGGGAACCTACACCGTCGCCTTCACCATACCGCTGGCGCTGTTCATGGGGATCTACATCCGTTACCTGCGTCCGGGCCGCATTGGTGAAGTGTCGGTGATTGGCCTGGTATTCCTCGTGTTCGCCATTATCTCCGGCGGCTGGGTGGCGGAAAGCCCGACCTGGGCACCGTTCTTCGACTTCACCGGCGTGCAGCTGACCTGGATGCTGGTAGGCTACGGCTTCGTGGCGGCGGTGCTGCCGGTATGGCTGCTGCTGGCCCCGCGTGACTACCTCTCTACCTTCCTGAAAATCGGCACCATCGTCGGGCTGGCGATCGGCATTTTAATTATGCGCCCGACCCTGACCATGCCTGCGCTGACCAAATTTATTGACGGCACCGGCCCGGTCTGGACCGGCAATCTGTTCCCGTTCCTGTTTATCACCATCGCCTGTGGGGCGGTGTCGGGCTTCCACGCGCTGATTGCCTCCGGGACCACGCCGAAGATGCTGGCGAATGAGAATCAGGCCTGCCTGATTGGCTACGGCGGCATGCTGATGGAGTCCTTCGTGGCGATTATGGCGCTGGTCTCCGCCTGCATTATTGACCCGGGCGTGTATTTCGCGATGAACAGCCCGATGGCGGTCCTGGCTCCGGCGGGCACCGTTGACGTGGTCGCTTCCGCCGCGCAGGTGGTGAGCGGCTGGGGTTTTGCGATTACGCCTGAAACGCTGACGCATATCGCTAATGAGGTCGGCGAGCAGTCGATTATTTCCCGCGCAGGCGGGGCACCAACGCTGGCGGTGGGCATGGCCTACATCCTGCACGGCGCGCTGGGCGGGCTGATGGATGTCTCGTTCTGGTATCACTTCGCCATTCTGTTCGAGGCGCTGTTTATTCTGACGGCGGTGGATGCCGGTACGCGTGCGGCACGCTTTATGTTGCAGGATCTGCTGGGGGTGATCTCCCCGAACCTGAAACGTACCGATTCACTCCCGGCTAACCTGCTGGCGACAGCGCTGTGCGTGCTGGCGTGGGGCTACTTCCTGCATCAGGGCGTGGTCGACCCGCTGGGCGGGATTAACACCCTGTGGCCGCTGTTCGGTATCGCCAACCAGATGCTGGCGGGCATGGCCCTGATGCTCTGCGCGGTAGTGCTGTTCAAGATGAAGCGCCAGCGTTACGCATGGGTGGCGCTGGTGCCAACGGCGTGGCTGCTGATCTGTACCCTGACCGCGGGCTGGCAGAAAGCCTTCAGCCCGGACAACAAGGTGGGCTTCCTGGCGATCGCCAACAAGTTCCAGGCGATGATCGACAGCGGTAAGATCCCGGCACAGTACACCGAATCTCAGCTGTCGCAGCTGGTGTTTAACAACCGTCTGGACGCCGGGCTGACCATCTTCTTTATGGTGGTGGTTGTGGTGCTGGCGTTGTATTCTCTGAAAACCGCGCTGGCGGCGTTGAAAGTCGACAAACCGACGGCGAAAGAGACACCGTATGAGCCAATGCCTGAGAACCTGGACGAGATTGTCACCCAGGCGAAAGGGGCGCATTAACATTACCAAACCCCCTCACCCCAGCCCTCTCCCCAAAGGGGAGAGGGTGTTAAAGTTCCTTCTCCCCTTTGGGGAGAGGGTCAGGGTGAGGGGAATACAAACGAGAAACTGATTATGTTCGACACCCTTTCCAAAGCAGGTAAATACCTGGGCCAGGCCGCTAAAATGATGATTGGCGTGCCGGATTACGACAACTACGTCGAGCATATGCGCGTCAACCACCCGGACCAGACGCCGATGACCTACGAAGAATTTTTCCGCGACCGCCAGGACGCCCGCTACGGTGGCAAGGGCGGGGCGAAGTGCTGTTAACCCTCTTTCGGTAAATAGAGGCTGATCTGCTCCTGTTTACAGCCGTAAAGTGCCGCCAGCTTTTCGCGGGTGCGCTTTTGCGGTCGGGAGTCCAGCGCTTCCAGCTGTGACACGGCGGACTGGCTGATGCCAAGCTTCTCCGCCACCTCCTGCTGGGACATGCCGCATAAAATGCGCCAGGCGGCCTGTAGGCTGACGTTCTCGTTATGCATGATGTCGCACACTTCACCCGGTAAACCTACGTTATCGTAGATGTCTGATTCGTAAGGGATGTCTTCCCAGTCGTTTTCATCATCGTCATCGTACTCAAGCATGGCTAAACGCATGCGAAAATATTCACCGTAGGGTATGACAACATACTGTTTTTTTCCTTCTTCATCCTTGATGAACTGAATAGTCATATTCCGTATGCTCCTCATGAAGGTAGGTAGTGGTTGTCCGGCGTTTTACTGCCACTACGTAGCAGATATCACCCGGCGGGTCTCCGAAGGTGTAAATGACCCTGTAATCACCTAATCGCAACCTGTAGTGGTTTTCGGGAGAAGATAATTTCTTGATATCCGCGACAGGTGATGTTTTATCGTCCATCTTCTCCAGCCTGAATTTAATGCGGTTCTGATATCGAGGATCGATTTTAGAAAACTGCTTCTCTGCTGTTTTAGACCACACAATCTTCATCCGTACCTCCACTGTACGCCCATACAAAATATAAGGAAATAATAAGACTATTAGATAAATTCCGAATTTCTAATGAGGTACTGTAGAGCGGAGAATAACCGCGAGAAAGCGGCAAAACGCGAATCGTCGAGGCGGCTCGAACAGGCCTCTGCCGGGCGACAGAGGCATACAGTAAATTTGCGATCAGGCGTTCAGACCGCCGTCGACATCCAGACCGGTGCCGGAAATTTGCCCCGCAGCCGGGCTGGCGAGAAAGGTGACCGCCGCTGCGATATCCTCCGGCTGGCCGTAATGGCCCAGGGCAATAAGCTGACGCTGAGAGTCAGCCTGCTCGCCGTCTTCCGGGTTCATATCGCTGTTGGTCGGGCCGGGGTGGACCAGGTTGACGGTAATGCCGCGCGGGCCTAAATCGCGGGCCAGACCTCGGGTGAGGGAGTTAAGGGCAGACTTGGTCATCGAGTAGACGGCGATCCCCGGCTGTGCCACGCGGTTCGCCAGACAGCTACCGATGTTGATGATGCGTCCGCCGTCAGACATATGCACCAGCGCTTCCTGAATGGCGATCACCACGCCGCGGATGTTGACGTTGATCAGAGCGTCGATGTCCGCCAGGGTCATGGACTCCAGCGGGCCGCCGCGCGCAATCCCGGCGTTATTGACCAGAATATCCAGCCCGCCGAGGGAGCGCGCCGCCTGCGTGACCGCATCCTGAATCGCCTGCGCGCTGGCGCTGTCGGCCTGAATCGCCTCGCCGTGTCGCCCCAGCGCGTTGATCTCATCGACGACCTGCTGGGCTTTATCGACGGATTTTTCGTAGGTGATAACCACATCGGCACCGGCGCGCGCCAGCGACAGCGCAATCGCTCGACCCAGCCCGCGGCTGGCGCCGGTAACCAGCGCCTTTTTACCTGTTAAATCGATCTGCATGATGACCTCGTTGCAAGAGTGGAGAGAATCATCATTAGGTATAGCCCGTCGGCGCAATTAACGGCTGAAGGATTCCACCTTCGCAAACGCGGCGCGCAGCACCTCAGGCGTTAACGTCACCGGCAGATAGTGAATCGACTCCACCGGGCGCAGGGTGTGGGCAATGACCTTATCCAGCTCGTCGCGGTTGTGAATATCGACGTCCAGCTCGCGAAGCGTGATTGGCAGGTTAAAGCGCCGGTACGCCGCCACCAGCTGCGCCAGCACGTCGTCCTGGCCGAGCAGGGCGCTCTGGACCAGAATGCCGTAGGCCACCTTGGTGCCGTGCAGGTATTTTTCCGTCTGCGGCAGCACGGTTAAGCCGTTGTGCACCGCGTGCGCCGCCGCCACGCGGGTATAGCGCTCACCCAGACCGCCGACCATTCCGCCTCCGGCAATAATCGCATCCACCACGTCCCGGAACGCCTGCGTCTGTTCGCCGCGCTGCTGATCTGCAAGCGCCTCTTCGCTGCGTTCCAGCAGCACGTCGCGGATCGCCAGCGCACCGTTCAGGCCAAGACGCACGGTCAGCGGCAGACTCTCAGGTTGAGGGGCGAGCACCGCCGCTTCGTACCACTTCGCCAGCGTATCGCCGATGCCCGCCAGCAGGTATTCCGCCGGGGCGTTAAGGATGATCTGCGGCTCCACCAGCACCAGAAAGTTGGCGTCGTCAAAAATCTCAAACTGTAGCGCCTGACCGGCATCGTTGTACCACACGGAGAGCGGGGTCCACGCCGCGCAGGTGGCGGCGATAGTGGGAATGCCCACGAACGGCACGCCCAGACGACGCGCCACGGCCTTGACGGTATCCATTACCGCACCGCCGCCCACGCCAATCACCACGCTGGTTTCACTTCCCGACTCGTTTACCAGATGAGTGACGTCACGCTCGCTGCAATGGCCCTTAAACAACAGATGTTTTGCCCCCGTCGCGGTAAAACTCTGCGGCAGGTAAGGGCGCGCGCCCTCAATCGCCCGCTCGCCGTAGATCCACACCGCGCGGGAAAGCTGTTCCGGGGTAAAGAAATCATCCAGGCGCGCAAGGCATCCCGGATGAGAGAAGTAGTTCGCCGGGCCGGGCACGACGCGGATATCGGTGTTGCTCATGAAGTTGTCCTTTTTTAGCAAGCGCTAACCCGATGTTATGTCTGGACATCCGGATGGCTAATAATATTTCGCTTTATCTTATGCCTTTTCCGTCGTTGTCAGTCAACCGGAGCTGTGAAAAATTCGCTAAATCAGAAGAGTAATGAAGGATTTACGCGGATGGTTTCCAGTCGCCTTGAGATGCGCGGTATCAGCCTGGCCTTTTCCGGCTTTCAGGCCCTGTCGCGCGTGGATTTCACCCTGAACGGCGGGTCGGTGCATGCGCTGACCGGCGCCAACGGCGCGGGGAAATCGACGCTGATGGCGGTGCTGTGCGGGACGCACGACCACTATGAAGGCGAAATCTGCATTAACAACCAGCCGGTAAGCATCCGCGAGCCGCTGGACGCCAAACGGCTGGGCATCCACCTCGTGCAGCAGGAGGTGGACGTGGCGCTGATCCCGGGGTTAAGCATTGCTGAAAACATCATGCTCGACCAGCTGGCGCAGCCAGGGCACCGCTACCGCTGGCGCGACATCCGCCAGCAGGCGCGGCAGGCGCTGGCGCAGCTGGATGTTTCGCTCGACGTTCGCCGCTCCATCGACGGCTGCACGCTGGCTGAAAAACAGCAGATTTTGCTGGCGCGGGCGTTATCTCATCACTGCCGTTTTTTGATTCTTGATGAACCCACCGCGCCGCTTGACGCGCACGAGAGCGAGCGTCTGTTTGCGGTAGTAAGACGTTTGCAACAGCAGGGCATCGGCGTGGTGTTTATCTCACACCGCATTCACGAGCTAAAAGCTATCTGCGACACCCTGACGGTGCTGCGCGACGGCAGGCTGATTGAGTCTGGCCCGATGGCCGATCTCAGCGGTGAAGCGATCGTTGAGAAGATGCTCGGCCACGTGCTGAGCGATATCTACCCGCCCGCGCGCCCGCCGCACGGCGACGAAACGCTGCTGCGGGTAGAAGGGCTGCACGACGACGCGCTGCTGAAAGATATCTCGCTGCACCTGCGCAAGGGCGAAATTCTCGGCATTGCCGGGCTGGCGGGCGCGGGCAAAACCGAACTCTGTAAGGCGCTGTTTGGCGCCAGTAAAAGCCGCGTCGCGAACGGCGAGCTGAACCATCAGGACTGGAAACCGCGCGACCCGGCGGACTCGGTGCTGCGCGGCCTGGCGCTGGTGCCGGAAGAGCGGCGCAAAGAGGGCATTTTTATCGACGAGCCGGTGAGCATGAATCTTGCCGTGTGCGCCGATAACAGCTTCTCGCGCTGGAGCCTGTTCGGCCATCGTCAGGCGTGGCGCTGGGCGGAAGAGGTGATCGCCCGCGTCGGCGTGCGCACGCGCGGGCCGGGGCAGGTGCTGCGTCGCTTATCTGGCGGCAACCAGCAGAAGGTCGCCATCGGTAAATGGTTGCGTAATGACGCCAGCGTGCTGATATTCGACGAGCCGACCAAAGGCGTGGACGTGAAGGCCAAAACCGATCTGTTTCAGCTGATCGACGGCCTGGCGCGCGAAGGCAAAGGGGTGATTTACGCCTCCGGCGAGTTCGTCGAGCTGGTGGGGCTCTGCGACCGCATCTGCGTGCTGTGGGACGGGCGCATCGTGGCGGAAATCGCCGGGGCCGAGGCCCGGGAAGAGACACTACTTTATTATTCAACCGGAGGAACGGCGTCGTGAGCAAGGCCCTTTCAGTGACCGCGGCGGCGTCTGGCCGTCAGCAACTTTTTGATTTTCTCTACAAGTGGGGCATGTTGCTGACCGTCGTCGCGCTGGTGGCCGTTTTTGGCCTGGCGTCGGACAGCTTCCTCGATCCGAACAACATCATTAACATTCTGCGCTCGATTGCCATCGTGACGGTGATTGCCGTTGGCGTGTCGATTTCATTGACCGTCGGCGGGTTCGATCTCTCCGTGGGCTCCACGGCGTCGCTGGCGAACGCGTTGGTCATTTCGCTTTTCGTCTGGCACGGCTTCGGCACTACCGAGTCGATTGTAATCACTCTCGCGCTCTGCACGCTGGTCGGCCTGTTTAACGCTTTCCTGATCGTCATCCTGCGTATTCCGGACATGCTCGCCACCCTCGCCAGCCTGTTTGTCATCCAGGGCGTGGCGATGACCTACAGTTACGGCGGGTCGATTACTGAGAACATGGTGCTGCCGAGCGGCGGCATGGCGGAAGGCACCATCCCTGCGACGTTCAGCCTGCTGGGACAGGTACCGACTATCGTGATCGTCATGCTGGTGGTGACGGTGCTGGCGCAGCTTGGCCTCTCGTTGACCACTCACGGTCGTCGGATGTACGCCATTGGCGGTAACCCGGAAGCGGCGCGCCTCTCGGGGATTCGCACCACGCGCTACAAGGTGGCGGCCTACGTGATTGCCTCCCTGCTGGCGGGCCTGGGCGGGATTTTGCTGGCCTCGCGTATTGGCTCATCGCAGGTGAACGCGGGCGGCGGTTACCTGATGGATGCGGTGGCGGCGGCGTGGATCGGCTTCTCGCTGGCCGGGTCCGGCAAGCCGAATGCCCTGGGGACCCTGGTCGGGGCGGTGATTCTCGGCGTGCTGTCGAACGGGCTGGTGATGCTCTCCGTGCCGTATTACGCCATGGACATTATAAAAGGGCTGGTGCTCGCGGTAGCGCTGGCGATTACCTACATACAAAAACGCTGACAACACAACGGGATAAAAAATGAAAAAGATTGCACTCTCTTTGGTGGCATTAGGGTTATTCACCGCTCTGCCTGGCTTCGCGGCCACGCCCGCACCGCTCCCGGCGGCCATTGCCAACCATGACGGCCCCATTCGCATTGCGGTGATCCGCAACCTCGGCTCAGACGACAACACCACGCAGTTTGTTGCCGGGGCCATTCAGGAAGGGAAAAAGCTCGGCTTTAAGGTCAGCACCTTTTTGAGCAACGGGGATGACGCTAAATTCCAGGACTTCGTGAACCAGGCCATCAGCCAGAAGTACGACGGGATTATCCTGTCTCAGGGCCGCGATCCGTACTCCACCGCGCTGGTAAAAAAGGCGGTGGATGCCGGGATCAAGGTCGCCGTATTTGATACCGCCGTCAACGGCGAGATTCCGGGCGTGACCGTTACCCAACAGGACGATGCCTCTCTGACCAATCTCTCCTTCGGCCAGCTGGCGAAAGATTTCAACGGCAAGGCCAATATCGTCAAGCTGTGGGTAGCGGGCTTCCCGCCGATGGAGCGTCGTCAGGCGGCGTATAAAGAGTTGCAAAAGCAGTACCCGGAGATTAAAGAGCTGGAGTCCATCGGCGCGGTCTCCTCTGACGTGCAGGGCGACACCGCCAACAAGGTGGGTGCGATCCTGGCGAAATACCCGAAAGGCAAAATCGACGCCATCTGGGGGACCTGGGATGCCTTCAGCCAGGGCGCGTATAAGGCGCTGAAAGAGAACGGCCGCACCGAGATCAAACTCTACAGCATCGACATCTCCAACCAGGATTTACAGCTGATGCGCGAGCCGGGTAGCCCGTGGAAGTTGAGCGTGGCGGTAGATCCGAAGCTGATTGGCGCGACCAACGTACGCCTGATCGCCAACAAGATTGCCGGTGAAGCCACGCCTGCCACCTACGACTTCAAAGCCGCTGCGATCCCGCAGGCGCTGCTGACCGCGCAGCCGGGGGCGGTGAACGTGGCGTCGCTGGGCAAAATCATTCCGGGCTGGGGCCAGACGGAAGATTTTATCGCGCCGTGGTTTGCGACGCTGGAAGCGAAAAATAAATGAGCATGCTTCCTACGCCAGAATACAGCCGCAATATGCGGCTGATTGGCCATAGCGACCAGGGCGGTCGCCCGGACGGCGTGCAGCTGATGGTGCACCGCGGCTTTGCGTATATCGGCCATATGGTGTCGCAGGGCTTTTCGATTGTCGACGTGCGCGATCCAAAAAATCCGAAACCCGCGGGCTATGTCCCCGCGCCGCCGGGCACCTGGAACGTGCACCTCCAGGCGCATGACGACCTGCTGCTGGTGATCAACGCCCGGGATCTGTTTGCCGATGCCCGCTTCGCCGACGAGAAGGTCTACTACACCCGTCAGGTAGGAGAGACCGTCAGCGACGTTCAGGACAGGGGCTGGAGCGCCGGGCTTCGCGTTTTTGATATCTCCACGCCGGACAGGCCGCGCGAAATCGGCTTTCTGTCGCTGAGCGGCATCGGCATTCACCGCATCTGGTACGTCGGTGGCCGCTGGGCGTACGTGTCGGCGCTGATCGACGGTTTTACCGACTACATTTTCCTGACCATTGACCTGGCGGACCCGCGCAAGCCCGAGGTGGCGGGGCGCTGGTGGCTGCCGGGGATGAACCAGGCCGCAGGCGAACAGCCGGACTGGCCGGAAGGGAAACGCTACGCGCTGCACCACGCGATTATTGCGGGGGATACCGCGTACGGCAGCTGGCGCGACGGCGGCCTGACGCTGCTGGACGTGAAGGATCGCACCCAGCCTAAGCTCATTAGCCACCGTAACTGGAGCCCGCCGTTTGGCGGTGGGACGCACACCGCGCTGCCGCTGCCGGACCGCGATCTGCTGGTGGTGCTGGACGAAGCGGTGCTCGATAACCAGGAAGACGGCGAGAAGCTGATCTGGCTGTTTGATATTCGCGAGCCGTCGAACCCGGTGAGTATCTCTACCTTCCCGCAGCCGGATGAAATCGACTACGTGGCGAAAGGGGCGCATTTTGGCCCGCACAACCTGCACGAGAACCGGCCGGGGAGCTTTGTCAGCTCCACGCTGATCTTCGCGACGTATCAGAACGCGGGCGTGCGCGCGTATGACATTTCCAATCCGTATCGCCCGGTGGAAACGGGAGCGCTGGTGCCCGCGGCGCCGGAGAGGATGATGGATACGCGGCCGAATCGCCCGCAGGTGATCCAGTCGTGTGACGTGTTTGTGGACGCGCAGGGGATTATTTACAGCACGGACTATAACGGCGGGCTGTCGGTGATTGAGTATCTGGGGTGAGTGCGGTTTGATGCCCTCACCCCGGCCCTCTCCCACAGGGAGAGGGAGAAAATCAACTGTACTGCCGCACCCGTGCCACCAGCTCTTCCGCGCTGTCGATGCGGTCGGCAATCACAATCAGCGCTTTACCGAGGGATATCGCGTGGCGCAGGCATTCGTGACGCATCGCTTCATCCTGAATGGTGTCGATATCCGCCACATGGGAAAGCCCGACGCTGCGGCGAATCAGCTCGGTGCCGCAGAATCCGATGGCATCGTGCCAGACCTTTTTCAGGAATGCGGAGGCATAGCCCGGTGCGCTGAGTGCGGCGTCGCGGGCTTTCTCGTTTGCCAGCACCTGGAAGCGCTCCGCAAAGGTGTTCCACAGTTCCTGAATATCGGTCAGGCGCTGCTCGCGCGCGGCGGCGGCATCGCGAATGCCGAGGTGCCCCGGCAGGCCGCAGAAGTTCAGCAGCAGGTTGCCGATGGCGGTGCCAACGTCAAAGCCAATCGGCCCGAAATAGCCGAACTCAGCGTCGATGGCCTTCAGGCTGCCGTCGGCCACAAAAATCGAACCGCTGTGAATGTCTCCGTGCAGCAGGGCTTCGGCGTGCGAGAAAAAGCGGTGCTTGAGGGAGGCCACGGCGATTTTAAGCTGCGCGTCGTCGCGCAGGGCGGCAACATCGTTTTCCAGCTCGGCCGGGTAGCTGTTGCGCGCGTGGATCTGGTACGGATCGTTGAAGAACAGATCTTCGGTGATCTCGCACATCTCCGGGTTGATGAATTTTGCCACCTGCGCTTTTTTCTCGTGCGGATGCAGATAAAAATCGCTGGTGTGGAAAAGGGTGTGAGCCAGATATTCCCCCAGCTGACGCGCTGCCTGTGGGTAATAATTATTTCTGATCAGCTCGCCGCGCCAGATGCGATGGCTGGAGAGATCTTCCATCACCATCACCGCCAGTTCCGGATCAAAGTGGTGGATTTTCACGGTGTGCTGCGGGCTGTGCTGGTAATGCTCGACCAGGGTTTGCGCTTCAAGACGGGCACGATCCAGCGTCAGCGGCCAGGATTCGCCGACGCAGCGTACGTAGGGCAGCGCCTGCTTAACGACGATGCGGCTGACGCCCGCGCTGTCGAAAATTTTAAAAACCAGATTGAGGTTGCCGTCGCCCACTTCCTGCGCCTCTACCAGGGATGACGGATCGTCAAGTCCGCCAAACTGCCTGGCATACTCCACGGCGTCCTGAGCGGTAAAGGTACGGTATTGCGACATGGCCTGCTCCTCAGTTTTGCTAATTAAGACATGTAGACGTCTATACATCTGGATTTCATCCTGACACAATGTGCTACAACAACGCAACAGGGAATTAACGACATGCAGACATTACAGACGACCAGCCTGCGGGTGGCGAATAATCAGCTCTTTATTCTCGACCAGCAGGCGCTTCCGCAGGAGAAACGCTGGCTGGATGCCTCGACGGTCGAGGCGCTGGTCGGGCATATCCACGCTTTGCGCGTACGTGGCGCGCCGTTGATTGGTCTCTCTGCAAGCCTGCTGCTGGCGCTGCTGGCGGAAAACGGCAAAAGTCGCGACGAGCTAGCGGTGGCGATGGAAACCCTGCGCGCATCCCGCCCGACGGCGGTAAACCTGATGAACAACCTCGACCACATGAAGCTTGCGCTGTGGGAAGAGGATTTCGTTCCGGCGCTGGTGGCTGAGGCGCTGCGCCTGATTGACGAAGACAAACGGCTTTGCGACGCGATTGCCAAAGCGGGCAGCGCGCTGGTGAAATCCGGCAGCCGTCTGCTGACCCACTGCAACACCGGCGGGCTGGCGACGGCGGGCGTCGGTACCGCGCTGGGGGTGATTGCTCGCGCGCATAAGGAAGGCAAGATAAGCAACGTCTGGGTGGATGAAACCCGTCCGCTATTGCAGGGCGGCAGGCTGACCGCGTGGGAACTCGGCGAGCTGGGCGTGCCGTATCAGCTAATTACCGACTCCATGGCCGCCAGCCTGATGGCAAAAGGGCAGGTGGACGCCGTGTGGGTGGGGGCAGACCGCATTGCGGCCAACGGCGACGTGGCGAACAAAATCGGCACCTACTCTCTGGCGGTGCTGGCGAAATTCCACGGCATTCCGTTCTATGTCGCCGCGCCGCAAACGACCCTCGACCCGGACTGCCCGAACGGCGACGCGATCCCGATTGAGCAGCGTGCGGCCAGCGAAGTGACGGGCGTGGCGGGGAGCTTTGGCGCGGTGGAGTGGGCGCCGCAAGAAGCGCAGGTCTATAACCCGGCGTTTGACGTCACCCCCGCCTCGCTGATTAGCGGCTGGGTGCTGGATACGGGCGTGGTCACTCCGGACGAGGTGGCGGAAGGGAAATTTGCCTGAGTCCGGCTATCCTTTAAGGGGCTCCCTTAAGAGGACAACATCGTGACGCTCGATCCTGAAACAGACTTAAAACTGGAGCGCGTGGTGGACGCACCGCGCGATCTGCTGTGGCTCTGCTGGACTACGCCAGAGCACATCAAAAACTTCTTCATAACTGCTCCCCATAAGGTGACCGAATGCGACCTCGACCTGCGCGTGGGCGGGCGGTTCAATACCGTGTTTGAGGTGGACGGGCAGCGGATGGATAACCGGGGCGTATTCCTTGAAATCGATCCGGGGAAAAAGCTGGTCTTTACCGACGGCTATACCGAAGGCTGGAAACCGGCCGAGAAGCCGTTTATGACGGCAATTTTGCTCCTGGAAGACGCCGGGGAGGGCAAAACCCGCTATACGGCGATAGCGCGCCACCCCACGAAGGAAATCTGCGAGCAGCATGAACAGATGGGATTTCACGAAGGGTGGGGGATTGTGCTGGATCAGCTGGTGGGGTATGTGAAAGGGCTTAACGCTTAGTGCGCGCTGGTGCCCTCACCCCGACCCTCTCCCACAGGGAGAGGGAGAAAAGATCAGGCCAGGCGCGGATACGCATCCGCAATCGCATCCCCGGTAAACTGCGCCACCCAACCCTCCGGGTTATCGAAAATACGAATGGCGGTAAAGTTCGGCTCTGAGCCCATATCAAACCAGTGCGGCGTGCCCGCGGGCACGGAGATCAGGTCGTTTTTCTCGCACAAGACCTGATATACCTCATCGCCGATGTGCAGGCAGAATAATCCCGCCCCTTCCACGAAAAAACGTACTTCGTCTTCGCCGTGGGTGTGTTCGTTCAGGAACTTCGCGCGCAGCGCCTCTTTCTGCGGATTGTCGGCGCGCAGGCTGATCACATCCCAGCTCTGGTAACCTTTCTCTGCCACCAGCTTGTCGATCGCATGCTGATACGCAGCGATCACGGCTTCAGGCGCGGGATCGTGCCCTAAATCGCGATCCGCAGCCCAGCGTTCAAACCGCACGCCTTTTGCGTTGAGCTGTTGGGCAATCTCGGCGGCGTCGGTGCTGTGCCACTGGTGCTGACTGGCGTCTTTATCGGAATAAATGGTCAATGCGCTCATGAAGGGATCTGCTCCGGATTAATCTCGTCAAACTGGTGGATCTGATGGTGATGGCTTGCGCCGTCATCTTCACCGCGAATCAGCTGCAGGGTACGAAAACCCGCCTGTTCAGCCGCGTCCAGCTCCTGATGAATATCCGACAGAAACAGGATCTGCGACGGGGCGATGCCCGTTTGCGCCGCAATATTTTGATAAGACTGCACCTCGCGCTTGGCGCCAATGTGGGTATCAAAATAGCCGCTGAATAAGTGAGTAATATCACCTTCGTCGCTGTAGCCAAATAACAGTTTCTGCGCGGCGACGGAGCCAGAGGAATAAACATAGAGATCAATCCCTTGTGCCTTCCACTTTTCCAGCGCGGGCAGTACGTCAGGATAGAGGTGTCCGGTAAAGTCACCATTGACGTAACCGTCCTGCCAGATGATGCCTTGCAGGGCTTTGAGCGCCGTCGATTTGCGGTCTTCATCCATAAAGGTAAACAGCACGTTGATGAGATCGCTGACGCTGGCATGCGGAGCGCTGATTTCATCGCGCAGGTTGTCCAGAATCGATTTGACCGGCTCGGCGTACTGCTGCGCGGTCACGAAGGCCGCCAGCCGCTCACGCGCGTAGGGGAACAAAACATCATGGACAAAACGGATATCGCTGGTGGTCCCTTCAATATCCGTCACAATCGCGCGAATCATACTCTCTCCCATTGTCGTAAACGCATTTCGCATTCAAATAAGAATTCTAAACCTTCCAGATGACGGCGGGCTTCGGCCACGTCGCGTCCCCAGCAGGTTAAGCCATGGCCGCGCAGAAGAAAACCATAATTAAGCGGGCGTTCCTGCGCGTAATGGGCGATGCGCGAGGCGAGGGCGTCGATGTCCTGGTCGTTATCAAACACCGGGATGGCCACCGTATCCCGATGCGTGGTCTGCCCGGTAAGGGATTTTTGCATCTCGAAACCGGTGATCTTCAGCTCGGCCTCGTTCACCAGCCGCGACAGCACCGTGGCATTGACGGTGTGAACGTGCAGGACGGCGTTAGCTTCGGGGAACAGGCGATAGATGAGGGTATGCAGCCCGGTCTCTGCCGACGGTTTACGGCCAGACGGCGCACGGTTGGTGGCGATTTCAACCTGTAGAAAATCGGCGGTGGTCAGGCTACCTTTATCTTTTCCGGATTCGCTCAGCCAGCACAGGTGTTCATCCTGACGCACGGACATATTGCCGCCGGTAGCGGGCGCCCAGCCTTTAGCGCCAATCCAGCGGCAGGCCTCGACCAGGTGTGTGAGTTGCAGGTTGTCTGTCATTTCCTTTTACCCTCTCGGCCAGGAATATTTATATCGTTTAGACGTCTAAGCGTCTTGATTGCCAAAGACTAACATCGTGTTATAGTGTCAGCAACATAAGTATTACAGGCAGGCACACTACAATGAGCAATAACCCGTTGATCCCGCAGAGTAAACTTCCCAATCTCGGCACGACGATTTTTACGCAGATGAGCGCCCTGGCGCAGCAGCACAACGCCATTAACCTCTCACAAGGTTTCCCGGATTTTGATGGGCCGAAATATTTGCAGGAGCGTCTGGCGTACCACGTTGCGCAGGGAGCCAACCAGTATGCGCCGATGACCGGCGTGCAGACGTTGCGTGAAGCCATTGCGGATAAAACGGCGGAGTTATACGGCCATAAGCCTGACGCGAACAGCGATATTACGGTGACGGCAGGGGCGACCGAAGCGCTGTATGCGGCGATAACCGCCCTGGTGCGTACGGGTGATGAGGTGATTTGTTTTGACCCGAGCTACGATAGCTACGCCCCGGCGATTGAACTGGCCGGCGGCGTGGTGAAGCGCGTGGCGCTCCAGCCACCGCATTTTCGCCCTGACTGGCAGGCATTTGCTGCGCTGCTGAGTGACAAAACCCGTCTGGTGATCCTGAATACTCCGCATAATCCGTCGGCGACGGTGTGGCAAAAAGCCGATTTTGCTGCGTTGTGGCAGGCCATCGCCGAACGTGAAATATATGTTCTGAGCGACGAGGTGTATGAGCATATCTGCTTCGCCGAAGAGGGGCATGCCAGCGTGCTGGCGCATCCGCAACTTCGCGAGCGTGCAATCACGGTATCGTCATTTGGGAAAACCTACCATATGACCGGCTGGAAGGTAGGGTACTGCGTGGCCCCGGCGGCCATTAGCGCTGAGCTGCGCAAAGTGCATCAGTACCTGACGTTTGCCGTGAACACACCGGCTCAGCTGGCGCTGGCGGATATGCTGCGTGCGGAACCCGGGAATTACCGCGAGCTGCCGCACTTCTATCGTGAACGTCGGGATCTGTTTGTGGCGGCCCTGAGCAAAAGCCGCCTGGAAATTTTGCCGTCTGAAGGAACCTATTTCCTGCTGGCCGACTACAGCGCGATTTCCGATCTGGACGACGTGAGTTTCTGCCAGTTGTTGACGAAAGAGGTGGGAGTGGCGGCCATTCCGCTGTCGGTGTTCTGCGCCGATCCCTTCCCGCATAAGCTGATTCGTCTTTGCTTTGCGAAGCAGGAATCGACGCTGCTCGCTGCGGCAGAGCGTCTGGCGACGCTCTGACTATTTCACCGTCCAGGCTTCTGAAAAACGACGGTCTGCGAAGAGTTCGAGCAGACCGTTGATCTGCTTCAGACGCAGCACTTCATCGCTGTCCATACCTAACTCCTGGCCAATTTTCTGCTCACTCCAGCCCATAAGCACCAGTTCTCGCACGATTTCTGACATGGCGTTGATCTGGTGGCGTCCACGCGCGCGGTTGTGACGAATAGTTGCCGCCATGCGATCGAACTTTTCCTGGCGCGCTTTACGCAGGCAGGTAACAGGGAGGTAACCTTTAAGCTGGCGCTTCAGGATCGCCCGGTTACTGCCGATATCATGACGGTGAAAACCATCGACAATTTCGTAGTGCTGTGGCGCATTTTCCGTCACAACGATAGGTTGTGTGAATCCATCCAGCTCCAGTGACTTGCTGAGCAGCCGCTTTTCCGGCGGCGCGACGTTATTTGGGTTGTAATCGTTAGCGGTGATGTTTGTCTTTTTTATCCACAATACGCAATCGACGGGCTGATCGCGAAAAGGGCTGATTTCATGTAATGCCTGACGAAACGCATTAATAGCGGCTATTCGCTCTTCTTCTAAAAGTGCCTGAAGGTACGTTTCCATTTCGGTGATTATTCGTTGTTGCATAAAATCCCCCATTCCTTGCGTTTTGCTTTCACTCTGTCGCTGTAGCGCTGATAGTGTTTAGGCTTATTTGGGCTAAACGAAAGTGCCCGGCACCAATAGTCATTGTTGAGTAAAACCTTACAAATGCGTCGCCAGGAAGGGATATCTTTTGCACCAATGTCACCCTCCTGCGTGTCGGGAATATCGTTCATGCCTCGCTTTTGATACCAGTGGAGATAAACCGCGATTTTGTTGCGGTAATGTTCCGCCGTATTTTGCGGCATGCTGTCGAGTAACAGCATGGCGTATTCGCGCCAGCCGAGATGGTCTGGTTTCAGGATCTTCCGGTGGCCATAAAAATGGTTATCGTGCCCGGCATAAATACCTCCGCTTCGCACGCCGCAGGCGCGTTCACACATCGCCGCCCAGCGTTCGGGTTCAATGACATGATAGAGCCACAAGCCCTGACGCTGTTCCGGGCCAAACGGTTCGCAGATGCGCATATAACGCGGCGGCACCCCCGCCTTGTACATCAGGTCGTATAACGGGTTATAGCAACATTTTGATTTCGCGAACCACGTCCAGATGTCGGCGGTTTTCCAGTCGTACAAGGGGTAGATATACCAGGCGTGCCCACCCGGGGCGACGGTCGTCCAGGGTTTATCGTCAGAAAAGCGCTGCTTACGCGCCGACGCGATAGCCAGAAAGCGGTTGTAAGATTCATCGGCGCGGATCCCCACCATGACGGCGGCAGGACGTTTTTGTGCATACCATTCGGCAAACTCGCGCACGAAGGCTTCAAACGTCATTCCCTGCTGATAAAAATCGAAATAGTGGTAATCGGTAATGGCATCTTCCGGTGGCTGGCGAACCCAGTTTGTCTCGGGTTCCCAGCACTGCCATTCAGGTTGAAACTGTGACAGGGCGTTCTGGGTCGTGAGCGGAAGCGCTACCCACCAGAACTGATGGATAACATCCCGATACAGCGTTCTCATCGTGTCAACATGCTGAATGGTTGAGGAGAATTGCGCTTCCCAGTCCAGAAAGATGACATCTATTTTTCGCTTTAATTGCCGTGCTTTCTGGGCAACGAGATGCAGCATCACGGTAGAATCTTTTCCACCGGAAAAGGAAACGCAGACCCTGGAGAAATTGTTAAGCGTCCAGTCTATGCGTTCCGCAGAAGCGTCTAAAACATTTTCCTGTAAAGGGATTTTATAGATCGACATGATTAATCGCGTCCTGCGTGTTAAATGTCTGGAAAAAAACAAAACGATATTATGGAATTATTTGTCCTTAATTTCACGGGGGCATTTTCTTCGGGTTGCCTTATTTGCATTCACCATGCAAATGTATTTTACGCAGACGGCGGAGAAACGCAGAGCTTATGCATTTTTTCAATGAATGTTGAAAAAACAGTGCTATTCAGTGATGAACGGCTGTAGAGCATATAGATCTTTAATTCAGGCAGCTCAAACGGTGGCTCAAGCCTTTTTAATTTCAACGGTTCTTTATATGTTTCATAGATCGACACGGGGATGAAGCCTAACAGATCAGATGAACAGACCATGGAGATGAGAGAGCTAAGGGAGTCCGTACGAAAAGCAATATTCCTTTCCGGAAACGCGTCATTTGCGCGACTCTGAAACTCTTTTACACCCGGATGAGCACTCTGGTAAAAAGTGAATTTCTCCTGGTATAGCACTTCCAGCGTGACTGCGTCAGCGAGCCTTGGGTGGTCTGCTCTACAGATTAAGGCTATCGGCACCGTGGTGAAGTGGGTGCAGACCACAGAGCGATTGTGGATAGGTGCGATAGAGAAGATGAGATCGGCCTTACGATAGGCCAACAAATCTTCCGCTGATTCGGAGGAAATGAGCATGTCTCTTTGCTCTATCTCATAATTCTCTTCAGATATTAAAAGCTTCAACGGTTCGAGCATCGAACCAGGAGACACCATTTGAGAGCAATAGATAACGAACTTTTTTTTGATGTCCGAGTGATGCATCATGTTGATCGTCTGCTCAAGCTGATTGAGATTTTTTTCCAGATGATGATGCAGGTTGGTACCTACTGTGGTTGGCGTAATTCCCTTCCCTGAACGGATAAACAGGGGGTCATTAAGCTGACCGCGCAGGCGTTGCAGCGACTGGCTGACGGCGGATGGCGTGATATAAAGCGTCTCGGCAGCCCTACTGATACTGAGATGTTGGTAAATGCATTCGAAGATGACTAACAGATTGAGATCGAATTTTTTTAGGTCGTAGAGGTTTGCCATGTTTCGTCCTGAGTGAGTTGAGTTTGCTGTCGTTATCACATCCTGGAGTACGACAGAGGGAAGTTACCCTTTACAATCCGTGTGAATAACTCGCTTAATTTAAAATTTAAGTGATCTTAATATATCACGGCTTTGGATTATTGAAACATAACTTCAAGACTAATTAAGATAATTTTATCTTTAAAGTTTGATTGAATTATTTGAATGAAAAGTGGTGTTTATATATAGCGTGAAACCCATAATGAAATTAAATTTATAATCTTTCAGAGAACTCTTCGATACTGCCTATCACAGCCATAGGCAGGACTATCCCTCTTATGCATTGCTCAATGCGCGCAGGGGTGCTGTAATCAAAGCGCTGTTACGGCCTTGATACAAGGTATGTAGAGCGCAACGCAACGCCAGCTTCGGCTGGCACTGAATGTACCTGCGGGGAATTCAGGTATCAGGGCCGCCCGTTGAGGCGGCCTTTTTACTTTCAGGCTTTCCTGTAAAAGGTTCACCTTGCTGTCTTGTTGCTGTTGTAAGGTTTGGCTGATTGATTTGATAAAGCATACGCATTAGCCCCGATGGATAAAGTTGGTTACCTTACATCTCAACGAAAACACGGAGGAAGTACAGATGTCTTTGATTAACACTAAAATTAAACCTTTCAAAAACCAGGCGTTCAAAAACGGTGAGTTCATCGAAGTAACCGAGAAAGATATCGAAGGCCGCTGGAGCGTGTTCTTCTTCTATCCGGCTGACTTCACCTTCGTTTGCCCGACCGAACTGGGCGACGTGGCAGACCACTACGAAGAACTGCAAAAGCTGGGCGTAGACGTTTACTCTGTTTCTACCGATACCCACTTCACCCACAAAGCGTGGCACAGCAGCTCTGAAACTATCGCGAAAATCAAATACGCGATGATCGGCGACCCGACTGGCGCCCTGACCCGTAACTTCGACAACATGCGTGAAGATGAAGGCCTGGCAGACCGCGCGACCTTCGTTGTTGACCCGCAGGGCATTATCCAGGCTATCGAAGTTACCGCTGAAGGTATCGGCCGTGATGCATCTGACCTGCTGCGCAAAGTGAAAGCGGCTCAGTACGTTGCTTCTCACCCAGGCGAAGTGTGCCCGGCGAAATGGAAAGAAGGCGAAGCGACGCTGGCGCCATCTCTGGACCTGGTCGGCAAGATCTAAATTTCCGTTGTTTTTCACGCCATAGCTGCGTTGGCGTCGCCTGCTCACCCCGGTCACTTACTTTAGTAAGCTCCCGGGGATTCTCAGGCTAGCCGCCTTGCTCTGACGCGAAATACTTTGGAAATTGTTTCAGTCATGGGCGCTCCCCGCGCCCATTTCATTCCAGCACCATGATGCAAGTTGCATTCAGGCAGCCCGTATAAGGCGGCTTGCATGATGACGTTTTAAGAGAGGGAAGAATAATGCTCGACACTAACATGAAAACCCAGCTCAAGGCCTACCTTGAGAAACTGACCAAACCTGTTGAGCTGATTGCCACGCTGGACGACAGCGCGAAATCGGCAGAAATCAAAGCACTGCTGACAGAGATTGCTGAGCTGTCGCCGAAAGTGACCTTCAAAGAAGACAACACGCTGGCAGTCCGTAAGCCTTCTTTCCTGATCGCCAACCCAGGGTCTGACCAGGGGCCGCGTTTCGCGGGCTCTCCGCTGGGGCACGAATTTACGTCCCTGGTGCTGGCGCTGCTGTGGACCGGTGGTCATCCGTCAAAAGAAGCGCAGGCGCTGCTGGAGCAGATCCGCGATATCGACGGTGATTTTGAGTTTGAAACCTATTACTCGCTCTCCTGCCACAACTGCCCGGACGTGGTGCAGGCGCTGAACCTGATGTCAGTCCTCAACCCACGCATTAAGCACACGGCGATTGACGGCGGTACGTTCCAGAACGAAATCACCGAGCGCAACGTGATGGGCGTTCCGGCGGTTTACCTGAATGGCCAGGAGTTCGGCCAGGGGCGCATGACGCTGACCGAAATCGTCGCCAAAGTGGATACCGGCGCAGAAAAACGCGCGGCGGAAGAGCTGAACCAACGCGATGCTTATGACGTGCTGATTGTTGGCTCAGGCCCGGCGGGCGCGGCGGCAGCGGTCTACTCCGCACGTAAAGGGATCCGTACCGGTCTGATGGGCGAGCGTTTCGGTGGTCAGGTTCTGGATACCGTAGACATTGAAAACTACATTTCCGTGCCGAAAACCGAAGGCCAGAAGCTGGCCGGTGCGTTGAAAGCGCACGTCAGCGACTACGACGTGGATGTCATTGACAGCCAGAGCGCCAGCAAACTGGTTCCGGCGGCGGTCGAGGGTGGTTTGCACCAGATTGAAACGGCGTCCGGCGCGGTGCTGAAGGCGCGCAGCGTGATCATTGCCACCGGCGCGAAATGGCGCAACATGAACGTCCCGGGCGAAGATCAGTATCGCACCAAAGGCGTGACCTATTGCCCCCACTGTGACGGCCCGCTGTTCAAAGGTAAACGCGTCGCGGTGATCGGCGGCGGTAACTCCGGCGTGGAAGCGGCTATCGATCTGGCGGGAATTGTGGAACACGTTACCCTGCTGGAGTTCGCTCCGGAGATGAAAGCGGACCAGGTGTTGCAGGATAAGGTGCGTAGCCTGAATAACGTCGACATTGTGCTCAATGCCCAGACGACAGAAGTGAAAGGCGACGGCAGCAAAGTGACTGGTCTGGAATACCGTGACCGCGTGAGCGGCGATATCCACAGCGTAGCGCTGGCAGGGATCTTTGTTCAGATTGGCCTGCTGCCAAACACCACCTGGCTGGAAGGCGCTATTGAGCGTAACCGCATGGGCGAGATCATCATCGATGCGAAATGCGAAACCAGCGTGAAGGGCGTATTTGCGGCGGGCGACTGCACCACCGTGCCGTACAAACAGATCATCATCGCTACCGGTGAAGGTGCGAAAGCGTCGCTGAGCTCGTTTGATTACCTGATCCGCACCAAAACTGCATAATAAAAGAAAGCAAGACGACACCTGCAATGCCAGAGGCCACCTAAAGGTGGCCTCTTTTTTTATCTGACGACCATCACCGGAATGTGGGTGTGGCGGATCACGCTGGAGGCGTTCGACCCCAGCAGGTGAGTGGTGATGGAAGGGTTACGTGAACCAATCACTACCACGTCGGCATTTAATTCCCCGGCAAGCTCATTAACGGCGTCGCGCACGCTACCGAACTGGACGTGGGTTTTGATGCGGGAAGGATCGATGCTGAAGTGCCCGACCATGGTTTGCAGGCGCGTCTCGGCTTCGTGCTGTAAATGCTCTTCAAAACGACGCACATCAGCAGCGAAACGATGCAGGCTCAGGCTGGCAGAGCCCGGCAAAACATGCAGAAGATGAATAATTCCGTCCTGCTGCGCGAGAAATTCCGCGTGACGTATAGCCTTATCACTCAGTTCCATTTCAAAAACATCAACCGGCATAATGATTGTTTGATACATAACCGTTTCTCCTTGTTAATAAACGCTGAAATCATTCAACCACAAAATATAAATGGTTTCTGTAATCCCGACAGCACTTTTTTATCTCGCCAGGATAAATCTCAAAAAAGCCGGATTCCGGGGCAGATCCCGAGAGGTAGCTACCCTTTTATAAGCTTACCCACACCCTTTCGGAGGTCGCATGAAAGCTCTCACCTATCACGGTCCACATCATGTTCGGGTCGATAATGTCCCCGATCCGGGCATCGAACAGCCTGACGATATCATCCTGCGCGTAACGGCCACGGCGATCTGTGGTTCTGATTTGCATCTTTATCGCGGAAAAATTCCCAAGGTCCAGCATGGCGATATCTTTGGTCATGAATTTATGGGCGAGGTGGTGGAGTGCGGGAGCGAAGTGAAGAACGTGCAGAAAGGTGACCGGGTGGTGATCCCGTTTGTAATTGCCTGCGGTGACTGCTTCTTTTGCCAGATGCAACAGTACGCGGCCTGCGAAAACACGAATCGCGGGCAGGGCGCGGCGCTGAACAAAAAGCAAATTCCCGCCCCTGCCGCGCTGTTTGGCTACAGCCATCTTTACGGCGGCGTGCCGGGCGGACAGGCGGAGTATGTGCGCGTCCCGAAAGGCAACGTGGGGCCGTTTAAAGTGCCTCAGCTGCTGTCTGACGACAAAGCGCTTTTCCTGTCAGATATTCTGCCTACCGCCTGGCAGGCGGCGAAAAATGCGCAGATTCAGAAAGGCTCCAGCGTCGCCGTATTCGGGGCCGGGCCGGTGGGGTTACTGACCATTGCCTGCGCGCGGCTTCTCGGCGCAGAGCAGATTTTTGTGGTTGACCATCATCCCTATCGACTGCGGTTTGCCCAGGAGCGCTACGGCGCGATCCCGATTAACTTTGATGACGATAACGACGCGGCGGAGAAAATCATTGAGCAAACGGCCGGACAGCGCGGAGTGGATGCGGTGATTGATGCCGTCGGGTTTGAGGCCAAAGGCAGCACCACGGAAACGATCCTCAGTAACCTGAAAATTGAAGGCAGCAGCGGCAAAGCCCTGCGCCAGTGCATTGCTGCGGTGCGGCGCGGAGGCGTGGTCAGCGTGCCGGGCGTGTATGCCGGTTTTATACACGGCTTCCTGTTTGGCGATGCCTTCGATAAAGGGCTGAGCTTTAAGATGGGGCAGACCCACGTCCATGCCTGGCTGGGAGAGCTGCTGCCGCTTATCGAAAAAGGGCTGCTTACACCGGAAGATATTGTCACCCACTATCTTCCGCTGGCTGATGCGGAGCGCGCCTATAAAATCTTCGAAAAACGGGAGGAGGAGTGCCGCAAGGTGATCCTGGTGCCTGGTGCAGACACCCCGGAGGCAGCGCAGCAGAAAGTGAAGGGACTGGTGAATGCCTTCCCCGGCGGCGTTGTGTGAGGTTCCTCACTCACCAGTGGCGCTCAAGGTATAGCACCGCCACGACGAGGATCGCCAGGATGATGAGAAAAACCAGTGTGATAACAAGTATCTCACCCATGACCGTCCCCACGGCACCACAACAGAGTAAGCGTGGATTAAGCGGTTTTTGTCCGATATAACACAATCGGGTGAATTTGCGGAAAGAGGATGCGGGTGCATCCTCTGTGCAAAGCGGGGTCGCTTGTTCAGAAGGGATTAACGCAGGTAATCGCCAGCGGCTTCGGGCTGGTAGAGCAGCTCAAGCACTTCCAGGTGAGCTGAGGCACCGCCAGGGAGTTCCCAGTGGATAGTATCGCCTGTGCGCAGTCCAAGCAGCGCCGCGCCCACGGGTGCCAGCACCGACAGTTGCGTGCTGCTGTCGGTCATCTGCGCCGGATAGACCAGCGTACGGGTGAGCTCCTCGCCGGTGGTCAGGTTGCGGAACTTCACCTGGCTGTTCATGGTGACCACATCATGCGGCATGGTCTCAGGCGTACACATCTGCGCCCGGTCTAGCTCTTCGTTCAGCGCATCGGCTACCGGCAGCGAGGCGAATTCTGGTTTCTCCAACAGTCGGTCAATACGTTCTGCGTCGAGTTCATTGATGATAATCGTAGGTCTGGACATTTTTACTCCATGTCGTTAATGCTGCGTGTAACGCAGAAACCAATCCAAAAGAAAACCCTCGCCGTCTGGCAGCGAGGGTTTAACTTAGCTGATGATACTGTCTGAAACCGTAAGTTTGAAGTGATGAAGGTCACAATCATGCGCCATATGAATTTTTGGCAATAAACCCGGCGTCCCGATTCACGCTGAACGGAAATTTCGTTACGCTGGAAAGACTGAACCCGGGCAATGCGCGTTGCAGCCCCAGCGTAGAGAGAGCGATATGTACTTTTACCAACCTTCTCAGGGGCACGGCCTGCCGCACGACCCGCTGAACGCCATTATCGGTCCACGTCCAATTGGCTGGATCTCATCCTGTGATAAGGCCGGTCAACTGAACCTTGCCCCGTACAGCTTCTTTAACTGTTTTAACTATCGCCCACCGATCATTGGTTTTTCCAGCAATGGCTGGAAGGATAGCGTGCGGAATATTACCGAAACGGGGGAGTTTGTCTGGAACCTCGCAACGCGCGATCTGGCCGAGGCGATGAATGAAACCTCCGCCACGCTCCCTCATGGCGAGGATGAATTTACCTTTGCCGGCCTGACGCCCGTAGCCAGCCAGCTTGTGAGCTCGCCGCGCGTGGCGGAAAGCCCGGTGAATTTCGAGTGTCGATTGTCACAGTGCATTCAGCTTACCGGCGCGGATGGGACACCGATTGATACCTGGCTGGTGCTCGGCGAAGTCGTGGGCGTCCATATCGCCGAGAGTTTGCTGGAAGAGGGGATTTACCAGACCGCGAAAGCGCAGCCCATTCTGCGTGCGGGTGGACCGACGGCCTACTATGCCATCAGTGATAGCCATCGCTTCGACCTGGTACGCCCGGATGCGCGCAGGGGGTAATATGCGCGCAACCCTGTTGCCCGCCGATCAGCAGTTTTTTGCCGATCTGTTGAGCGGCCTGGTGCTCAACCCACAGCAGTTGGGGCGAGTCTGGTTTGCTCATCGTGGCGCGTCTGACGCTGTCGGAAGCGTGAGCCGCGACTGGCCACGGCTTGACGTCGTTCTTCGCGGGGAATATGGCAACAGACTGGTTGCCGGGCAGCAGCCCCTCCACCAGGGGGAAATGCTGTTTCTTCCCGCCCAGACCGCCAGCGTCCCGGTGTTTGAACGACCGGTCATGCTGCTGAGCATTCTTTTCGCGCCGTCGTGGCTGGGGCTGGTGTTTCATGATACCCGGCACGGGCGATCCGTGCCTGCGCAGCGACACGTGGAGCTTCCTCACCCTGAACGAGGTGAGTGTGCCGCGATGCTGATGGCCCTGACGCACCTGAGCGCTTCCCCGCAGGACCAGGCTATTATTCAACCACTGGTGCTGAGCCTGCTGCACTGGTGCCGTAAAGTGGTGTCGTCGCTGCCTGAACCGGGAGTGTCGCGCGGGGATTTCCTCTATCAGAGCATTTGTAACTGGGTGCAGGAAAACTATGCTGAACCCCTGTCGCGGGACAGCGTCGCTTCGCTGTTTAATATTTCGGCTAACCATCTGTCACGCCTGTTCTCTCAACAGGGGACGATGAGTTTTGTGGATTACGTTCGTTGGGTGCGTATGGCGAAGGCGAGAACCATCCTGCAAAAATACCACCTGCCGGTGGGGGAAGTGGCGAAGCGCTGCGGCTATGCCGATAGCGACTATTTTAGCCGTCTGTTCCGGCGCCAGTTTGGCCTGACGCCGGGGGAGTATCGCGCACGCTTTCAGTGACAGTCAGAACGTGATTTCTGCGTTCAACAGATCCAGGATACTTTGCGGCGTCGTTGCTGCAAACAGCGACTCGCGAAACGTTTTATTGACCAGCTTCCGCGCCAGCTGGGAAAAGACCTTCACGTGATTAATCCCTTCCTGAGCGCCGAGCGTCAGCATGATCACCAGCTCGACGTCGCCCAAATCCGACTCCCAGTCAATCGCCTTGTCCAGACGGGCAATGCTGATGCTGGAATGGCGTATCCATTGCGATTTGGTGTGAGGGATCGCCACGCCAAACCCGACGGCGGTGGTGACAATCTCTTCGCGCTGCCAGAGATCTTCTTCAAGCTCGAGCGGGTTTTCGGTCCTGCCATGAATCGCAAGATTTCCGCATAAGAATTGAAGCACCTGCTCTTTTGAGGTCAGCGGCTCATTGACCACGATAGTCTCCAGCGCCAGCAATGGACGCGGCGGCGCTTCCGGTGTGAAATCCGCCAGCAGGGCTTCAATCTCCTCTGCGCTGCGGCTGTCGCAGGCCTTATCTGCCAGCGCCCGGCAGGTCGCCATGTCCAGCTGACGCAACTGGGTTTTTACCGCAGGGATGCGCGGCCCGCTCATGCTGAACTCATCTAAGCCCAGCCCAAGCAGAAGAGGGAGGTAGCGCTGCTCTCCGCCAAGTTCCCCGCAAATGCCGACCCATTTCCCGTGACGATGCGCTGCGGTGACGATCTGGCGAACCATGCGTAAAAAAGACGGTGTGATGGGGTTATACAGCCCCGAAACGCGCGGGTTGTTGCGATCGACAGCGTAGAGATACTGAGTCATATCGTTCGAGCCGATACTGAAGAAATCCACCTCTTCGCAGAAGTGATCGATGATAAAGCAGACTGAAGGCACTTCAACCATGATCCCCAGCGGCAGGCGCGCGGTGTGACGTAACCCCTGTGAGGCCAGGGCGTCACGAACGTTTTGCAGCTCCTGTTTGATCCATAAAATCTGATCGAGGCTGTGCACCATCGGGATCATCAACAGCGCATTGCCGCTTGCGCCTGCGCGTAAGATCGCGCGCAGTTGGGTGCGGAAGAGATCGGCAAATTCGGGATAAATGCGAACGGCGCGATAGCCGAGGAACGGGTTTTCTTCCTGGGGAATGTTCAGGTAAGGGATCTGCTTATCGCCACCGATGTCCATTGTGCGAAAGATGACCGGCTTGCCCTGCGCGGAGAGCAGCACCTGCTGATAGGCTTCGAATTGCTCCTGCTCGTCCGGCGCGGTGTCTCTGTCCATATACAGCATTTCAGTGCGAAACAGCCCGATACCCTGCGCGCCGCAGGTAAACGCCCCGGGCGCTTCCAGCGCGCTGCCGATGTTGGCGGCAATCTCTACCGGTACGTTGTCGCGGGTGAGCGCTGGAAGACCCGCATCTTTGATCTGCTGCTGGTGGCGTCGGTCGGCAAGGCGCTGCGCCACGCTGTAGTAATCATTCACCGCGTCGTTGGGTTCAACGACCAGCACGCTACAGATGCCGTCCAGAATGACCTCTTTTCCCATCAACGGCGCCAGTGAGGCGACCGTTAAACCACTCAGCACAGGCACGGAGGCCGCGCGTGCCAGGATCAGCGTATGCGACGTCCGGCCTGTTTTTTCAAGCACCATGCCTTTCAGGTACTGCGTGTCGAGGCTGAGAAACTGGCTGGGCGTCAGATCTTCCGCCACCAGAATAGTGGGGGCGCTGAGGGTGAATGCGGAGGTTTGCTGCAACTCCGGCCAGGTAATGTTAAGAAGCTGCTCGCTGATGTCGCGAATATCGCTGACGCGTTCACGCAGGTAATCGCTGGCGGAGAGTGACAGCTTTTCGCAGATCAGCTCCATATTACGAATGATCGCCTCCGCAAGGCTTAGCCGCTCCTCGGCGATCAGTCGGCGTATGGTGCCGCCAAACTCCTCATCCTGGATCAGTGAAAGATGCGCGCTGAGAATGGTTTTACTCTCGCCGTCTAGCCCGCGCAGGCGGTGGTTGAGCTGTTCAGCCAGCGTCGCCAGGCTGTGTTCCAGGCGGGTAATATCTTCCGGCGAGGCGGGGATCTGACAATAACGTTTGAGGTTATCGCTCTGCCAGCCTCGCAGAGTGCCAGCCCCGATGCCACTGGCGAGCGTAATGCCGTGCTGAAGATGGGGAGCAAGCCTTACGAGCGAGCGGGGCAGGGGATGCGCAACGTGCGGCGCGTCGCCGGAGGGAATACTGTCGCTGTCGATAAACGCGCCGGTGAGATATGCCTCCAGCACGCGTCGGGCCTGCTCCTCGTCGCCGCCGTTAATTTCCAGCACGCAGCTGTCATTAAACAGCGTACCGGTACTGATCAGCGCCAGCGAGCTTTTGGCATCCGCGTGAGTGTTAAGCCGTCTGTTGATAAAGCGGATATCGCTGCGCCATGCGCTGCACTGCTCTTTTAACGCCCAGGCCGGACGCGCATGCAGGCCGTTGGGCAGTGGGCAGAAAAATTCAATTGAAATCATACTTCCTCCTGGCCGCGTGAGCTCAGCATCTGAAGTCCGTCAGATGATCCACGGTCTCACGGTTCATGCCTGCCACAAGCGCGACAAGCAGTTGTTGGGTGTGATGAATGTCTTTTTCGTCGGCAATGGATGCCGCGCAGTGCCCGTGTCGGGTAGGGGGACCAAGCACAAGAGTCGGCACGCCAGTGCCGGAGAGATGGATCGCCCCGCCGTCCGTTCCGCCGTTGCTGAACATGTCTTTTTGCAGCGGGATCCCCTGCGAGCGCGCGATTGTCTCAGCCAGCGCAATCAGTTTGGCTGGGGCGATGAGCGTTTTGTCGTACAGCACCAGCATCGGGCCCGCACCGATCTGGCGATGGTTGGCGCTGCCATAATCGAAATTTTTTGACCAGCAGGCGGTATCCAGCACCAGCGCGATATCAGGATGAATGGCGCGCGTGGCGGTCTGGCCGCCGCGCAGGCCGACCTCTTCACTTGAGCTGGCCACCAGCCAAAGCTCGCAGTCGAGCGGCGTCTGGTGCAGCTCGCGCAGCAGCGCAATCAGCAGGTAACAGCCGAGACGATCGTCGAAGGCTTTACCCATCACCCGATTGTGGGGAAGGGTCTGAAAGGGTGTATCGAACGTCACGCGGTCGCCTGCGTCGATACCGGCGGCGAACACCTCCTCCGCCGACGTCGCGCCAATGTCGACACGCAAATTGTCAACGTTTTCTCCTTTCAGATCCCCATCCAGCAGTCCCGGTATTTTTTTCCCGTTACGCGTGGTGATGCGCACCGGCTGAAGGGTACGGGCCATCATGCGCACGTTGCCGATGGGCAGGACATCAATGGCCCCTTCGCGCGAGACGCTACGCACCATAAAACCGACTTCATCCATATGGGCGCAGACCATCACCTTCGGGCCCCGGCTCTGGTTGACGCGGATAAGCACGGAACCCAGCCCATCAAACTGAACCTCTTTATGGTATTTTTGCGCCTCACTGAGCAGGATGTCGCGCACCTCTTGCTCTGAGGCCGCAATGGCGTCTGCTTCGCTCAGGGCGCGCAGTAAATCGCTGTCCACTCTTGTTCTCCCGTCAGCAATAGCTGTTTGTCGAAGGTATAAAGCACCTCGGCGCCCGTTTCCGTCACCAGCACCACATCTTCAATTCGTACCCCGCCCAGGTGTTCAAGGTAGATCCCCGGCTCAACGGTCAGCACCATGCCGGGCTGCAACGGGGTGCGGTCAGTAGGGGAAAAACGTGGATTTTCATGAACATCAATACCAATGGCATGGCCGGTGTTATGCCCGAACTGCGGACCGTAACCTGCACGTTCAATCACGGAACGTGCGGCGCTATCGATCTGATGACAGGAAACGCCGGGGCGGATGGCATCAATAGCTGCCTGTTGTGCCGCCAGAACGATCTGGTACACCGCATAGAGAGGGTGTTCCTCCGGCGGCGTGTTTTGCCCGGCGACAAGAAAGGTCCTTGTCATATCCGAGCAATACCCCTGGTGTTGGGCGCCGAAATCAAGGGTGATCATCTCGCCAGGCATAATCACTTTGTCAGAGGCTTTGCCGTGGGGCAGCGCACCGCGCGGCCCGCTGGCGACAATGGTGTCGAAAGAGGGCTTGTCCGCACCCTCCTGCTTCATAAACCACTCCAGCTCGGCAGCGACTTCACGTTCGCGCATACCGGGCTGAATGAAACGCCGGATGTGCTGTGCGGCGCGGTCGGCAATGCCGCATGCTGCACGGATACGGTCGATTTCGTCAGCGGTTTTTATCTGCCGCAGCGCGTCGAGCGAGGTGCTGCAAAGGGCGGTATTCAGCGTATCGCGCCACAGCACGCCTGTTTGCCAGCTCACGTATTCACCCTCAAAGCCAAGACGGGTGAGAGCTTCCTTCGCAATAATCTGATTCACCGCCTGCGCAAGCGGGTTCTCCGTGTTAAGCAGGTGCATCTCATAGCCCGCCGCTCGTGAAGCGATATCGCTGTAGTAACGGAAATCCACCAGGATATGTGCCGCGGTTTGTGTCACCAGTACATAGCCCGAACCGGTTGAAATGCCCAGGTGCGGCTGTTTATTCTGGCGCGAAGAGATGAGCACGCCGTCCAGTTTTTCCGCAGCCAGCCAGGCACGAAGCCTTCTCAGTAATTCCATGTTTCACCCCGTTACAGCGTGTTGATAGCGAGTTTCCCGCGCTTGTGCAGACTGTTACGAATAATCACTACCAACAGCGCGGTGATCGCCGCCCCGACCACAATACTGAGCATGTACGCCCCCAGATTGGTGACCAGTGGCCACGCCCAGATCGCCGATTCAGGGAACCACTGCACGGCACCGAGCGCGGTGGCGGTCATTGCACCGGCGATCGCGCCCGCCATATACGCCGGCAGCGTCGCAAGCGGATTTTCCAGCAGGAACGGGATGGCCCCTTCACTGATGCCCATAAAGGCGAGGAACATGGCCGTTTTGCCTTGCGGATAAAGCTGCGGACTAAACAGGCGTTTGCCGGTCAGACGATGGTCAATCAGCGTGGCCAGCCCCAGACCAATGGGCGGAATAACAATCGCCACGGCGCGGGAGGTGATGGGCAGGACATGATCGGTTGTCAGCCCCAGGCCAACAAATCCCGCCGCTTTGTTAATGGGGCCGCCAAGATCAATCGCCGTGGCCGCCGCCATCCCGATGGCGTACATCATGGAGCCCGCCTGACCCGCCGCCAGCAGTACGGTCCGCATACCTGCATTCAGCCAGCCGCCAATCGGCGTGATGATGTAATACATCGCCTGCATCACAAACAGCGCCGAGAGGATTGGGATCAGAAAGGTGCTTTTAAAGGCCAGCAGATACTGTGGAACGTTAATGCGGCTATTCAGCCATTTGACCAGATAGCCTGCGGCTATGGCGATAATCAGTGCGCCAATAAACGTGGAGGGCACGGGTTTGGTGGCAAGCCAGGTCAGTTTTTCCGCATCAAAGTTCAGCACCAGCGTCGGCTGCGTGGCGACAAGGCCACCAATAAACCCGGCCGGGAAGGCCAGTTTTCCGCCGATAGAGTTGGCGACAAAGGCGGCAAACATTGGGATGGCGAAGCTGAACAGCAGCCCGCCGAACGATTCAGTCAGATAGCCAAATTTCAATAGCGAGAGATTGAAACCGGTGAATTTGCCTGAGTTAAGCGCGTCGAGAATACCGGTGTCAGGCGGGATCTCCAGCCAGACGTAGGCGATAAGCTGTGAAATGGCGAGGATAACCCCGCCCATGATAAGTGTTGGCACCATGCGGGATATCCCCGACATAATGTGCTGTGGAAGCTCTTTCCAGAAAGACGCACCGGCGGCAACCGGTGCGGATTTGATGGCAAGTGTGTCACCCTCGTGACTGTTCGGGCGAACCGCGCTGCGTTTTTTAATAGCCATGACGAAAACCCCTGGATGTGAAGATTATTATTGTTCTGCTGCAATCATCTCTTCGATCTCTTTCAGGGTGCCTGCCGCGTTTTTAATGGCGTCCTGAAGCGTAATCTCATACACGTCGCGCGTTTCGAAGCGTTCATTGTCTTCCGGGGTGATCGCGATGGCGTGGATGATAATGTCAGCGTCGGCAATATCCTGCGGGGTCAGGCGATTCTGGATCCCGTCCGCGCCCTGGGTTTCAATTTTTACCTCATAACCGGCTTCCGTCGCCGCGTCTTCCAGCGCCTGGGCTGCCATGAAGGTATGTGCCAGGCCCATCGGGCAGGCGCACAGTGCAATCAGTTTTTTAGCCATGTGAAATTCCTCCTGTAGATAACGCCACGATTATGACGGGGAGGTTTCAGTGATGTTTACCAGATTAATAATGCTTTTGCTGGAAAAATGATGCGTGTGAGCGGAAGTGTGAGGTTAATCGTCATATCACGGAAGCCGATGAAAAACCGGGCAAAAAGTTGCCCGGCGCAGCATCAGTAACCGGCTTTATCAATGACAAACTGTTTGCCGCAGTTGCCCGGATGCGGCTGTGGCGCAAAGGAGCCGGCAGAGAGTGGGTTGTTGATGGTGCTGGCGTTCAGCGAGATCTGCATTTCGGTCAGATAAGCCGGATTGCCGTGGCAGGTAAGCTTGAACGCTTTTACGCTCTGTTTTCCCCAGCTTTTGGCCACGGCTGCATCGAAGTCGCTGCGGCGGACGCTTTTGCCATAGTTTTCCGCCAGAAATTTTCCTGCCGCGCTGTGCTTCACTTCCTGGTTCATGCGCACCATGGTGCCGAAGTAAGCGTCGGGATCAAAACCAAAGCAGACGCCGTGTTTCGCGTATTCATAACGTTCAAGGCAGGAGTTGCCGCCCGCGCCGGGCATCACGCTGTTCAGCTTCGCCGCGCCCGTTAGCGATAGTCCGGTCTCTGCGGCGTCACATTTGCGGCTGGCTTTTGCTTCCGGCATATTCGGAACCGGACGAGTGGCGCAGCCGAAGCGCATCCAGCGGCGTTCATCCACTCCGCGAGCGGCAATCGATTTCGGCAATGCTGGCCATAAGCCGTGGACGGTCAGAAAATCGGTTTTGTTGCTGCTCTCTTTTTGCAGGCGACACTCTTCCGGTTCGTCACGGTTACGTTCGACCATGCTCTGGCAAAATCCGGTTTGCCAGGAAAGGGCCAGAACGTAGCGATCGAAATCGTCGTACTGGGTTGGCTTAAGCGGATCTGCCTGAATTGAGAAGACACAGAGTGCAAGCGCTACTGCGCCAGACGGGATAACGATATCCTTCCTGAACATTTGCTTTCCTGATTGGTTGGGCGCGATTAATTTCTGGGGGTTATTAAAGCACAAAAAGCGCCCGCAGGCGCTTTTTGGAAATCAGGAATTTCGCTTAGGCAGCGCCGGGAACCAGTACTTCGGTGGCGATAATAACGATAATCAGGCCAACCAGCACCGGCACTGACGTGCGTTTTACCACTTCAAACGGAGAGATTTTCGCCATCCCCGCAACCGCAACCACCACGCCCGATACCGGAGAAATGGTACGACCCAGGTTGGAGGCCTGAAGCATTGGAATGGACAGGTAAGCCGGGTTGATGCCGGAGGAGTGTGCCAGCTTAGGGATCATCTCAACAAAGGCGTAGAACGGCGCGTTACCGGAGCCGGTGGTCATCGCCGCCAGCATGGTCAGCACCACCAGCACCAGCATCAGGATAATGCTGGCCGAGCCGAACGAGGTGGCGATAGAGATCAGGCTCTGAATAAAGCCGATGGTGCTCAGCCCCTGGGCAAACACCCCCGCGGCAACCAGCAGCATCACCACGCCCGCGAAGGCATCCGCCATACCGCGGAAGGCTACTTCCAGACCCGTGAACACTTTCTGGGTGTTAAAACCACGAACGAACTCCAGGATGGCCGCCAGCAGCATACAGATCACCAGGATAGTGATGATGTGCAGCTGCGGGCCCCATTTGCCGTCGAAAATAAGCACGCCAATAATCGGCGTGAAGGGCAGGATGGAATAAAACGCCGGGGCGGTAGTGGTGATTTCGCTGACGTCCATCATTTCGTGGCTGACGTTCTCTTTCTTATCGAGATAGCGCTGCCAGAAGAAATGCGCCACGCCCATGCCGAGAATAGCGGTGATGGAGATCGGCAGTGTGGTTTTGAAGGCGAAGTCAATTAGCGACATTTCCGCGGCTTTCGCGGCCAGCACTACGTCACCGGAAGTAGGGGAGAGAATAATCGCCGCCGGAGAGGCGCAAATAGCCGCCGCTGCACCACGGCTGATCCCGACGTTAACCATTACCGGGAATAAAGTTGCCATTAACAGCACGCCAAGGCCCGTTGCTGAGGAAACGGCTAATGACATCAGACAGGCCAGGAAATAGGCCGCGACCATCAGCAGATAGGGGGAGTTAATATATTGCAGCGGCTTAGAAGCCAGCTTTACCACCATATCATTCGCGCCGATATGGGTCATATAGGCAGCAAATCCGCAGAGCATCATGATCATCATGCCCAGATCGCCGCCGCGGCTCATCAGCAGAATTTTTATATATTCCACAATATCGGTAGCGGTATATCCGGTACTGGCTTCGCTGGCGGGTAAAACCTGATGACCCATTAGCGCGCTAATGATCAGCAGCGTCAGGCCGCCGACAAATAGCACGCCGGTGGCTGAGTAACCTTTAATGATGTAGCGTGCTACACCGACAATGACCACGACTCCAATGAGGAGTTCGAGAAAAGTAAGCATGATTTCCCCTATTTCCTTGCTGCCCGAGAGACAAATAATCAATAAAAAAGAAGCTGAAATGTGCCGAATAAATGTCCAGTCCTTGCTGATTAAAATCAAGAAAGAGACTACTAAAGGCACTGATGACGATATTTTTGCTAACCCTGCGTCATTTATATTAAGACGTTATTGACCTGATGAATAGATATTATATGTCATTAAATTGATGGTGAAGTGTTAAGGTTTTGAGTATTACTTGCCGACAATCGATTTAAAACGTAAATCTCTTTAAAACCACTCCTCTTTCATTCTTTTGCCTGCTTATACTCGGTTCACTTTCTCCTGTCCGACGATCTCAATATGTACGCCACCTGGACATATCGCCTGCGCTTTATCAAAAAACATCTGCTGATGTTTTTGCTGGCGTTTGGCTGGCTGTTGATCCAGACTCAGGTGGCCGTCGCCTCCCATCAATGTTCAATGGATTTGCGCGGCGAGGTGGCCACCATCCAGCATATGGAGATGATGGCGCAACCGGGGCCGCATTATGCTGCCGGTGCTTCACCGCTGTGTGAAAAACATTGTGTGCCGGATCAGGTACAAAAAGATCCTGCCCAGCCGCATCTGGTGGCGCTGCCTGCCGCCATGACCCTGACCTTAACTCCGCCAGAGTGCTCGTCTGCAAGCCATTCTGCGTGGTCCGTTACCCCTCCTGCTGTGGGGCCGCCGGCAACGATCCGCTATTGCCGGTTTCGGGAGTAAAAACCTGTTAATTCGTTGATTTTATTTACTTAACGTTTAACAGGAGTTTTATCATGCGTACCGTATTCCTTTCCGCGCTGGTTGGCGCGTCCGTCTCTTTCGCTTCTTATACCGTTCAGGCAAACCAGACCTGGCAGGGCCGCGGCGTGGTTCAGTCGATCTCTGACAGCGCCGTCATGCTCCGGCACGAGGCCATACCGGAACTAAAATGGTCAGCGATGACCATGCCGTTTACTTTATCTGCCGGCGCCACGCTGAATGGCACCAAACCGGGGGATGAGGTGACCTTCACGCTTGAGCGTGCGGGTGACGGTTTCCAGATTATCTCGCTGACGCCAGCGCGCTAAGCGAGGTCACCATGAAACAACACACACTGAGCCTGTGGCTCGGTGGGGTGTTGTTCGGCCTGTTAACCTCCGCCGCGCAGGCGGAGCCGTGGACGCTCGACACACCCTGACCGAAGCCCAGCGCTACTCAGCAGAACTTTCCGCCAGCCGTAACGAAGCGCAGGCGCTGGATGCGATGGCGGATTCCGCCACGCAATTACCTGACCCAAAACTGAAATTCGGTATCGAAAACGTGCCGGTACAGGGCAGCAACGATCGGCGGCTGACGCGCGAAGGGATGACCATGCAGAAGGTTGGCATCATGCAAAGCTACGTCAGCTCAGAGAAGCGGGAACGTAAAGCGCAGACCTTTCAGGCGCAGGCGCGAAGCGTGCTGGCAAAATCCGAGGCCGTCCGCGCCGCGCTTCAGCGTGATACCGCCCAGGCCTGGCTGGATCTGGCGCTGGCCCAGCAGGCACTGAACACGGCCAGAACGCTGGTCCGTGAAACGGAACGTCAGCGCGGCGTGCAGAAGGCGAGCGTCGGGGCGGGAAGCGCAATGCCGGACAGCGTACTGGCCCTGCAAATGATCCTCAGCTCCATGCGCGACAAAGAGACGCTGGCGCAGCGGGATGTGCAGCTGGCGCAAAGCCGTCTGCTGGAGCTTACGGGGCACGCGATTACGGCGGTTCGCGGTCCGCTGCCGCGCTATCAGCGTCTTCCTGCCGATGAAAAAACGTTGCAGGAGGGGATCGTCAGGCACCCGGAAGTGGAGGCCGCACGACGTGAAGCCGAGACCGCGAAAGCGCGTTCAGCGCAATCTGCCGTGGCGGCGATACCCGATGTGGATGTGGAGGTCTATTACGCCCACCGCGCTGAAGGCTATGACGATATGGCTGGCGTGATGTTCAGCGTGGATCTGCCTCTGTTCCAGTCAAAACGTCAGGACAAGAATTACGCCGCCGATGTTTCCCGCTCTATGCAGGCGGTGGATCAACTGACGCTGCTCAAGCGCGAACACATTGCCCAGGTGCAAACGCTGGTGGCGCAGTATCAGGCTGCGCAAACGGTGTGGCAGCGACAGCGGGACGAGGTACTACCGTTGCAGCGTCAACGGCTGGCGGTACTGACGGCGCAATATCGCTCTGGACAGTCGGCGCTTCCGGCCCTGCTGGAGGCGCGTCGTGGCGTACTGGATACGGAACTGGCGGTGAACCAGGCGGAGCGCGAAATGGCGCGAACCTGGGCTGCCGTGAACTGGCTGATCCCGCAGGAGCTGGCGCAATGAAAAAAACAACGTTAATGGCGATTGCCATCGCGATAGCTGCCGCTGGCGGCTATTTTGTCGGACAGAAGCAGACGCATCAGCCGGCTGCGGCTGCACAACCCTCTGAACGTAAGGTGCTTTACTGGTACGACCCTATGGTGCCCGGTCAGCGCTTCGATAAGCCGGGTAAATCCCCCTTTATGGATATGGATCTGGTCCCGCGCTACGCCGATGAAGCACAGGCGGCGTCAGGCGTGGCCATCAGCACTCAACAGCAGCAAAACCTGGGGATGAAAACCGCCAACGTTGAGATGCGCCAGCTGGTTTCGCCGTTCTCGGTCTTTGCCACGGTTGCAACGGATGAACGTAACGTCTCGGTGGTGTCAGCCCCGGCCAATGGCGTGGTGTCAAAATTGTTTGTTAATGCGCCGCAGCAGCAGGTGAAAGCCGGAGAGGCGCTGGCGCAACTGTGGATCCCGCAGTGGACCACCGCCCAGCAGGAGTATCTCGCGGTTCGTCAGCTTGGCGATGCCGCATTGACCCGCGCCGCACGCGAGCGGCTGGCGTTGCAGTTTATGCCGGAAGAGGTCATTCGTTTGCTGGAGCGTAGCGGTAAGCCGCAGACCACGCTCACCCTGCGCGCTGACCGGGCGGGGTATGTGGTGAAGCTGGACGTGCGGGAAGGGGCGCAAATCACCGCAACGGCGCCGCTGTTTGAGATCGCCAGGCTCGATCCGGTCTGGCTGGTGGTCGATTACCCGCAAACGCAGGCGCAGTCTCTGGCAGTGGGCAGCAACGTGGTCGCAACGTCAGAAAGCTGGCCGGGGGAGCAATTCCACGGCACGGTCAGCGAATTGCTGCCGCAGATGGAGACGACCACGCGAACCCTGAAAGCCCGTATCGTGCTGGAAAATTCCGCACATAAGCTGAAGCCGGGCATGTACCTCTCCGTCAGGCGTGCGGAAGAGATGAAAGGCCCGCCGGTGCTGGCGGTGCCGGAAGAGGCGGTGATTAACAGCGGAGAGTCTGCGCGTCTGCTGCTGGCTAGCGGGGACGGTTATTTCCGGCCTGTGACGGTGACAACCGGCCTGACGGCGCAGGGCTGGACGGCGATCCTGTCCGGGGTCAAAGAGGGCGATAAGGTGGTGACGTCCGGGCAATTCCTCATTGATTCCGAAGCCAGCCTGCGTAGCGTGATGCCGGAGGTGACGCCATGATTGCCGCTGTGATTCGCGCCTCGTTGCGTAACCGCCTGCTGGTGATCCTGGCCGCGCTGATGATGGCCAGCTGGGGCTGGTGGGCGGTGCAGCGCGCGCCGCTGGACGCGTTGCCCGATCTGTCTGATGTGCAGGTCATTATCAAAGCGAGTTACCCCGGGAAAGCGCCGCAGGTGATTGAAGATCAGGTGACCTGGCCGCTGACAACCTCCATGTTGTCTGTGCCGGGCGCTAAAACCGTGCGCGGTTTTTCAATGTTTGGTGACGCTTATGTGTATGTGCTGTTTGAGGATGGCACCGATCTCTACTGGGCGCGATCCCGGGTGCTGGAATATTTAAGCCAGGTACAGGCGCAGTTTCCGCCGGGCGTGAAGGTGTCGCTGGGGCCGGATGCGACGGGCGTCGGCTGGATCTACGAATATGCACTGATCGACCGTAGTGGAAAACACAGCCTGGCAGATCTGCGGGCCCTACAGGACTGGACGCTTAAGTTCGAGCTTAAGACGGTACCGAATGTATCTGAGGTGGCAAGTATTGGCGGAATGGTGCGTCAGTATCAGATCGTGGCGGACCCGGCGAAAATGCGCGCGCTGAATATTACCCACAGCCAGCTATCCGGCGCGGTGCAGGCCGCCAATAAGGAGAGCGGCGGCGCCCTGCTGGAGATGGGCGAAGCGGAGTATATGGTGCGGACAACGGGCTATTTGCGCTCGCTGGAGGATTTTCGCAATGTGGTGATCGCCACCCGCGATGGCGTACCTGTCCTGCTGAAAGATGTCGCCACCATTGGCATTGGCCCGGAGATCCGCCGGGGTGTGGCGGAGCTTAACGGTGAAGGGGAGGTTGCTGGCGGCGTAATCGTGATGCGCTACGGGCAGAACGCGCTGGAAACCCTTCGCGCGGTAAAAGCGAAACTGAGCGAGCTGCAAAAAACGCTGCCGCAGGGAGTCGAGATTGTTCCGGTCTACGATCGTTCCACGCTGATTGAGGACTCGGTCAAAACGCTGACGCACAAGCTGCTCGAAGAGTTTGCCGTGGTGGTACTGGTGTGTGCGCTGTTCCTGTTCCACCTGCGCTCCGCGCTGGTGGCGATGGTCTCTCTGCCGCTGGGGATCCTCGGGGCTTTTGTGGTGATGCACTATCAGGGCATTAACGCGAATATGATGTCGCTCGGCGGGATCGCCATTGCCATCGGGGCGATGGTGGATGCCGCAATTGTGATGATTGAAAACATGCACAAGGTGCTGGAGCAGTGGCGGCATGATAATCCGGGCAAGGAGCCCGCGCCGGGGGAATACTGGCGTCTGGCGGAAAAGGCGGCGGTTGAAGTGGGACCGGCGCTGTTTTGCAGCCTGTTAATCATCACGCTGTCATTTATACCGGTTTTTTCGCTGGAAGCGCAGGAGGGGAGAATGTTCTCGCCGCTGGCGTTCACCAAAACCTGGTCGATGGCCGTGGCCGCCGGGCTTGGGATCACCCTGGTGCCGGTGCTAATGGGCTTTTTCATTCGCGGGAAAATCCCGGATGAGAAGGCAAACCCGATCAACCGCCTCCTGATCCGCCTGTATGAGCCGCTGCTGGACAAGGTACTGACCTTCCCGAAAACGACGCTGGCACTGGCATGTCTGCTGCTGATCGCCACGCTCTGGCCGCTGAGCCGCCTGGGAAGCGAATTTATGCCGCCGCTGGATGAAGGAGATTTACTCTATATGCCCTCCACGCTGCCGGGGATCTCTGCTCGCGAGGCATCACGGCTGCTTCAGCAGACGGACCGCTTGATCAAAAGCGTCCCGGAGGTGGCGAGCGTGTTTGGCAAAGCCGGTCGGGCAGAGTCGGCAACCGATCCCGCGCCATTAACCATGCTGGAAACAACCATCCACTTTAAGCCCCGCGAGCAGTGGCGGCCAGGAATGACGCCGCAAAAGCTGGTGGAGGAGCTCGATAAAACCGTGTCGCTGCCGGGCATTGCCAATGTGTGGGTGCCGCCTGTCCGTAACCGTCTGGACATGCTGGCAACCGGGATCAAAAGCCCGGTCGGCATTAAGGTGAACGGCAATAATATTGCCGACATTGAGCGTGTGGCCCGGCAGATTGAGCAGGTGGTGAAGGACGTTCCTGGCGTCTCCTCTGCGCTGGCGGAGCGTCTGGAAGGCGGACGCTACGTGGATATTCGTATCGATCGGCAAAAAGCCGCGCGCTACGGCGTTTCCGTCGATGAACTGCAAAGCCTGGTCTCCACGCTGGTCGGGGGCGATAACATTGGCGAGGTGATCCAGGGACGCGAGCGGTATCCCATCAACCTGCGTTATCCCCGCGATTTGCGTGATAACGTCGACGCGTTGCGGGTGTTGCCGGTAGTGACCGCCAGCGGTAGCCAGGTGGCGCTGGGGGAATTGGCCGATATCGTCGTGACGGAAGGCCCACCGATGCTAAAAAGTGAAAACGCGCGCCTTTCCAGCTGGATCTATGTTGACTTGCGCGGGCGCGATCTGAAATCCGCCGTGGATGAAATGCAAAAACGGGTGGGAGAGAAGGTGGTATTGCCGCAGGCCGTGTCTCTCTCCTGGTCCGGGCAGTTTGAATATCTGGAACGGGCGACCGAGAGGCTCAAAATAGTTTTACCTGTCACGCTGATGATTATATTCGTCCTTTTATGGTTAACCTTCAGGCGGATATCAAATGTCCTGATAATAATGGGGACATTGCCGTTCGCGCTTATTGGGGGCGTGTGGTTATTGTGGCTGCTTGAATATAATTTGTCAGTGGCGGGGGGCGTTGGCTTTATCGCCCTCTCCGGAGTGGCGGCAGAATTCGGCGTAATTATGGTTCTTTATTTGAATCATGCGATCGATAAATATCACAGGCTGGAGCCAGAAGGGGGAAATACGGTGCTGATGCGGGCGATCCACGAAGGTGCCGTGCTGCGCGTGCGTCCGAAGGTGATGACGGTCGCTACTATTATGGCAGGACTGCTGCCCATCATGTGGGGGAGTGGGAGTGGCTCGGAGGTGATGCAACGTATTGCCGCGCCGATGATTGGTGGCATGGTAACGGCACCGTTATTGTCGATGTTAGTTATTCCCGCACTCTACAAATTGTTACATCAACGTTAAATATGTCAACTGCATGTGCTTATTCAGGCATGCAGTTTATGTATCCTCAGATTATTCCCAGGAACGGGATGGTAATTAGGAATAACACCCATGCTGTTAAGCGTTCATTCAAGTATTCTGTGTTAAGGTCTGCACCGAATACTAAATATGGTAATGGCATTGTGATTGTACGAATTAAATTCCCCCTGATTTTGTTGTTTATTATTGGGCAGTTATCGTGTGCGTTTGCTGTTAATGCAGACAGCAATACAGCGGATAAAGGCTGGTTCACCACCTTCACGGATAACGTCGCGCAAACATGGAATGAACCTGAGCATTACGATCTCTATATTCCGGCCATTACGTGGCATGCACGTTTCGCCTACGATAAAGAAAAAACAGACCGTTATAACGAACGTCCGTGGGGGGCCGGCTTCGGTCAGTCTCGCTGGGATGAAAAAGGTAACTGGCATGGCCTATACCTGATGGCGTTTAAGGACTCCTACAATAAATGGGAGCCTATTGGTGGCTACGGCTGGGAAAAAACCTGGCGTCCGTTATCGGACGACAACTTCCGTCTCGGGCTGGGCTATACGGCAGGGTTTACGGCGCGTGATAACTGGAAATACATTCCTGTTCCGGTACTGCTGCCGCTTGCCTCCATTGGTTACGTTCCGGCGACGTTTCAGATGACCTACATACCGGGTACCTATAACAACGGTAACGTTTACTTTGCCTGGATGCGGTTTCAGTTTTAACTGAGTTTTTCTGCTAAATCGGCCAAAAAATGCACAGACATTGAAATGTAAAGAATAAAAATCGGACAGCGAAAATTAACGCGACTTTTGTCACTTTTTATCAAAGATCCGCTGGACAAAACGCCTCACAATTGTTGTACTGATACCCGACACAGCATTTGTGTCGTTTTTTAATGTAAAGGTAATTTTGATGTCTAAGATTAAAGGTAACGTTAAGTGGTTTAATGAGTCCAAAGGATTCGGTTTCATTACTCCTGAAGATGGCAGCAAAGACGTGTTCGTACACTTCTCTGCAATCCAGTCTAATGGTTTCAAAACTCTGGCTGAAGGTCAGCGCGTAGAGTTCGAAATCACTAACGGTGCCAAAGGCCCTTCTGCTGCTAACGTAATCGCTCTGTAATTCAGACGCGTCAGCAAGAATTTCAAAACCCGCTCAATGAGCGGGTTTTTTTCGTTCTGGATCAACCGATAAGATAGATCTTCAGGAAGCTGGCGACGATCGCGACGCTTAGCAATACCATACCCACGCCTAAGAGATTTTCTTTCATGCTATCACCCTCGTTCAATATTGAGCCAAGAGTGACAGAGAAAAATTAAGCCAACATTAAGGTTGCCGTGCTTAATGTCCGCTGGCGGAGGAAAATAACCAGAATGCGATCGCAGTCATCGCAAACGAGCCAAGCATGTTAACGGCAATGTTCGTCAGCGCCCAGCCCATCCGGCCTTCCTGAAACAGAAACACCACCTCCGCAGAGAAGGTAGAAAACGTTGTTAAGCCGCCGCAGAAACCGGTTGTAATCAGAACCTTCCACATAGGGTCGATGTTGGTCATGCGATTAAACCAGGCCAGCCCCATCCCAATAATAAACGCCCCGATCAGATTTGCCGCCAGTGTCCCCATCGGAATGGCCTGATGCAGAGGGTTAAACCGCATGCTTAAGAGCCACCGCGCAACGCTACCCGTGCCTCCACCAATAAAAACGGCTATAAGTAGTTGTAACACTGTCAATACCTGCTATTTGCTGTGTAAGTGCGTCGAGTGTAACGCTGTTTTTGACCGGGAGACAATTATGTATGTTGCAGTAGGGCAGTTCGCGGTGACGCCGGACTGGAATGAAAACGCGGATAAATGCGTCTCCCTGATGCATGCGGCGAAGCAAAAGGGGGCGTCGTTGCTGGTACTTCCCGAGGCGTTACTGGCCCGTGATGATGGCGATCCGGATCTGTCGGTAAAGTCTGCGCAAACGCTGGAAGGGGGGTTTCTGAAACGACTGCTGGCCGAAAGCGTTGGCAACACGCTCACCACCATATTGACGGTCCATATTCCGTCCTCGCCGGGGCGCGCGGTGAACACGCTGGTGGCGATACGTGAGGGTGCCATTGTCGCGAGCTACGCCAAACTTCATCTGTATGATGCGTTCAGCGTTCAGGAGTCGCGCCTGGTCGATCCGGGGAGTGTAATTCCGCCGCTGATTGAGGTGGAGGGTTTTAAGGTTGGCCTGATGACCTGCTACGATATCCGTTTTCCCGAGCTGGCGCTGAACCTGGCATTGCAGGGGGCGGAGGTGCTGGTTCTGCCCGCTGCGTGGGTCAAAGGACCGCTTAAGGAGCATCACTGGGCGACGCTGCTGGCAGCACGCGCGCTGGATACCACCTGTTACGTGGTAGCCGCGGGTGAATGTGGTAACAAAAATATTGGGCAGAGCAGAGTTGTCGATCCGCTGGGAGTGACGGTTGCGGCGGCGGCAGAGACGCCTGCGTTATTGCTGACGGAGATAATTTCAGCCCGAATAGCGCTTGCGCGGCAGCAATTACCTGTTCTGCGCAACCGCAGGTTTGCGCCACCGCAATTAATGTGATGTTTTTTTCAACAATGCTTGATTCACCTTGTTACAGATTGCTATTGTGTGCACGCGCCAAATGACCGTTAATACGTTCAGGTTTTTTGGCGGAATGCAGCCTGTTTCATGTAAAGAAGGTATTTATGGGTGAGATTAGTATTACCAAACTGCTGGTGGTTGCCGCACTGGTCGTCCTGCTGTTCGGTACCAAGAAGTTACGCACGCTGGGTGGAGACCTGGGTGCTGCCATTAAGGGCTTTAAGAAAGCAATGAACGATGACGACGCGGCAGCGAAGAAAAGTGCCGAAGATGACATCACTGCACAGAAGCTTTCACACAAAGAGTAATGGCAATGCTGCAAGGCTTGCATAAAAAAACCGGCTCACGAGGCCGGTTTTTTGTTTTACTGTAAATAAATTTTACAGCTTTATTTCACTTCTTCGCCCTTCGCCTGCATATCGGCGTGATAAGAGGAGCGAACAAACGGACCGCACGCGGCATGGGTAAAGCCCATCGCCATCGCTTCGGCTTTCATTTCATCGAACTCATCCGGGCTTACGTAACGCTGTACAGGCAGGTGGTGACGGCTTGGCTGGAGGTACTGGCCCAGCGTCAGCATGGTGACGCCGTGGCGGCGCAGATCGCGCATCACTTCAATGATCTCAGCGTTGGTTTCACCCAGGCCGACCATCAGACCAGACTTGGTTGGAATATGCGGATGGGCTTCTTTAAAGCGTTCCAGCAGCTTCAGCGACCAGTTGTAGTCTGCACCGGGACGTACCTGACGGTAGATACGCGGTACGTTCTCCAGGTTGTGGTTGAACACGTCTGGTGGCGTCGCGGTCAGGATATCGAGCGCGCGATCCATACGGCCACGGAAATCCGGCACCAGCGTCTCAATCTTAATGTTCGGGCTTTTTTCGCGGATGGCGGTAATACAGTCAGCAAAATGCTGAGCACCGCCATCGCGCAGATCGTCACGGTCAACGGAGGTAATAACAACATAACGCAGCGCCATATCGGCAATCGTCTGCGCCAGTTTTTGCGGTTCGTTAGCGTCTGGCGCAACGGGACGGCCATGGGCAACGTCACAGAACGGACAGCGGCGGGTGCAGATGGCACCCAGAATCATAAATGTCGCGGTACCGTGATTGAAACATTCAGCAAGGTTAGGGCACGAGGCCTCTTCACAGACAGAGTGAAGACCATTTTTGCGCATCGCCGCTTTGATCCCCTGGATACGCGAAGAGTCGGCCGGAAGTTTGATTTTCATCCATTCCGGTTTTCTTAACAGCGCCTCGCGCTCTGTAGCCACGTTTTTAACCGGGATAAGGGCCATTTTATCGGCATCGCGGTATTTAACACCGCGTTCCATCACAATGGGTTTACTCATAGCGTGCGTGTTCCAGTTGCGAATATCGAAGGAAAGCGTTTCAATTCAAGGGAATGTTGTAATTATCAACTATTTTTGAACGAACGACAGGCAGTATATCATTTAAAGGGGCGATAAAGCAGCCTGCCAGGTCGCCAATTTGTAAAATAGTTGTTGTTTTGTGCCTTTTGCCCCGCTTGCGGCAGGGGCTTGCGCTGAAAGGCGGGATCAGAAAGCCTGGCGGATCACGTTAATGACGTTTTCCAGCACCGGATCGCGCAGGCTTAGCTTGTTGTAATGCAGTGAGATTTCAACAGATTCCGTCGTAAGTTGACTCAATGGAATCCTCTCCAGCGGCCAGCATTTTTGAAGCAAAGCGAAGAGACGCACAGGCATAATACAGAGCAAATCGCTGCTGCCAATCAGGGCCGCGAGGGTAAACATATTGTAACTGCTGAAGCTGATCAGACGGTCCGGGAACAGTTCGTCAATACGCTGGCGCAGCGGATCCGGGCCCTGCCCCTCGGACATAAAGGTTGCATGTTCGTAATGACGCAAATTTTCAGGCGTCAAAGGTGCGCTCAATACAGGATGATTCTGACGACAAACGAGCGCCAGAGAGTCGGTATAGAGAACGTTATGCCCTAATGCTCTGGCCGCGAAGCTGTTGCTGTCGATGATCAGGTCCGTCTGGAATTGCGCCAGCTGAGTTTCCGGATCGTTAACGGGCACATTGCGGATCAGCAGCTGTGGCGCATGCTGTTTAACAGCCTGGTAAATAGCGGGCATGACCAGAACGCCCACAGAGGGAGAGGTGCCTATGGTGATGGTTCGTTGCTTATCGTAACTGCCGGTGAGATCCAGCGCGCCCAGAATCGATTCCAGACCCTGGCTGATGTACTCATGCAGATGGGTGGCGTACGCGGTGGGGGTTACGCCCTGGCCTTTACGAATAAATAAGGGATCGGGAAATATCGCGCGCAATTTTTGAATTGACTGGCTAATAGCAGAGGGTGTGAGATTAAGAATTTTCGCAGCATTAACGATACCTTTGTGGACATATACCGCCTCAAAAATAGTCAATAAATTGAGATCAATATTACGTAAAGTCCGGAAAATTTGCGGCTTATCTTCGCCGCTGGTTTCATTCAGGCGTTTGGCTGGTAAATTAGTAGGCTCCACGCTCTTACTCCGTATTCATTCACAATATGAATGATAGTTGAATTTATTTATTATGCTTGCAGAGATTCGTAAAGTGTTTCGTAAGTTTCCCTTGTTTATCGAAAACAAGCAGTTGGGTGATTATCACGCACGTTACACGATACCCGGTGATGGTACTATTAAGGTTCTAATTAATATGGGACGCTAATATATGGGCGACTCGAAAATATAGAATATGCGGTTTATTGTAAAGCGTAAATGCGGCAATTAAGCAGTGGCTGGTCAAATAACCGAACCACTGCCGGAAGTGTGTTAAGCAGCAATATATTCGTAGTCAGGATTGTTAAGCAGCGCTAAAAAATTCTTCAAAAGCACGGGGCGGATATTCTCAGGCGTGGCGGTAGCGACCCACTGGCGCATTTGCGTCATTTCCATACCCGCATACCCGCATGGGTTGATGCGCTGGAAAGGGGTCAGATCCATATTGATATTCAGCGCCAGCCCGTGGAACGAGCAGCCTTTACGGATACGCAGCCCCAGCGAACAGATTTTCTTCTCTCCCACGTAGACGCCCGGGGCATCGGCGCGAGGATGAGCGTCGATACCGTACTCAGCGAGCGTGTTCACCACGGTCTGTTCCAGTAAGGTCACGAGCTCACGTACGCCCAGCTTTCTGCGTTTCAGGTTAAGCAGGACATACATTACCTGCTGGCCCGGGCCGTGGTAGGTTACCTGTCCACCGCGATCGCTCTGGATCACCGGGATATCACCCGTCATCAATAAATGTTCGGCTTTTCCTGCCTGGCCCTGAGTAAACACCGGCATGTGTTCAACCAGCCAGATTTCATCAGGGGTGGTGTCATCGCGCATATCGGTAAAGTCATGCATAGCCTGAGAGACTGGCTCGTAAGGCTGTATCCCAAGATGGCGAACAAGAATTTTATCCTGGTACAAAAGGACGTCTCCGAAGACAAGGGAGAATAGGTAACGCGGAGTATATCACAGCGGGGAAGTGGGTTACCCGGCAAACCGGGTAACCGCAGAGGGACTACAGCACCATACGAACAATTTCGATATTGCCGAGCTCTTCGTACAGCGTCTCAACCTGCTCAATGTGTGTCGCAGTGATGGTGATTGAGACCGAGTGGTAATTACCTTTGCTGCTCGGTTTGACTGATGGAGAGTAGTCGCCCGGCGCATGGCGCTGTACCACTTCAACCACCTGATCAACCAGCTCAGGTTTCGCCAGACCCATTACTTTGTAAGTAAAAGGGGTAGGGAATTCAAGCAGTTCGTTAAGTTTGGTTTTCATGTCAGCTCCGGCGTGTGTGTAAAAAATAATAACTCCCGCCACGGGGCGGGAGTTTTACTGATACGTAGTATATGGGGATCAAAATCACACTTTCAAGTGTTCAATTTTTAACCAAACCAGTGATGGAACATCAGCTTAATGTAATCAATGATTTTGCCGAAGAAATTGCCTTCAGGAATCTCCTCCAGCACCACCAGCGGGCGTTGATCGATGGTTTTGCCATCCAGCTGGAAGTTGATAGTACCCACGACCTGATTCTTTTGCAGCGGGGCGTGCAGCTCGGTGGTATTCAGCACATAGCTGGCTTTCAGATCTTTCATACGACCGCGTGGGATAGTCAGATAGAGATCTTTGTCCACACCCAGGGAAGCGCGGTCGTTATCGCCAAACCAGACAGGTTCAGAGGCAAATTCTTTACCGGCTTTCAGCGGGTTCACGGTTTCGAAGAAGCGGAAGCCCCAGGTCAGCAGTTTTTTGCTTTCCGTTTCGCGTCCTTTAAACGTACGCCCCCCCATCACGGCAGAGATCAGACGCATCTGGCCTTCAGTGGCGGAGGCCACCAGGTTATAACCAGCTTTATCGGTGTGGCCGGTTTTGATACCGTCGACGTTCAGGCTGTTGTCCCACAGCAGGCCGTTACGGTTGGTCTGACGAATGCCGTTGAAGGTGAACTCTTTCTCTTTGTAGATAGAGTACTCGTTTGGCACGTCGCGGATCAGCGCCTGACCGATCAGCGCCATGTCACGCGCGGAGCTGTACTGACCCTCGGCGTCCAGGCCGTGAACGGTCTGGAAGTGGCTGTTTTTCAGACCCAGCGCGGAGACGTAGCTGTTCATCAGGCCCACAAACGCGTCCTGGCTGCCCGCGGCAAAATCAGCCATGGCCACGCAGGCGTCGTTACCGGACTGCAAGTTGATGCCACGGATAAGCTGAGAGACCGGAACCTGCATGCCAGGTTTCAGGAACATCAGCGATGAACCTTTGAACACGGGGTTGCCGGTTGCCCACGCATCGTTACCGATAGTCACCAGGTCGGTTTCTTTGAATTTGCCTGCTTTCATAGCCTGGCCGATAACATAGCTGGTCATCATTTTGGTCAGGCTGGCCGGATCGCGGCGGGCATCGGCGTTCTGTTCTGCCAGAACTTTGCCGGAGTTGTAATCAATCAGGATGTAGGATTCCGCGTCGATCTGCGGAACGCCAGGGATCATGGTCTTGATGTTCAGGTCATCCGCGTGAGCTGCGGAGAACGCAGCAGCGCAAAGGGCCGTGGTCAGCGCCATGCGCTGCACAAAACGAGCAGAAAAAGTGGTCTTCATGGTCAGAACTACGACATCCGTGATGGAATTAAAAAAAGTGCCTTACTATAGCAAATGCTATACGGGCAGGCATCCGACTTTCATCATGAGAGTGTTAACGTGGTTTACACAAACTGACATTTCGGATACCACCGAATAATTATTTTGCAACAGCGATAAACGACTGGAGCTGCGCCTCGCTCTGCAAACGCTGTTGCAGGGATGCTGCCTGCGATTTGCTGGCAAACGGACCCATCTGGATACGCCATACCGCACCGTTTTGCTCAACGCGGCCTGGCACGCCAAACTGTTTGCTTAAACGCTGCTGATATTGCTCTGCACGGGTCCGATCGCTGACAGCGCCAACCTGAACCACGTAGCTGCCGCTCGCCGTCGCAGTCTGCGTAGCAGCAGGCGCGGTCACCGGGGCGGGTTGTGCAGCGGGTGCAGCAACGACGGGCGCAGGCGCTGGGGCAGGTTCATTTGATTCAATCACGCCCGGCGCTAACGTGGTGGGTGCGCCAAGGAAACCACTGCTTTTCACCGGGGCGCCTGTCGCGTCTTCACTTTGCAGCGTATCGTTGCTGATGGCGCGCACTTCACCCTGCGGCTGCGCGGGCACTGCCGGCGTTGAAGCGCCCCCCATACCACCGCTCAGATCCGGGCGAGCGGGCAGGGCATAGGTCTGTTTCGCGACCGTGGTACAGGCCGTGCCCGGGCCAGACAGCGAACCATCCTGCGCTACGATAATTGGGTCGATACGCACTTTAGTATTGTTTGAGGTGTTCAGACGGTCGGCCGCCGCGCGGGACAGGGAGATCACGCGATCGGTGCCGTAAGGACCGCGATCGTTGATACGCACCACGATCATTCGGCCATTCGCCAGGTTAGTGATGCGTGCATAGCTCGGGACAGGCAGCGTCGGGTGTGCAGCCGTGATCTGCATCGGATCGAAGGTTTCACCCGACGCGGTCAGGTTGCTGCCGGGCTCAGCGTCATAGATGGCAGCAAAGCCAGCCTGGCTGAAACGGGAAGGATCCTGAACGATTTTATAGCTTTTACCGTCGCGCTGATAATCCTGATTCACGCTGGCGTTCAGCGGTTCATAAACGGGATCGGCACCGCTAATCTCGACAATCGGGCCATTACAGACCGCAGGCTGCGGCGGCGCGACGGTTGCCTGTTGCTGACCATCATCACTTGTACAGGCGGCAAGTAAACTTGCTGCGATGCAGATCCCCAGCCACTGCTTACGCATTGCGATCCCCTTATTTTTATACGCTTTTGGACAACATTTTCCTGTGGGTATGGATCGACATGACGATACCAAACCCGGCCATCAACACGATCAGTGCCGAGCCCCCGTAACTCACCAGCGGCAGCGGTACGCCGACAACCGGCAGAATCCCACTCACCATACCAATATTTACGAAGACATAAACGAACAAAATCAACATTAATCCGCCTGCCATCACGCGACCAAAGGTGGTTTGGGCGCGTGCGGCAATCCACAAACCTCGCATGATCAGCAGCACGTAGAGTGCAAGCAGAACCAGGATGCCAACCAGCCCTAACTCCTCAGCCAGAACGGCAAAGATAAAGTCGGTGTGGCGTTCCGGTAAAAATTCGAGCTGCGACTGCGTACCGTGCAGCCAGCCTTTGCCGCGCAGGCCGCCGGAGCCAATCGCAATCTTCGACTGAATAATATGATAGCCTGCGCCCAGCGGATCGGTCTCGGGATCGAGCAGCATCATAACGCGCTGACGCTGGTAATCATGCATCAGGAAGAACCAGAGGATAGGGATAAACGCGGCAACCAGCACCACGGCGATACCAATCAGACGCCAGCTCAGGCCGGACAGGAACAGGACGAACAGGCCGGAGAGGGCGATAAGAATCGAGGTACCGAGGTCCGGCTGTGCGGCCACGAGCAGCGTCGGCAGGAAAATCAGCACCAGCGCAATGGCGGTATTTTTCAACGACGGCGGGCAGACGTCGCGGTTAATAAAGCGCGCCACCATCAGCGGGACGGCGATTTTGGCGATTTCCGACGGCTGGAAGCGGACAATCCCCAGATCCAGCCAGCGCTGTGCCCCCTTCGAGATGGCGCCGAAAGCATCTACTGCCACCAACAAAATGATACAGAAAATATAGAGATAGGGCGCCCAGCCCTCGTACACGCGCGGCGGTATTTGCGCCATCACCACCATAATAACCAGACCCATGGCGATCTGGCCGATTTTACGCTCCATCATGCCGATATCCTGGCCGCTGGCGCTCCAGATAACGAGGGCGCTATAGACCAGCAGAGCCAGCAGAATCAGCAGCATGGCTGGGTCGATGTGGATCTTGTCCCACAGCGATTTTTTATTCGGATTATCCGTCATGATTATTGGTCCTCCGCCGCAGCGGCTGCCGGGTTTTCAGCTGGCAGTTCGGTGTTGTTGTCACCCAGCATGATGTGGTCGAGGATTTGACGCATGATGGTACCCACCGCCGGGCCTGCGCCGCCGTTCTCCAGAATCATCGCCACCGCAACCTGCGGGTTATCATAAGGGGCAAACGCCGTCATGAGCTTGTGGTCACGCAGACGTTCGGCAATTTTATGTGCGTTGTAAGTTTCATTCGCTTTAAGACCGAAGACCTGAGCCGTACCTGATTTCGCGGCTACCTTATACGGTGCGCCAGCGAAATATTTGTGCGCCGTCCCGTTAGGGCGGTTGGCTACACCGTACATGCCGTCTTTCGCGATTTCCCAGTATCCGGAATGAATGTCACCCACCGGCGGCTCGTGCGGCTGTATCCATGGCACTTTTTTGCCGTCTTCAACGGTGCTTTGCAGCAGGTGCGGCACTTTCACGACGCCATCGTTGATGAGGATCATCATCGCCTTGTTCATTTGCAGCGGCGTTGCCGTCCAGTAGCCCTGGCCGATCCCCACCGGAATGGTGTCACCCTGATACCAGGGTTTTTTAAAGCGCTTCAGCTTCCATTCGCGGGTTGGCATGTTGCCGGAACGCTCTTCCGCCAAATCTATACCGGTGTAATGCCCGTAGCCGAACTTGCTCATCCATTCAGACAGACGGTCAATACCCATGTCGTAGGCGACCTGATAGAAGAAGGTATCCGCCGACTCCTCCAGTGATTTGGTCACGTTCAGATGGCCGTGGCCCCATTTTTTCCAGTCGCGGTAGCGTTTCTCAGAGCCAGGCAACTGCCACCAGCCGGGGTCAAACAGACTGGTATTACGGGTGATGACGCCCGCGCTCAGCGCAGACACGGCGACATACGGTTTAACCGTTGAAGCTGGAGGATAAACCCCCTGCGTCGCGCGGTTTACCAGCGGCGTGTTTGGATCGTTGAGCAGGCCGGAGTAATCCTTGCTGGAGATGCCATCCACGAAGAGGTTCGGATCGTAGCTTGGCATCGAAACCATCGCCAGAATGCCGCCGGTACGCGGGTCGGTCACAATAACCGCAGCACGGCTACCCGCCAGCAGCGTCTCGATATACTGCTGTAGCTTCAGGTCGAGCGTCAGATAGACGTCATGCCCCGCCTGCGGGGGCACCTCTTTCAGCTGACGGATCACGCGGCCACGGTTGTTAACTTCAACCTCTTCATACCCGGTCTGACCGTGCAGCACATCTTCGTAATAACGTTCGATCCCCAGCTTGCCAATATCATGGGTTGCGGCGTAGTTAGCCAGCTTGCCGTCTTTATCAAGGCGTTCGACGTCTTTATCGTTGATTTTGGAGACGTAACCAATGACGTGCGTCAGCGCGGAGCCGTAAGGATAGTAGCGGCGTTTATAGCCTTTGACTTCCACTCCGGGGAAACGGTACTGGTTAACGGCAAAACGGGCGACCTGCACTTCTGTCAGGTTGGTTTTTACCGGAATGGAGGTGAAGCGGTGAGAACGTGCGCGCTCTTTTTTGAACGCAGCGATATCGTCATCAGTCAGGTCGACAACGCTTCTCAGCGCGTTCAGGGTATCCTGCACGTTATCCACTTTCTCGGGCATCATCTCTATCTGGTAGATGGTGCGATTAAGCGCCAGCGGCGTGCCGTTACGATCGTAGATAATGCCGCGGCTGGGCGCGATGGGCACCAGCTTGATACGGTTTTCGTTTGAGCGGGTCTGGTAATCGGTATAGCGGACAATTTGCAGATTATAGAGGTTGGCGATCAGCACGCCGGTAAGCAGCAAAATCCCCGTAAAGGCGACCAGCGCCCGGCGCACAAACAGCGCGGACTCAGCCGTATAGTCGCGAAAAGAATTCTGTAGTTTCATCCGCTGCTTAAATTACCCTGGTCAGTCATTACTCGCGGTGATAAGGGTGGTTGGTAGTGATGCTCCATGCGCGATACAAACTTTCTGCCACGAGAACCCGTACAAGCGGGTGGGGCAGCGTCAGCGCCGAGAGTGACCAACTTTGTTCTGCTGCCGCTTTGCAGGCGGGAGATAACCCCTCTGGTCCGCCAATCAACAGACTGACGTCCCGACCATCCTGCTTCCAGCGCTCCAGTTCGTGCGCCAGCTGCGGCGTATCCCAGGGTTTGCCCGGGATATCGAGGGTCACGATGCGGTTTTTGCCTGCGGCAGCCAGCATCAGCTCTCCCTCTTTATCGAGAATACGTTTGATATCTGCGTTCTTGCCGCGCTTTCCTGCTGGGATCTCCACCAGTTCGAACGGCATATCTTTTGGGAAACGACGCAGATACTCAGTAAAACCGGTTTGTACCCAGTCCGGCATTTTGGTGCCGACGGCGACCAGTTGCAACTTCACGCATTAACCCCAGAGTTTTTCCAGCTCATACAGGCGACGACTCTCTTCCTGCATGACGTGGACAATCACATCGCCGAGATCGACAACCACCCAGTCAGCGGTCGCTTCACCTTCAACGCCCAGCGGAAGCAGCCCTGCCGCGCGCGATTCCTGAACAACATGGTCAGCAATCGAAACAACGTGACGAGTTGAGGTGCCGGTGCAGATGATCATGCAGTCGGTGATGCTGGATTTACCCTTAACGTCGATAGCGATGATGTCCTGACCTTTCAGGTCATCAATTTTGTCGATAACAAAATCCTGGAGTGCTTTACCCTGCAAGTTTTCCCCCTGGGTGAATGAGATTGTACAACTATGAATTCGTGGCCAGTCAGTATACCTGAACTGACGCCAGTCGCGGGACAAATGTCACCGCCCGGCTTTTGAAGGCGGGTATCATCCCACCCTCCGCCTGAGATTGCATCGCCATTTTTGTAAAACAATTTCTGTAAAGCAGCGATCGGCGGGAAAGTCTGGCAGCGGAGGATATCAGTATGGCTTAGCCTGTCAAGGCAGGATAATCATTAACGGACAATTTCGCCGGCGATGCTCAGACATCTGTACTTTTCTGATACAGACCGTGCGCAAGGATATAGGCCAGCACGGGCGAGGGGAGGAGATCGTCACAGTCTAAACCCTGCTGGAGACGCTCGCGGATGAGGGTCGCGGAAATATCAAACCACGGCGTTTCAGCGAGGTAAATTTTCCCGGCGGGGAGACTGTGCAGGTCTTCTATATTGTCCGTCAGATGTGCGTCAAGCCACTGCTGATGCTGCGCGTCGCGCATGGTCAGCGGGTAGCCCGGACGGCGGCAGACCAGCAGATGACTGTTTTCCAGAATGGTTTCGTACTGGTACCAGCTGGGAAAGTTGAGCAAGGAATCCTGGCCGATGATAAACGCCAGCGGTTTCATGGGCCCCTGCTCAGCGCGCCACTCCCGCAGCGTTTGCGATGTCCAGGAAGGGGTATCCCTGCGCAGTTCACGCTCATCCAGCGTGAAGAGAGGCTTATCGGCGATAGCCAGCGCGAGCATCGCTTTACGCTGCTCGCTGGTTGCTTCTGGCTGAGGACGGTGCGGCGGAACATTGTTGGGCATGATGATCACCCGCTGCAAGCCAATCAAATTCGCGAGGATTTCTACCGGCTTAAGATGCCCATAGTGCACCGGGTCGAAGGTCCCGCCATACATTGCCTGTAAAGAATGCATATCACCCATCGATAAATACGTCTGCCAGAGCCTTATGGCAGAGCAGCAAAGAGAGACTCTCCAGCTCCGCCCAGACAGACTGACCGTAATCCTGTTTTAACGTCAGTTCGGCGCGCATCAGAAGTTGCACTGCCTGACGCAACTGCTCCTGGTTCAGGCGGTTTATCGCCTCCGTGGTCATCGCCCGACGGTTTTGCCAGACGCGATGTTTGTCGAATAAGGCGCGCAGGGGCGTGTGTGCTGACTGGCGTTTAAGGTTGTTCAGCAGCAGTAATTCGCGCTGGAGCGTACGGAGAAGGATGACCGGCTCACTCCCTTCCAGGCGCAGCTGTTGCAGGATGTGCAGAGCACGTTTACTTTTCGCCGACAGCAGCGCATCAACCCAGTGGAAGGGGGTAAAGTGCGCGGCATCATTCACCGCCTGTTCCACGCGCGGCAGCGTCAGCTTGCCATCGGGCCACAGCAGGGCGAGCCTGTCCAGCGCCTGCGCCAGTGCCAGAAGGTTGCCTTCGTAGCAGTAGCACAGGAGCTGACTGGCGGCCTCATCCAGCTGCAAATTGTGCTGCTTTGCTCGCGCGGCAACCCATTTTGGCAGATGCGCCTGCTCTGGAGTCTGGCAGGAGACAAGCACCGCACTGGGGGTTAGCCGGGTAAACCAGGCAGCGTTTTCCTGCGCTTTTGTGAGTTTGTTGCCGCGTACGATAAGCAGCAGATCGCCGTGTAACAAACTCACCAGCATAGCCAGCTGTTCATTGATGGCAGCGTTAGGACCATTCTCAGGCAGCAGGATCTGGATTGTCTGACGAGAGGCAAACAGGCTCATGGCCTGACAAAGCGAGAAGATAGCGTTCCAGTCGGTACTGTTATCGATCTGGAACGTATGATGCTCATCGAAACCCTGCGCGGCTGCCGCATGGCGAACCGCATCAAGGCTTTCCTGGAGTAACAGGGGGTCGTTGCCGAGTAGCAGATAGGCCGCGCGCAGCCCTTCGTTGAGCTGCGCGCGGAGTTGTTCAGGATACAACCTGATCATCAGTTACCCAGCGACGTTGGCATATCCGGCGTGCGGGCATCCGGTGTTTCGATGACGTCAGCGCCTTTTTTCGTCGACGCGGCAATGGTAGGCAGCTTACGGATCAGCTGTTCCGCAGCCTTATCGTACATCTCTTTGATGATAATCTGCTCTTCGGCGTCTTTCGCCAGCGCCGTCTGCGGGTTATCGAAGAACGAACGGTAGACTTTGGTACTGATAGGGTAAATATCTTTACCTGGCATCAGAACAGCCGCGCTAACGGTCAGCACCATCTGATATTCCGCCGTCCGCCCATCCTGGAAGATTGACGCAGTGTCTTTTGCCAGCGTTGATTTCAGGACGCGAAGCGAAGGAACATCCTGACGCAGGGTTCCCTTCTCGATCAGTTCAACATCGTTCAAACGCAGCTGGTTACGAATGGCCCGGCTCAGCGGTCCGTTCGGATCGGATGAGTCGAAGATCATCGTTTTCATCTGCGCAGGCACTGCCGTGGTGTTGCGCAGGTGCCAGCCGCAGCCAGCGGTGACAAGCACCGCCAGAGATAAGAGTATTGTTGCCAGTTGTCGCACGTATCCTCCCGCGCTTAGCCAACGACCAGATTCAGCAATTTACCAGGTACGTAGATCACTTTACGTACGGTAACGCCCTCAAGGTATTTCGCGACCAGATGCTCCTGGCCTGCGCGCTCGCGAACCTGTTCTTCGGTTGCGTCGACCGCGACGGTAATTTTACCGCGCACTTTACCGTTAACCTGCACCACCACCAGCGTGGTGTTTTCCACCATAGCGGATTCATCCGCCACTGGCCACGGCGCATTGTCGATATCGCCTTCGCCTTTCAGCTCCTGCCACAGGGTAAAGCTAACGTGCGGCGTGAACGGGTTCAGCATGCGAACGACCGCCAGCAGCGCTTCACGCATTAACGCGCGATCCTGCTCGCCATCCTGCGGGGCTTTCGCCAGCTTGTTCATCAGTTCCATAATAGCCGCAATTGCGGTATTGAAGGTCTGACGACGACCAATATCATCGGTGACTTTCGCAATGGTTTTATGAACATCACGACGCAGCGCCTGTTGATCTTCAGTCAGTGCAGCTACGTTCAGCGCTGGCGCATCGCCCTGAGAGGTGTGCTCGTAAACCAGTTTCCAGACGCGCTTCAGGAAGCGGTTGGCCCCTTCAACGCCGGATTCCTGCCACTCAAGGGTCATATCTGCCGGGGAGGCGAACATCATGAACAGACGCACGGTATCCGCACCATAACGCTCAACCATCACCTGCGGGTCGATGCCGTTATTTTTAGACTTGGACATCTTGCTCATGCCGGTATAAACCAGTTCATGACCTTCAGCGTCTTTCGCCTTCACGATACGGCCTTTCTCGTCGCGCTCGACAATCGCATCAACCGGAGAAACCCAGTTACGCTCGCCGTTCGCGCCAACGTAGTAGAACGCATCTGCCAGCACCATACCCTGACACAGCAGCTGTTTTGCCGGCTCGTCGGAGTTGACCAGGCCTGCGTCACGCATCAGTTTGTGGAAGAAGCGGAAGTAGAGCAGGTGCATGATGGCGTGTTCAATGCCACCGATGTAAATGTCTACCGGCAGCCAGTAGTTTGCTGCATCAGAATCCAGCATGCCTTCTTTGTACTGTGGGCAGGTGTAGCGCGCATAGTACCAGGAGGATTCCATAAAGGTGTCAAAGGTGTCGGTTTCACGCAGCGCTGGCTGACCGTTGACGGTGGTTTTCGCCCACTCAGGATCGGCTTTGATCGGGCTGGTGATGCCGTCCATGACCACGTCTTCCGGCAGGATCACCGGCAGCTGATCTTCCGGCGTTGGCATCACGGTGCCATCTTCCAGCGTCACCATTGGGATTGGCGCACCCCAGTAACGCTGACGGGAAACGCCCCAGTCGCGCAGACGGTAGTTCACTTTACGCTCGCCCACGCCCAGGGAGGCCAGCTTGTCGGCGATGGCGTTGAAGCCCTCTTCGAAGCTCAGGCCGCTGAACTCACCGGAGTTAAACAGGGTGCCTTTTTCAGTCAGCGCTTGCTCAGAGAGATCGGGTTCAGAGCCGTCAGCAGCAAGAATAACAGGCTTGATGGTCAGGCCGTATTTGGTGGCAAATTCGTAGTCGCGCTGGTCGTGACCCGGCACGGCCATCACGGCGCCTGTGCCGTATTCCATCAGTACGAAGTTGGCGGCCCAGACAGGGATCGCTTCGCCTGTCAGCGGGTGAATAGCTTTAAAGCCGGTATCAACGCCTTTTTTCTCCATCGTCGCCATGTCGGCTTCGGCCACTTTAGTATTGCGGCATTCGTCGATGAAAGTCGCCAGCTCCGGATTGTTTTCTGCCGCATTCTGCGCCAGCGGGTGACCTGCGGCCACGGCCAGGTAGGTCGCGCCCATGAAGGTGTCCGGGCGGGTGGTGTAGACGGTCAGGGTCTGATCGTAGTTCTCAACGTTGAAGGTAATTTCCACACCTTCGGAACGGCCGATCCAGTTGCGCTGCATGGTCTTAACGGTATCTGGCCAGTGGTCCAGATTGTCCAGATCGTTCAGCAGTTCGTCAGCGTAGGCGGTGATTTTGATAAACCACTGCGGGATCTCTTTACGCTCTACTTTGGTGTCGCAGCGCCAGCAGCAGCCATCGATAACCTGTTCGTTCGCGAGAACGGTCTGGTCATTTGGGCACCAGTTAACGGCAGAGGTCTTCTTGTACACCAGGCCTTTTTTATACAGCTCGGTGAAGAATTTCTGCTCCCAGCGGTAGTATTCCGGGGTACAGGTTGCCAGCTCGCGGCTCCAGTCATAGCCGAAGCCCAGCATTTTCAGCTGGTTTTTCATGTACGCGATGTTGTCGTACGTCCACGGAGCCGGTGCCGTGTTGTTTTTCACCGCCGCGCCTTCAGCAGGCAGGCCGAACGCATCCCAGCCGATAGGCTGAAGAACGTTTTTGCCCAGCATGCGCTGGTAGCGTGCAATCACGTCACCGATGGTGTAGTTACGCACGTGGCCCATGTGTAGTCGACCAGAAGGATAGGGAAGCATCGACAGGCAGTAATACTTCTCTTTGCTCTCGTCTTCGGTTACTTCAAAGGTGCGCTTCTCGTCCCAGTGTTGCTGGACTTTTGATTCTATCTCTTCCGGGCGGTATTGCTCTTGCATGGCAGCCAGTGGTCCTGTGTTCAATACAGCTACAAATGTAGCCAATGGATGTGGTAATTCAGATCCGCATAGCATAGCCCAAACGCCCGCGTCAAAACAGCCTTTCACGCAAATGCACTTTGCAGGAATTTACCGGGTCTGTGCTTCACCTGACAAAGCGGCGGCGAAATAAGGTCTATTATTAGAGACAGTTACTTACCCGGGAGGCAAAATGATGAACAAGGTTGCTCAATTTTACCGTGAACTGGTAGCGACTCTGACGGAACGGCTGCGTAACGGCGAGCGTGATATCGACGCGCTGGTCGAACAGGCACGCGCACGCGTGACGCAAACGGGTGAGTTAACGCGAACCGAAGTGGAAGAGGTGACGCGCGCCGTGCGCCGTGACCTGGAGGAGTTCGCGCGAAGCTATGAAGAGAGCCAGGACGAGATCGGCGACAGCGTTTTTATGCGGGTCATCAAAGAGAGCCTGTGGCAGGAGCTGGCGGATATTACCGATAAAACTCAGCTGGAATGGCGTGAGGTGTTTCAGGATTTAAACCACCACGGTGTCTATCACAGCGGCGAAGTAGTGGGGTTGGGGAACCTGGTGTGTGAGAAGTGCCACCACCATATCGCCGTTTATACGCCGGAGGTGTTGTCGCTGTGTCCGAAGTGCGGGCACGACCAGTTCCAGCGTCGGCCGTTTGAGCCGTAGGTAAAAGCAAAACTGTTTGCACCCTCTCCCTGTGGGAGAGGGTCGGGGTGAGGGCATCAGGCCGCAGAATAATAAGCCAGCCGCTCCGCCAGTAAATCCACAAACGCTTCCCGATCGATATCCACCATCACCGTGGTATTCGGCTTGTTTCCCGTTAGCGAGTAATAGTCCACCACCGTCATTCCCTGGGTATATTTCCCCTGTGTTTCCACACCAACCCAACGCTCGACCGTGGTAAACATTTCCGGCTTCAGTAGCCAGGCGATGGTGCATGGGTCATGCAGCGGGGCACCGTGGAAGCCCCACTTCTCGGCTTTGTGATACTCCATAAAGAAATCGAGCAGCTCTGCCACGGTCGTTGCAACCGGGTTGCCCACAGAACGGAATCGTTCGATGTCCTGCGCCATAATTTGTGCGCGGTGGGTAACGTCCAGCCCCGCCATCACAATCGGCAGGCCCGACTGGAAGACGATTTCCGCGGCTTCCGGGTCAACGAAGATGTTGAACTCCGCGGCTGGCGTCCAGTTCCCCAGCCCCATTGCCCCGCCCATGATGACGATACGGGCGATGTTGCTGTGCAGTTCAGGATGGCTGTTCAGCAGCAGCGCTACGTTGGTCTGCGGGCCGGTCGCCACCAGCGTCACGGGTTCTGCGCTTTCACGCAGCACCTTCGCCATGAGCTCGACGGCAGTGCAGTTTTGCGGTGCGAAATCCGGCTCCGGCAGCGCCGGACCATCCAGCCCACTTTCACCGTGAACGTTATCCGCAATGATCAGCTCGCGCATCAGCGGCTTAACGGCGCCACCTGCGACAGGAATATCGGTGCGTTTCAGCAGCGTCAACATGCGCAACACGTTTCGCAAGGTTTTATCCGGCGTCTGGTTTCCGGCGGAGGAGGTGACAGCTTTTACGTCCAGTTCAGGGGAAGCAAGAGCAAGGACGAGTGCGATCGCGTCATCATGACCCGGATCGCAGTCGAGAATAATTGGCTGTGCCATAGCGTTCTCCATTCTCAGCATTATTTGTGACAAGGTTAACGCTGCGATGTGACGCCGAATAGAAAAAGAGATCTAAAGCGTGAAGCAGTGCGCAATCCGCAGATTGCGCACTAAAAAGATTAATGCAGGATTTTGGCGAGGAAGTCTTTTGCACGTTCAGATTTAGGATTTGCGAAGAACTCTTCTTTTGGTGAGTCTTCAACAATTTTCCCTTCATCCATGAAGATCACGCGGTTGGCCACTTTACGGGCGAAGCCCATTTCGTGCGTCACCACCATCATGGTCATCCCTTCGTGCGCCAGCTCCACCATGACGTCCAGCACTTCGTTGATCATCTCAGGATCGAGCGCGGACGTCGGCTCATCAAACAGCATAGCCACCGGATCCATGCACAGCGCACGCGCGATTGCCACACGCTGCTGTTGGCCGCCCGAAAGCTGCGCCGGGAACTTATCCGCATGTGCAGACAGCCCGACGCGTTCCAGCAACTTCAGCCCCTTTTCGCGCGCCGCTTTTTTGTCGCGCTTCAGCACTTTCACCTGCGCCAGCGTCAGGTTCTCAATGATGGAGAGGTGAGGGAACAGCTCAAAATGCTGGAACACCATCCCTACGTGGGAGCGAAGCTGGGCAAGGTTGGTTTTGCGGTCAGTCACTTTGGTGCCGTTAACGACAATCTCGCCCTGCTGGACAGGTTCCAGCCCATTAACGGTTTTGATAAGCGTGGACTTACCGGAACCGGACGGGCCGCAGACCACCACCACATCGCCTTTTTTCACTTCTGTTGAGCAGTCGGTCAGCACCTGAAAGTGCCCATACCATTTAGAAACATTTTTCAGGGAAATCATTATACCGTCCTTTTCTTCAGCCAGCTGACCAACAGCGATGCGCTTAAACTAATCACAAAATAGACCCCGCCCGCGAAGAGGATCATCTCAACCTGCGTTCCGTCACGTTCGCCAATGGTGGAGGCGGTACGGAAGAAGTCTGCCAGGCTCAGCACGTAGACCAGGGAGGTATCCTGGAACAGGACGATGCCCTGCGTCAGCAGCAGCGGAACCATGGCGCGAAACGCCTGCGGCAGAATAATGAGCTTCATAGACTGCCAGTGCGTCATACCGAGCGCCAGCGCAGCGCTGGACTGCCCGCGCGAGATACTCTGAATACCGGCGCGGATGATCTCTGAGTAGTAGGCGGCTTCAAACATGGAAAACGCCACCATGGCAGAGATCAGGCGGATATCGGTCTTTGGCGACAGTCCCAGTACGTTCTGTAAAAAGCCGGGAACAATCAGATAAAACCACAGCAGCACCATGACCAGTGGAATGGAGCGGAACACGTTAACGTAAGCCGTGGCAAACCAGGCGAGCGGCTTAAAGCTCGACAGGCGCATCACTGCCAGCAGGGTGCCCCAGACAATACCGACGATAATGGCGATAACGGTGATCTTTAAGGTGATTGCCAGTCCATCCAGCAGATAGGGCATGGAGGGAACAATGGAACTCCAGTCAAAATCGTACATTTATTTGCCCCCCAGATTGCCCGGCAGGCGTACTTTGCGTTCAACCAGGTTCATCACCAGCATGATAAATGCGTTAATCAGAACATAGGCGAGCGTGATCGCCGTGAAGGATTCCCATGCGTGAGCGGAATAATCCAGCAGTTTGCCCGCCTGCGCCGCCATATCTACCAGACCAATGGTTGAGGCGATAGCCGAGTTTTTTACCAGGTTCATCATTTCGGACGTCATCGGCGGAACGATGACGCGGTAAGCGTTCGGCAGCAGTACGTAACGGTAGGCCTGAGGCAGAGTCAGGCCCATCGCCAGTGCCGCATTCTTTTGCCCGCGCGGCAGTGACTGTATGGCGGCACGTACCTGCTCGCAGACGCGCGCAGCGGTGAACAGCCCCAGACACAGCATAGAGGAGACAAAAAATTGTACGTTAGGATCCAGCTCGGCCTTAAACCACATGCCGAGATCTTCCGGCAGCAGTTCCGGGATCACCAGATACCAGGTAAAGAACTGCACGATCAGCGGAACGTTACGGAACAGTTCCACATAGAGCGTGCCAATCGAAGAGAGAAAACGGTTAGGGACGGTACGCAGAATACCGAACAGCGAACCGACAAGAAACGCGATAATCCACGCCGTTATCGATAATGCAACGGTAACCTGAAAGCCGCTCCACAGCCAGCCGAGATAGGTGGTGTTGCCGAACGGGGCTTGTTGCAGAAAGATGCCCCAGTTCCAGTCAATTGACATAGTAAACTCCAGAAAAAAAAGGGTAGCAGCGCTACCCTCGAAGATTGGTGAGAAGCTCAATTTTTGCGCTGAGTGGGGAACGACCACTCAACGTATAGTCTGTCCATGCTTCCCGACAATCGAGAGGGCAGGAGATCCCGCCCCTGTCGTTCTAATTAGTTAAGAGCTTTGTCGTTTGGTGATTTGAACAGCGCTTTCATGTCGTCAGACAGTTCAAAGTTCATGTTCAGGTTTTTTGGTGGAATTGGGTTCTTGAACCATTTGTCGAACCATTTTGCCGCTTCGCCGGAGGTTTGCGCCTGAGCGATGGTGTCATCGATCAGTTTCTTGAAGTCCTCGTCACCTTTACGCAGCATACAGCCGTAGGCTTCTTTCGACTGGGCGGTACCGACGATTTCCCAGTTGTCTGGTTTCTTCGCCTTGGCGCGCTCGCCTGCCAGCAGAGCGTCATCCATCATAAACGCGACGGCACGGCCGCTTTCCAGGGTACGGAAGGAGTCGCCATGGTCTTTCGCGCTGATGATGCGCATGTCCATTTTCTTCTCGTCGTTCAGCTTGTGCAGCAGCACTTCGGACGTGGTACCGGAGGTCACGACAACCGCTTTGCCTTTCAGGTCAGCAAAATCTTTGATGTCGCCGCCTTTCTTCGTCAGCAGGCGGGTGCCCACAACGAAGATGGTGTCCGAGAAAGCGGCCTGTTTCTGACGCTCAAGGTTGTTGGTGGTTGAGCCACATTCAAAATCAAATGTGCCGTTTTGCAGCAGAGGAATACGGTTCTGTGAAGTGATGGGGATCAGCTTCACTTGCAGGTCAGGTTTGTTCAGCTTTTTCTTCACGGCTTCAACGATGGCGTTGGAGTAATCCTGTGAATAGCCCACGACTTTTTGCGTGTTGTCGTAGTAAGAGAACGGGACAGAAGATTCACGGTGGCCGACCACGATCACGCCGTTTTTGGCAATCTTGTCGAGAGTGCTTCCTGCTGCCGGAGCGTCTTCAGCGTGGACAACCCCCGCAGACATTCCCATAACCAGCATTGCTGTGGCCAGTTTACGTAATTGCATACCCAACTCCTTTCTTATCAGCGCCAGTGACGCATAGATACCCATTGTGATGTTGTTATATCTCGCGCAATGCGAGTGCAGTGTTATGCAAGCTTGTTAACATTTAGTCTGGCTTAATGTAAAGATTTTGCTGCGTTATTGTTTATTTTTGCGAAGCGCGCCGCACCATTCAGAGGCAATAATCCCTCGCTGCACCGTTTCGGTGCTACCGATGATCTACGCTGGTGCGACAAGGTTGCATGTTAAGCCAGACAGCGTTGATGTAAGTAAACAAAGCAACAGGCGTGCCAGAATTGAAGTTTGGGAGGAAATTGTCGGGCGGCGCCGGCGCCGGAGAGCAGGCCGGGTAAGGCGTAGCCGCCACCCGGCAACAGAAGGTAAGGTTATTTACGACGCTGACGCAGGCTCATCAGCACTGCGCCAAAGCCGAACAGCACGGTCAAAATCCAAAGCGGCCAGTTCCCGGTGCGCGCGTAAGGGGTGAGCCCGGTAGTTGGCGTGACGTTAGTAGTCAGCACCTCACGGGTAAATTGCGGGATCATGGCCTGGATTTCACCCTGCGGACCAATCACGGCGGTAATGCCGTTATTGGTGCTGCGCAGCAACGGACGCGCCAGCTCCAGAGAACGCATTCTCGCCATCTGGAAGTGCTGCCACGGGCCAATCGATTTACCGAACCACGCATCGTTTGAGATGGTCAGCAGATAGTCGGTGTCCGGGCGGAAATTATCGCGCACCTGCTCGCCGAGGATAATCTCGTAGCAAATGGCGGCCGTCAGGGCAAAACCGTGCGCATGCAGCTGCGGCTGAACGTAAGGGCCCCGGCTGAATGAGGACATCGGCAAATCAAAGAACGGTGCCAGTGGGCGCAGAATAGACTCCAGCGGAACAAATTCGCCAAACGGTACAAGGTGGTTTTTGTTGTAACGATTGGTGGAGGTATAGCTGTATTCGCTGCCCTTACCGAGCGTAATGATCGTGTTGTACGTGTCATAGCGGTTCTGCTGATTGAGACGCGCATCCACAATTCCGGTGATCAGCGTACTGCCGCGTGCGCGCAGCAGATCGTCCATCATCTTCAGGAAGGGCTGCTGATTGATCTCCAGGTCTGGGATCGCAGACTCAGGCCAGATGATGAGCTGCGATTTGCCCATCACCTTTTCAGTGGCGTTGGCGTAGATTTTCAGCGTGTTCAGCAGCTGATTCTCATCCCATTTCAGGGACTGCGGGATATCGCCCTGGACCAGAGAAACCTGCGTGGCGCGCGCGGGCTCCAGCGTAAACCACTGGATATAACGCAGCGGGAAGGGCAGGGCAAACAGGATTAACGCGGCAACCAGCGGCTTCCAGTTACGTGTCACCAGGGCCAGCACCAGCAGGCCGCTGACGATCATCAACAGGAAGTTGATGGCTTCCACGCCCATGACCGGGGCCAGGCCTTTCAGCGGGCCGTCTACCTGGCTATAGCCGAACTGCAACCACGGGAAGCCGGTCAGTACCCAGCCGCGCAGAAATTCGGTGATTTGCCAGACAAAGGGTGCCGCTATCGCCACGCGCAGCCAGGTCGTTTTTGGCCACAGGCGAGACAGGATGCCCGCGAACAGGCCAGTGTAGAGCGAAAGATAGGCGGCGAGCAGCACAACCAGGAAGACGTTAACCGGCCCCGGCATTCCGCCAAATTGCGCGATACTGACGTAGACCCAGTTGATACCAGAGCCAAACAGTCCCAGCCCCCAGAAGTAGCCGATGGCCGCGGCCTGTACCGGACGACGGTTCAGGGTAAGCCCCTGTATCCCCATCAGGGAGAGAATAGCGGCTGGCCAGATATCGTAAGGAGAAAAAGCCAGCGTACCGCTGGCTCCGAGTAACAGCGCCAGCAGCAAACGGACGCGCTGGCGTTCAAAGAGTGGGGCAAATGCCATTTACATTAATCTTCCAGTTTTGGCACCGGTGAGTCGTCCGGCATTCTGACGTGAACCTGAATAATACGTCGGCTGTCAGCCATTGCGACCTTGAACTGGTAACCATCGATGTCAACGGTTTCACCGCGGGCCGGAAGATGGCCGAAGGCCTGCATCACCAGACCACCAATGGTGTCCACTTCTTCATCGCTGAAGCTGGTGCCAAAGGTATCGTTGAAGTCTTCAATGGAGGCCAGCGCGCGCACGGTCCAGGTGTGGCGGCTCAGCTGACGGAAGTCAATATCCTCTTCTTCGTCATACTCGTCTTCGATTTCGCCCACGATCAGCTCAAGGATGTCTTCGATTGTGACCAGACCGGAAACGCCACCAAATTCATCAATAACAATCGCCATGTGATAGCGCTGGGAGCGAAACTCCTTCAGCATCCGATCCACACGCTTACTTTCCGGCACAACCACGGCCGGGCGTAACACCTTTTCCATACTGAAGGCTTCGGCATCGCTGCGCATAAACGGCAGCAGATCTTTCGCCATCAAAATCCCTTCAATGTGATCTTTATCTTCGCTGATGACCGGGAAACGTGAGTGAGCCGATTCGATAATCACATCGAGGCACTCGTCCAGCGTCTGGTTGCGTTTCAGGGTAATCATCTGCGAGCGGGGGATCATGATGTCGCGGACGCGCTGGTCGGCGATGTCCATCACCCCTTCGAGCATTTCGCGCGTATCTTCGTCGATAAGGTCGTTCTGCCCGGAATCACGAATCAGCTCCAGCAGTTCATCACGGTTTTTCGGTTCGCCGTGGAAAAGCTGGTTCAGAATGAGGGAGAAAAATCCCTTTTTAGTGGTTGTCGTGTCGCTACTGTGTGAATTGTCGTCGCTCATGGCGTTTGTTAAGGGTTCTCTTGTTAGTTCAACGTTAACCGCCGCGCTATGTCCCTGCGCGGCGGCATGGTAGTCAGTGACTGACTATTCTTTCTCGGCAATGTACGGATCCTCATAGCCCAGAGCAAGCATTATCTCTGTCTCGAGGGATTCCATCTCTTCCGCTTCGTCATCTTCAATATGGTCGTAACCCAGAAGATGCAGGCTACCGTGCACCACCATGTGTGCCCAGTGCGCTTCCAGCGGCTTTTGCTGCTCCTTGGCTTCCTGCTCAACCACCTGACGGCAGATGATCAGATCGCCCAGCAGCGGCATCTCAATGCCCGGAGGGGCTTCGAACGGGAAAGAGAGCACGTTGGTCGGCTTATCTTTCCCGCGGTAGGTCAGGTTGAGCTCATGGCTTTCTGCTTCATCCACCAGGCGAATCGTGACCTCTGATTCTTCCTGAAACTGGGGGATAACGGCATCCAGCCATTTCTGAAACTGTGCCTCTTCTGGCATGCCGGAATTATCTTCACAGGCCAGCTGTAAATCGAGGATCACCTGACTCATTTCTGTTCATGCTCCTGCGCTTCGCGCTTACGTTCTGCGGCCAGTTCGGCCCTGCGCTTCTGATCTGCCTCTTCCCAGGCCTCATAAGCGTTAACGATACGCGCGACCACCGGATGGCGTACCACGTCTTCACTGTGGAAGAAGTTGAAGCTGATTTCCTCTACCTCGGCCAGGACTTCGATGGCGTGACGCAGACCCGATTTGGTGTTACGCGGCAGGTCAATCTGGGTGACGTCACCGGTGATAACCGCTTTCGAGTTAAAGCCAATACGCGTCAGGAACATCTTCATCTGTTCGATAGTGGTGTTCTGGCTCTCATCCAGAATGATGAACGCGTCGTTAAGCGTACGGCCACGCATGTAGGCCAGCGGGGCCACTTCAATCACGTTACGCTCGATGAGCTTTTCAACTTTCTCGAAGCCGAGCATTTCGAACAGCGCGTCATACAGCGGGCGCAGATACGGGTCGACCTTCTGGCTCAGATCGCCCGGCAGGAAGCCCAGTTTTTCACCGGCTTCAACAGCAGGGCGGGTCAGCAGGATACGGCGGATCTCCTGACGCTCAAGCGCATCGACCGCAGCAGCAACGGCCAGATAGGTTTTACCCGTACCCGCCGGGCCCACGCCGAAGGTGATGTCATGGTCGAGAATATTGGCGATGTACTGCGCCTGGTTCGGGGTACGAGGCTTAATCACGCCGCGTTTAGTTTTGATGTTGATGGCTTTGCCATAGTCCGGCACGCTCTCCGCGCTCTGCTCAAGCACGCGCGCCTCTTTGATGGCCAGGTGGATCTGTTCAGGTTCAATATCCTGGATCTCACCGCGCATCGGGGCGGTATCAACATACAGGCTGCGGAGAATATCTGCCGCGGCGTTGACGCAGATTGGGCGTCCGGTGAGTTTGAAATGGTTATCGCGACGATTGATTTCGATACCCAGACGTCGCTCCAGTTGTTTGATGTTGTCATCAAACGGCCCGCACAGGCTCAGCAGGCGAGCGTTGTCTGCAGGCTCAAGGCTAATTTCACGCGTATCTATGTTCAAACTGTTCCTCTTTAATTGGTTAACTGACCTGTGGCCACACGGCGTAATAAAACGGTCATTACCGAAATTATTCACGCCATAGAATAAAGGCGCAAGCGTTGCGGTAGATATTGGGGGTGATGAGAGGAAATACAAGGCCTGCCGGACAGGCAGGCCAGGAGGATCACGGCTGGTAAATACCTACGCCAGAGTCGTTGACCTTGCGGGTGCGAGAGATAACGGATTCCGGAGTCTGTGCAATTCGCAGACCCATTTCGTCCTCAGTGCGTACCACCTTCCCGCGCAGCGAGTTCGTGAGCACTTCGACAATCTCGACGTCCACAAACTTACCGATCATGTCCGGGGTGCCTTCAAAATTCACCACGCGGTTATTTTCGGTTCGACCAGACAGTTCCATGATGCTCTTACGGGAGGTGCCTTCCACCAGAATACGCTGGACAGTGCCGAGCATGCGACGACTCCAGGCGTTGGCCTGCTGGTTGATACGCTCCTGTAGAATATACAGACGCTGCTTTTTCTCTTCTTCCGGTACATCATCAACCATATCGGCCGCAGGGGTGCCCGGGCGCGCAGAGAAGATAAAGCTGTAGCTGACGTCGAAATTCACCTCGCCGATGAGCTTCATGGTGCGCTCGAAGTCATCAGCGGTTTCGCCAGGGAAGCCGACGATAAAGTCGGAGCTAATCTGGATATCCGGGCGCGCTTCACGCAGCTTGCGGATGGTGGACTTATACTCCAGCACCGTATGTGGACGACCCATCAGGTTCAGCACGCGGTCAGAGCCGCACTGGATAGGCAGGTGCAGGAAGCTCACCAGCTCTGGCGTATCGAGATAGACGTCAATAATGTCGTCGGTAAATTCCATCGGATGGCTGGTGGTAAAGCGAATGCGGTCGATGCCGTCAATCGCCGCCACCAGACGCAGCAGTTCAGCAAAGCTGCCGGTGGTGCCGTCGTAGTTTTCCCCGCGCCAGGCGTTCACGTTCTGCCCCAGCAGGTTCACTTCGCGAACGCCCTGCGCGGCAAGCTGCGCGATTTCAAACAGGATATCGTCTGCCGGGCGGCTCACTTCTTCACCGCGGGTGTAAGGCACCACGCAGTAAGTACAGTATTTGTTGCAGCCTTCCATGATGGAGACGAAGGCGGTCGGGCCATCAGCGCGCGGCTCTGGCAGACGGTCAAATTTCTCGATCTCCGGGAAGCTCACGTCAACCACCGGGCTACGGCTGCCGCGAACCTGATTAATCATCTCCGGCAGGCGGTGCAGGGTCTGAGGGCCAAAAACGATATCCACATAGGGGGCTCTCTGGCGGATCAGCTTACCTTCCTGCGATGCGACGCAGCCACCCACGCCAATGATCAGGTCCGGATTTTTCCGTTTGAGAAGCTTCCAGCGGCCTAACACATGAAAGACTTTTTCCTGTGCTTTTTCACGAATTGAACAGGTGTTCAGCAGCAGCACATCGGCTTCTTTCGCATTTTCAGTCAGCTGGTATCCGTGGGTGGTATCCAGCAGATCGGCCATCTTCGATGAATCGTATTCGTTCATCTGACAGCCCCAGGTTTTTATATGGAGTTTTTTAGTCATCGACTTGCTCAGCTCAGGATTGCAAGCCGCGTATTGTAATGCTTTGGTGCGGTTGTGACCAGTATGAAGGTTGTCAACCTCAGGGCCGCAAAAATCCGGTAAACTTAAGGTATTCTTCAATAAGGAATAGTGACCATGACACTCCTGAACACCGAAGTTGCCGTTGTTGGCGGCGGTATGGTCGGCGGCGCACTGGCGCTGGGGCTGGCGCAGCAGGGATTTGACGTAACCGTTATTGAACAGGCGGCTCCGCCGGCATTCGATCCTGCCAGCCAACCGGACGTGCGTATTTCCGCCATCAGCGCGGCCTCTGTTGATCTGCTTCGCGGGCTGGGCGTCTGGGAGGCGGTGCTGGCGATGCGCGCGCATCCTTACAGCCGTCTCGAAACCTGGGAGTGGGAAAATGCTCACGTGTCGTTTGATGCCGCCGAGCTGAAACTGCCGCGCCTGGGCTATATGGTGGAAAACAACGTGCTCCAGCAGGCACTCTGGCAGGCGCTGGAGGCGCACCCGAAGGTGACGTTGCGCGTGCCGGACTCGCTGAAAGGCCTGCATCGTCATGAGGGCGGGTATCTCCTGACGCTGGACAACGACGATGAGCTGGCCGTGAAGCTGGTGGTGGGGGCGGATGGCGCGAACTCGCAGGTCAGGCAGATGGCAGGCATTGGGATCCATGCCTGGCAGTACCAGCAGTCCTGCATGCTGATCACCGTTCAGTCAGAAAACGCGCCGGGCGAAAGCACCTGGCAGCATTTTACGCCGAACGGCCCGCATGCATTCTTACCGCTGTTTGATAACTGGGCTTCGCTGGTGTGGTACGACAAACCGGCGCGCATTCGACAGTTGCAGGGGCTGTCCATGGATCAGTTGCAGCGCGAAATCCGCCAGCACTTCCCGAGCCGTCTGGGCAACGTGACCCCGGTTGCCGCCGGCGCATTCCCGCTGATGCGACGCCATGCGTTGCAGTATGCCCGTGAAGGACTGGTGCTTGTGGGGGACGCGGCGCACACCATTCATCCGCTGGCGGGGCAGGGGGTGAATCTGGGATACCGTGACGTCGATGCGTTACTGGATGTGCTGGGTAACGCTCGCGCCCACGCGGAAGCCTGGGCCAGCCATCAGGTTCTGAAGCGCTACCAGACGCGCCGTATGGCGGATAACTTCATTATGCAGTCGGGGATGGATCTGTTCTATGCCGGGTTCAGCAATGATGTTGGTCCGGTGCGTATTGTGCGCAATATTGGATTGATGGCAGCGGAACGTGCCGGTGGTCTGAAGCGTCAGGCCCTGAAGTACGCCCTCGGACTCTGATCTTTATTCCCTCTCCCCGTGGGAGAGGGTTAGGGTGAAGGCATCAGGCCGCACTATTCTAAACAACAAAAACAAAAAAGCCCGCAGAGCGGGCTTGTTTGTTTAAAGTGGCTGGGGTGCAGGGATTCGAACCCCGGAATGCTGGTATCAGAAACCAGAGCCTTACCGCTTGGCGACACCCCAATTGCGTTAAACAAACTGCTTAACGACTTTAAAGTGGCTGGGGTACGAGGATTCGAACCTCGGAATGCCGGAATCAGAATCCGGTGCCTTACCGCTTGGCGATACCCCAACAATGTTCAGTTTACCGAATCGTATTCGATAACGTAAATATGGTGGCTACGACGGGATTCGAACCTGTGACCCCATCATTATGAGTGATGTGCTCTAACCAACTGAGCTACGTAGCCAGTACTGCAATCTTCGATGGCTGGGGTACCTGGATTCGAACCAGGGAATGCCGGTATCAAAAACCGGTGCCTTACCGCTTGGCGATACCCCAATACCGCGGAGAACCGCATGATCGAAGAAATATGGCTGGGGTACCTGGATTCGAACCA